>CAZICJ010000029.1:3083-31061 GCA_964537635.1 uncultured Pirellulales bacterium
ATGTGCCCGGCAACCGCACAAAAATCGCCAATGAAATCAACAGCCTACGAAAAGGTCCCACCACGGGCCTTGCCGCGCGCAAATAAAACCGGCACCCAACAGGAGGGTCGCGAGAAACCCACACCCTACTCACAGACGAGCCGGCACCAGTGACCAGGCAACCCAAGCCCCGACACAAAATCACCCTCGACGCCGCGAGGAAAGGCGCAGCCGCGCCCAAGATGCGCAAGGCTCTTACAAAAGCCCTGCATCTCATGGTGTTCGAAGCTCTGACGCGGAGGGAAGCCGCAGAAAAGGCCGGGATGACAGATGAGGCGCTGAGACAAGCGCTGAAGAGGCCGCACGTGGTGGCGCTTGAGAGGGATCTACAGGCGGCGCGCGTGAATAGATGGGGCGACAAGGCGCTCGGCGAGATCTACGCGCTCGCCACCGGCGCCACGAGCGAGGCAGTCCGCCTCGATGCGAGCAAGTTCCTCGCGGCCCTCGCAGGGTACGTCCCGACGGCGAAGAGCGAGCACAGGCAGACCGTGACACACAGGGTCGAGCGCACGGTGATCCTGCAGCAGGTCGTGCAGACGCGGGATATCACGCCTCACCCGGCTCTCGCGGGACAGGTGCGCGCACCAGATGTTGTGTCGGCGCCGGTCGGCGAGGACGAAGAAGAGCCGGTTTTGGGCTAAGTCGTTGAAATGATTGAGGAAAGCATTTTACATAATAAAGATTATCGGATGAGATGCCGTATTATGTGCGCTGCCCGTGCCGGCGCCGTTCGGCCTCCATACGGCCCCGATTTCGGCGACGGGCGGGGAGGGGGGCGGGGGGGCAAAACCGGGCGCGACCTGGTATCTATGCCTATCCTCCCCGCACGATTGCCCCCCTACCCTTTCTCCAAATTTTTTTTGTGTTTCTGGGGGTTTTGTGATGGCTGGTGATCTTTGGGAGCGTGCGGAGCGATTGAGGGAGTACGCGCCTGACGGGGAGGTGTTGTCGCGGTTTCTCATGGACTGGTCGCTGGTGACGATCATTCAGGGTCCGTGGGGGAGTGGGAAGAGTGTGGCGTGTTGTCAGAAGGTTTGGATGGGGGCGAGTTTGCAGGCGCCTGGTCCGGGGGGGGTGAGGCGGACGCGGTGGTTTGTGGTGAGGAACACGTACCCGGAGCTGGATCAGTCGACGGTGAAGACGTGGCTTGAGTGGTTTCCGGAGGGGGATCCGTCTGAGGGTGGGTGGGGGCAGTTTCGGAGGCAGAGGCCGTACACACATTTTTTGAGGAATGGGGATGTTGAGGCTGAGGTGATTTTTCTGGCGCTGGACAATGAGGATGATCGGAAGAAGTTGTTGTCGACGGAGGTGACGGGGGCGTGGGTGAATGAGGGCCGGGAGGTTCCGAAGGCGATTATTGATGATCTTTTGGGTCGGACGGGTCGGTTTCCGAAGATGATTGATGGGGGGCCGACGTGGCATGGCCTGATCATGGACACGAACGCGCCTGATGAGGAGCATTGGATACCGGTGATGAGGGGGGATGTTCCGCCGCCGGACTGGATGACGGACGAGCAGATTAAGGCGCTGGAGAAGCCGAAGAACTGGTCGTTTTATATTCAGCCGGCGGGGCTGGTGGAGGTGTTTGACGAGCATGGGAACCTTACGGGGTATGAGCCGAATGTGCGCGCGGAGAACGTGAGGTACCTGCCCAAGGGGTATTACGACAACCTGACGGCGGGGAAGCCGAAAACGTGGATTGACGTGAACATTCTCAATCGTCTGGGCACGCACAAGGACGGTCGACCTGTGTGGCCGCAGTACAGTCAGGGTGTGCATTTGGCGAGCAAGCCGCTGAAGGCGTATCCGGGCGTGGATGTGTATGTGGGGATCGACTTTGGCCGGCAGCCTGCGGCGGTGGCGGCGCAGTGTCTGCGCGGGCAGTGGCTGATCCAGCATGAGTTGACGGCGCAGAATGAGGGCTCGTCGATCTTTGCTCCGCAGGTGAAGAAGTGGCTGGTACAGTGTTACGGGCCGGATGCGGTGTTTCACATTTTTGGGGACCCGTCTGGGGACTTTATGGGGCCGAACGATGACCGGACGCCGTACCAGATTTTCAGGGCGAATGGGCTGCATGTGAGGCCGGCGCCGGGTGGGAACCGGTTACCCCTGCGGCTTGAGACGGTCGAGAGTTTGCTCGTGCGCCTTGTTGATGGGAAGCCTGCCCTGATGGTGTCGCCCTCGTGCACGACGCTGAAGGCGGCGCTGGCCGGCGGGTATGCGTACCGGCGCCTGCGCATGAGTGGCGGCGCCAAATATTCGGACGAGCCGGACAAGAACCGGTTCAGCCACATTGCCGATGCGCTTCAGTACCTTGTCCTTGGGGCGGGGGAGGGGCGGACGGTTGTGGGGGCGGGCAAGTCGGTGAAGCCGGTCCAGACGGCGAAGGCTTTCGACGTGGGCCGGGCTCGCCTCGATCCGCTGGGGAAGCGCAATGGTAGACGACCTGTCGTCCGTTCGGGTATTTGATCCGCCGTACTGGTACGTGGCCTTTCACCGGCGGCCACGTCTGTACTGGTTCGACTGGCTGGTGTGGGGGAACGATTTCCGTCATGTGAGCGTGTTCGGCCATGTGCCGGAAAGCGATGCGTGGGTGTGGGCGTCGTGCACGCGCCACGGCGTCGTCATTGAAGCCGTACCCGGCCCCGCCGTTGCCGGCCGGCTGGCTGCGGCTGCCGCCTCAGGCCCGGTCCTGCGCGTTGCCAAGGGGGAGGCTTCCCCCGCCTCGTGGCCGCCGCTTTATTGCGTGTCGTTCGTTTGCAGAGTCCTGAACGTCCCGCTACGGGCATTGACCCCTTACGGATTGTTTCGTCAGCTTTTGCGCAACGGTGCACAGAGGGTCCTCGATGATGAGCCCAAAGCCTCCGAAGGAAGACCCGGCGGTCAAACGGGCGCGTGAGCGCGATGCCCGCCTGGCGGAGAACGAGCGCCTGCGCTCGATCCAGGAGCAGCTTCAGGATGAGACGCTGACGCGCCTGCGCCGCGTGTCGGGATCGCTCGGCCTGAGCGGCGCGCGTCCCCTGAGCATCTTTGGCCGATGATGAAGGCGCATCAGGACCGCCTGACGAAGGCGAAGGCCGACCGGGCCACGCATGAGCCGTGGTTGCAGGAGATATACCGCCTTGCCATGCCGTGGCGGACGCGGTTCGGCATGCAGGCCCAGCAGACGCACGATCACGTCGACGTGTATGACGGCACCCTCATGGAGGCGGTGAGCGACTTCGCCTCGGATCTCCTGGCCACGTATACGCCCACGGACCAGCGGTGGATCGAGCAGCAGGTCATATTGCCGCCGGGCGTGTCCGAGGCCGACAGGAAGCGTATCGCCCGCGCCGTCGCCGATCAGGATGCGGCGATCTTCGAGGAGATCCGCGCGTCGAATTTCTACGAGGCGGTCGTTGAGGCCAATGCAGACCTGGCCTTGGGCACGGCGGTCATGCACATCGACGAGGTGGCGGGGCTCTCATACCCGATCCATTGCCAGGCACTGCCTCTCGTGAACACGTATGTGTGCGCCGGCCCGTACGGGCGCATCGACGGCGTTTACCGTGAGCAGAAGGTCACGATCGACCACGCACAGGTCCTGTGGCCGGGGATTGATCTGGGGCCGAAGCTGTCGCAGAAGAAGGGGACGGACGAAATTACGATCATTGACGGCGGCTACCGGGACTGGAAGGAGCGGGGGACGCCGACATGGCAGTACGCCGTTTTCGAGTCCGGCGGCAAGGACGTCATGCTTGAGCAGACGATGGCCGGCGAGGGCGCGTGGCCGCTCGTCGGCGCCCGGTGGCTGACGGACACCCACACGGCCTGGGGCATCGGCCCCGCATACAAGGCCCTGCCATGGGCGCGTACGGCTGACGAGCTTGCCTACCTCATCCTGAAAAACGCCAACTGGCAGGTCGATCCGGTGCGGTCGTATACCGACGATGGCGTCATCAATCTCGACACGGACATCGTGCCCGGGACGTGGATTCCCGTCGGGCCGGATGGCGAGATCCGCACCATCGAGAACCCGTCGAACCTCGATATCGGGTACTTCACGCAGGATGACCTGCGCCGCCTGATCAAGCACGCGCTCTACCAGGACAAGCCCGAGCAGCGGGGGCGGACGCCGCCGACGGCGACGCAGTGGCTGGACGAAGCATTGGAGAACCAGCGCCGGCAGGGCGCGCCCCTCGGGCGGCTGGCCGTCGAATGGTTGTTCCCGATCTTCATGCGCTTCCGCCATCTCCTGATCCAGCGGGGGACGATTGCGCCCGTCCTGTACAAGGACGAGCAGGTGCGCCTGCGCCTCGTGTCGCCGCTCCTGCGCGCGGCCCGGCAGGAGGATGCCGTCACCGGCGCCCGCTTCCTCGAAATTCTCAACGGTTCGTTTCCGCCCGAGACCGTCGCCATGCTGATCGACGCCACAAAGACGGCGCACAATCTCCAGGCGGCCCTGCGTGACGAGATCATCGCCCTGCGGACGGAGGAAGAGGCGGCCCAGCTCCTCGCCTCCCTCGCCCAAGGAGTTGCCAGTGCCGGACGCCTCAGTGACCCCATCGCGCAAGCCCCGCCCGCCCCTGCACGCGGCGCCGCCTAAGCCAGCCATCACCGCCGAGGCCGAAGCCATGTACAGGGACTTTGCCCTCACATTCCTGACGCCGCACGGCCTCGGCGTGCTCCGGCACATGCGCGAACGCCTCGAAGTCGACCTCGCCCGCGCAACGGACGGGGAAAAAGACGCAACCGTCCCCCTACGGGCCTTGTCACAAGTGCAGGGAGCATTGCAATTCTTGCGCTATGTCGAGAATGCCATCTGCCGAGGAGCAGACATTGACGGCCGAGACCTCAGGACAAGAATCTACGCAGCTCCCCCCGGAACCGACTGATGCGTCCTCTCAGTCGCAGCGGCCCGCTTTCGTGCCCGAACAGTACTGGGATGCGAAAGCGGGCACGCTGAAGCCGGAGTATGGTGAGCACGTGCAGGGCCTTGAGCGATTCCGTACCGAGATCGAAAGCCTTGCGGGCACGATCCCCGAGGCTGCGGACAAGTACGACGTCAAGCTGCCGGCCGATTTCGAGATGCCGGAGGGCTACCAGTTTTCGGTCGAGGGCCGCGAGGGCCTGATCGAGGCGGCCCGCGCTGCCGCGCACAAGGCGAGGCTCCCCCAGTCTGCGTTCGAGGCCATGGTTGGCGCCGTCGCCGCTGCGGAAATCAAGCAGCTCGAAGCCGACCGTGCGCGGATCGACGCCGAAATCAAGGCGCTGGGCGAGAAGGGTCCGGAGCGCCTGCGCTCCATCGAGACCGCGCTCAAGGCGCGACTCACGGCCGGGCAGGCAGAAAGCCTCATGGCCCTCACGGTTTCAAAGGATGGCGTCGAGGCGCTCGAAAAGCTGCTGTCGTCGGCTTCGCGTGTCCCCGCAGAGACGGCCGATCCGGCCCGGAAGGGCGCGGCTCTCGATCAGATCATGAAGGAGAGTCCGGTCACGCGCCTGACCCGGATCTTTGAACGTCAGCGCAAGGCCAGCTAGGAGTACGCCTGATGTATACGCTTGCGGAAGGTCAGAAGAACGCTGTCGATGAAGGCAACGTGATGAAGGCCACGATCATCGAGCTGTTCCGCAAATCGGAACTCCTCGACATCATGGGCTTTGTCGATATTCCGGGCAATTCCTATTCCTACAATCTGGAAGCGGATGCCCCGGCCATTGCCTTCCGTGGCGTGAACGAGAGTTACACGACCTCGACGGGCGTGATCAATCCGCAGACGGAAGCCCTGCGCATTGCCGGCGGCATGATCCAGCTCGACCGCGCACAAATGAAGATGCTCGGCGAAGGCGTCTGGGCTCGACAGGTCGACATGAAGACCCGTGCCCTCGCCCGCGAAATCGGGCGCAAGATGATCAAGGGCGACACCACCTCGAACCCGCGCGAGTTCGACGGCCTACAGGTGCGTGTGCCCGTGACCTCCACGGGCAGCCAGCACGTCGCCAACTCGTCTTCGTCCGGAGGCGCGGCTCTTAGCCTGTCGAAGCTCGATGACGCGATCAACACGGTCATGGACCCCACGCACATCATCATGCCCCGCGCCATGAGGCCCAAATGGGCGAAGGTCCAGCGCAGCTCGACAATTGCCGGCAACGTCAATCTCGACCGGGAGAATTTCGGCCGGCCGGTGATGACGTACAACGACATCCCCATCGTGTTCGCCGACATGCCGGGCAAGCAGACGGCGGCGCTTCCGTTCACGGAGACGCCGGCCGGTGGCGGCACCGCTCAATGTTCGAGCGCATACATCCTGTCCGTTCGCGAGAGCGGCGTGCACGGCATTCAGAACGGCGGCATGGAAGTCTACGACATGGGCCTCGTGCAAGAAGGCGTGAACCGGGCGCTCCAGATCGAATGGCTGATCGCCCTCGTCGTGGAAGATCCGTATGCAATCTGCCGCCTGAGCTCGTTCACGCTCGCTGACATCGCGGCCTGATAGGGCCTGAAGAGGAGTAGGAAACCATGGTCGCCAATCTTGAGGGCCGGCTGGACTTCACCTTCGACCTTGAGTCCCTGCTCAAGGACGCCGGCCTTGTCGCGGCGTCGGCGGCGGCAACCGTCGGCGGCACTGCGAAAGTGATCAATGTCGGCACGGCAGTGATGCGGTCCACGCTCGTCATCGACGTGACCGACATCGAGATCGCCTCGAACAACGAGCTGTACACGGTCGTGGTCCAGGGCTGCGCTGCTTCCGACTTCTCTTCGGGCGTCCAGAACCTTGCCGCCCTCGACTTCGGGGCCACCGAGGTGCGCCCCGGCGGGGCCGCTGACAGCGTCACCGGCCGCTTCCACCTTCCGTTCACGAATCTCCAGGACGGGACGATCTACCCGTACATTCGCGTCTACACCGTTGTGGCGGGCACCATCGCCACCGGCATCAACTACACAGCATTCATGGCGAAGAATGGCTAACGAGATCGGAGACACCGACGGGGCGATCCCGGCCGGCTGGGTGAAGGTCTACAACCTTCATTCCGGCACGGCGGAATACGTCCCGTCGATTGACGCGCGCGAGCGCATCAAGATCAGCCCCAGCCTCTTTTCGATGAGCCCGCCCGAGCCGAAGGAGCCCCCCAATGGCGGAAATCCCAAGCAGGGTCACGGGCCAAACAAGTAGCACGGGCGCCCTCGGGCCGGTCGCGGTCTACGGCTTTGCCACGCTGTCTCTGAAGTTCGCCGGCGCGGGCACGGTCGTGCACCAGCGCAGTTTCGATGCCGGGGCCACGTGGGTCGATGTAGCGACGCTCACGGAAGCGTCGTCGGCGGACGAGCTTCAGTCGAACATCTTCGAGGCCGGAAGTCAGGTTCTTCACCGGCTGAATGTGACCGATGCCTCGGCGGCGATCGATTATTTCCTGGGCGTTTGAGATGCGGCATGGCGACAGCGCGCAAGCTCGATCTCATCAACTCCGCCCTCGCCGAGATCGGTGAGGCGCCGCTTACGTCGCTCGTCAGCGGCAGCGAAGACGCACGCCAGATTGCCGCCGCCATCTATCCCCAGATCGTGAGAGAGCGCCTGTCCAACGCGACGTGGCGGTTCGCCCGCTCGACCCTCTCCCTGTCCGCGACCGTGGCCGGCGTCAGCGGGCAGAGCGGGTACGATTATGTCTGGGCCTTGCCCGACGACATCCTCTCCGTGCTGAAGGTCGAGATCGACGAGCGTCCGTACGATGACTGGATCCTGCACGGCGGCTACCTGATGACGAAGGCGGCCACGGGGCTCGTCCTGTTCTATCAGCGAGAGGTTGCCGAGGATGAGTGGCCGCCGGAGTTCGAGCGGATCGTGCGCCTCGACCTGATGGTCGTGTTCACGCGCGCCATCAAGGAGGACGAGGCCGCCGCCCGCTCGCTCGAGGACAAGCTGCTCGTGGCCGAGCGCGTGGCCCGCGCCCGGTACGGGCGGCAGCGCTCGCCCCAGCAGCCGGTCAGGTCCCCTCTGGTGGAGCGCAGGCGCCATGGCAAGACGACTGCCCTCTGAGCAGACATCCTTCCTCGGCGGCGAGCTGAGCGAGGACTACCGCACGGCGTTCCACCTGGCGCAACGGCGCGTCTCGGTCCAGCGGGCACGGAACGTCCGTCCGCTCGTGTCGGGCGCACTCAAGGTCCGGCCCGGCTCGACCCGGCTGGCCGAGCGGGCCGGGCCGGAGATTGTCGTCTCGGCCAACTTCTCTGCGAGCCTGCGCTTTCGCCTCCTGTTCTCGGCGGGCTCCGTGTCCATCCTCGACAGCGATGGCGCCCTCGTGCAGACGATTGGATCGTGCCCGTGGGGAGCGTCCGACCTGCCGCTCCTGTACCCGAGCGTGGGCGAGGATTACGTCATCGTGGCCGGGCACAACTTCTGGCCGCAGGTGATCACGCGCGCGGCCGGGGGCACGTGGTCGCTGTCCGACTTCGCCTTTGCCGCCGGCATAGCCGGTGCCCTGTCCCAGCCCTATTACAAGTTCGCCGCCGCAACGACGAAGCTCCAGCCAAGCGCGCGCACGGGCACGGTCACGCTGACGACGAGCGCGTCGTTCTTCGTCGCCGGCCATGTGGGCACGCGCGTGCGCTATCTCGGCCGCGAGATCATAGTCACGGCTGTCACCGATGGCACGACCGCGACGGGCACCGTTGTGAACACGCTGCCGCCCGCGGTGCAGCTCACTGTCACCGACGGGTCAGGCTTCGCCGTCGGGCAGGCCGTGCGCGGCGCGGACACAAACGTGGCCGGCATCATCACCGCCGTGTCGGGAACGACAATCACCGTTGCCATCAGGGAAGGGCAGACGAAGTTCGATGTGTCGGGACAGGAAAAGCTCGTGGGTCCGGACGGGGCGGCGAAGATCACAGCACAGACAGAGGTCTCCCCGGCGTCACTGGAAGATTGGGACGAGCAGGCCATCTCCGCCGTGCGAGGATATCCCGGCGGCGTCGGAGAGCACCGGGGACGACTGCTCTTCTGGAACCTGCGGGATCTCGGATCTGCCGTCCTCGCCTCATCGCTCACGGCCCTGAACGATTTCAACGTCGGCACGGGCGAGGACGGGGATGCCGTCTTCGAGATCATCAAGGCGGCGCCGCCCGAGCGGGTCCTTCACTGCTTGAGCGCCGAGCAGCTTCTCCTCGTCACGGACAGGGCCGTGCGGTACGTGCCCGAGGGACCGGACAATGTGTTCCGTCCGACCTTTGCCACCTTCCGCAAGGTCGGGACCTCTGGCGGCTCCCTTGCGCGCCCGCTCGTGACCGACGAGGGCGTCGTCTTCGTCGAGGCGGGCGGCAACAAAATGCTCGCCGCCCTGCCGACGGGCGACACCGTGCGCTCGTGGCAGGTCGTCCCCATCTCGGATGGCGCGCCCCATTTCATCCGCAACCCGCAGAGCCTCGTCCTCACGTCGGGAAACGAGGAGGTGCCAGAGCGGTACCTGATGGCGGTGAACGATGACGGGACCATCTGCCTGCTGTATTTCCAGGGCTTCGGCTCTGACGCCATTCTCGGCTGGTATCTGTGGACGACGAGCGGCAGCTACCTGTCCATGGCAGAAATCGACGGCAAGGTCGATGTCATCGTTTCTCGGTCGGGGAGCTATTTCCTCGAACGCTTCGAGGAGGGCCTGAACGTCGACGGCGGCGTCGCCTTCGACACGAGCACGGGCCTTCTCCCCCTCGCGACGACGACGGGCGCCATTCTCACCGGCCCGGATGGGGCATGGCTTCTGACGACGGAGACGGGCATCGCCGACCTCATCGGTGAGGCGGTCTCGATCGTGGACGGATCGGTCTATTGGGGTGAGTACACGGTCGATGCCAATGGCAAGATCCCTGGCATCCGTGGTCTGACGGGCGCGTTCCAGGCCGGGTATGAGTTCGACTGGCAGGTCTGGCTGTGGCCGCCCGACATGTCGGACTACGACATCCCGAGGGGGCGCCCGTTCCGGATCACGCGCGCGTATGTGCACATCGTGAACTCGACCCGGTACTGTGTCAACGGACAGGACGTGGCCGGCTACAGGGAGGGCAGCGAGCTTGGCAGCCCGCCGCCACTGCGGTCCGAGACGCGAAAGTTTCGCCTGCCGAAATGGGGTGATAATCAGTATGTGCGCGTCGAAAGCGCTGGCCCGAGCCCGTTCGAACTGACGGGCGTCGGGATGGAAGTGGTGGTAAGCTGATGGAACCGACAACCCTGTTTGCCGTCGGATCGTCCGTGTTCAGAGCCGTGTCGATCTACCAGTCCGGGCAGGCGCAGGCTGCCGAATACAGGGGCCGGCAGCGCGAGTTCGAGAGACAGGCGCAGCAGGCGCGCACGGCGGCAAGCCAGTCCGAGGCCGTCAACCGCGACCGCCTCGTCGCCGATCTTGGCATCATCCGCTCGCTGAGGGCGGCGCGCGGCGTCGCGCCCGACAGCCCGACCGGGCAGGCAATCGAGAGCGACATCATCGCCAGCGGTGAGCGTGCGCTCCTGATCGAGCGGGCAAACTACCTGTCCCAGGCCGACGCGGCGCGCCGGTCCGGGGCGGCGGCCGGGATGGCGGCGCGCAATGTCCGCCGGTCGGCGCTGTTCTCGTCCGCGTCTTCGCTTTTCGACGCGGCCGCGACGGCTGCGCGGCAACCCAAATAGGGGACGGTCATGGCGGGAACAGGCTTGCCGATCCGGGACAGGGAGGTGCGTACCCAGCAGACGCCGGCGGCCAATCTCGACACGGGCTCGGCGGGCGCGTGGGAGGCCCTGGCCGACGCGGCGGGGGCCGTGCGCAAGCGTCTCCAGCCAGCCCTGAATGCGCGCGCCGAGGCGGCGGGCGGCAAGGCCGTGAGCGAGGACGAGCAGGGCAATCTCACCGTCAATCTGCGCACGGAACTGACTGAGCAGGATGCGGCGTTCAACGTGGCGGCGCGCGCCGCCTATCTCGCCCGGGCGTCCACGCAGTGGGAGACGGCGGTCGGGAACCTCGAACAGGGCGTGATCGCCAAGGTGCGGTCGGGCGAGATTCAAGGTGGGGAGGCGCCGGAGGCGTTCGAGGCGCAGATCGATGCGTGGCGGTCCGGCATCATGGACACCCTGCCCGGCGAGTTCGCCGCCGCCGCCGAGGCGCGCATCGCCACCATTGCCGCCCGCAGTCAGAGATCCGTGGTCGACACGGCGGCGTCGCTCGCGCTTGAGCGGGCGAGGCAGGACGTGACGGCGCGGGCCGATCACATCGAGGGCAAGCTCTATGCGCTCTTCGCCTCGGGGCAGGGGCAGGGGCAGGAGGCGGCGGAATATCTCGCCGAGTGGCGGGCCAATCAGGAGATCCGTGTCGCCACGCTCGGCATCACCGAAGAGGCGGCACAATTACAGACCCGTAACCTTGAGGCGCGCTTGGCCGGCGCAGCGCTTGTCCCCGCTGCCGAGGACACGTACCGGGCGCGGGGGCTGGAGGCCGCGCGCGCGCAGGTGAGAGACTTCGCCGCCGACCCGGCGCTCGACCTCACGGAGCGGGATCGCATCACCATCGAGAACCGGGCGCTTCGGCGCCTCGATGAGCTGGAGCGTGAGCGCGCGGAGGCGCGGGCCGAGTTCGTGACCACGGTGGGCAAGCAGGTGCGCGAGGCGGAGACGGGTGCGCGTCTCGGCCTCGACCCGCGTGACATCGTGGACTACGACGCCGTTCTCGCCGCCTATCCCGAGGACGGGCCGCGCATGATCGCGTCCCTCGACGCTCAGTATTCGGCCTATGAGGCGATAGGCGCCGCCGCGACGGCGGACGCGAACACGCGCGGGGCCATCGTCGCCGACGCGCAGGCGCGGGCAGACGCGGCGCGGGCCGATGGCGACGTTGCCCGCCTCGCCCGCGAGACGGAGCGGGTGGCGACCATCTCCGAGGGCGTCGGGCGCGCTCAGACGGCGTTCGCCCGCGACCCGGCGGCGTATGTGCGTGCGGCGTTTCCCGATGTGAAGGCCGCATGGGCTGCGGTGGACGCCATTGACCCGTCATCCGACCTGGAGGGGTACCAGGCGGCCGTGGACGAGGCCATCGCCGTGTCCCTGTCCGCGCAGGCGCGGTTCGATCCGACGCGCAAGCCGAGCGTTCTCTCGGCCGATCAGGAGGCAACCATTCTGAGCCGCCTCGATCCGGACCCGCAGGACCCGAATAGCCGCGTGGCCATGATGACGGAGATCGGCCGCCTCAGTGTCCTGTACGGGCGCCACTGGCCGCGTGTGCGCGAGCAGCTTGGCAAGGCGGCGAGCCCGGCCCTGGGCGGGGCCATCGACTACGTGGCGGAGAGCCCGGTCATTGCCGGCGTCTTCGTCGATGCGCACACAATGGGCAAGAAGGACCTCGACGCCGCGCTCAAGGGGATTGATGACGAGATGGTTCTCGCCGACACGCAGGACATGCGCCTGACCCTGCCGACGGGTTCGGACGGTGCCGAGTTTGCCGCCCGGTACAGGGCCTATGTGGGCGCCCTCATGGCGCGGGGCACGTCCGCGTCCCAGGCGCGCACGCGCGCACAGCGCGACCTCATGACGAACGAGTGGGTCTTTGTCGGCACCTACCGGGTGCCGCGCGGCTACGATGTCGCCGCCGTCCGCGAGACGGCGGGGCGGGTGCGCATGGGCCTGACGGCGGAGGATATCCGCGTGCCCGGCTCGGCTGTGCCCGGTCTGACGCCGGAGGCGCGGGCGGCTACCTATCTCGACGGCATTGCCACGCTGGGCATGTGGTCGAACTATGTTGACGACGATGGCCGCGAGGTGGGTCTCGTGCTTCGCGACCCGCTCGGCTATGTCGTCCAGCGCAAGGACGGAACTCCCGTCATCTTTCGGTTCGACGAAGCCCGCCGGACCGAGCTACGTCCGTATCCGTACGTGCCTGTTCCGGCTCTCTGATCATGCCCGTCTCGCAGAGCCCGTTTCAGACTGCCCCGGACTGGTATTGGGATTACGGTCTCGATTACCAGCCGGCCACGACCGGGCAGGGCGTGAGCGCGGCCTTCGGCATCAGCGGCCAGACGGGGCCTGTCAACCTGCTGCGCGACCTCATGGCGGTGGCGCGCGCGCGCGGGCATGGCTCCGATAGTGTCTTCCTTCCCGGCGGCATCCCCGGGCTGGAACCTGAAGCCGAGGAGCCAGTCCGGCTATCGCCCGAGCAGGCGAACGAAAAGTACGGTGACCTCGGCCTGAGCTTCAACCGACCCGTCACCGAGGAAGAAGCGGAAGTCTACGCCCGCCGCCGCCGCCGGGAGATCGCGCGCGAGCACGTCCTCGCCCGTGCACCCAAGGATCTTGGCTCGCAGGTGGCGTATTTCGGGGCCGGCCTTGCCGCTCAGGCGCTCGACCCGATCAATGTCGTTGTATCGCTGATCCCGTCCGTGGGGACGGCCCGGTTCGCCGCCTGGGCAGGGCGGTCCGGTGTGGCTGGCGCTGCCGTGCGCGGCGGGGTTGAAGGCATTGTCGGCGCCGCTGCCATCGAGCCCCTTGTCTATGCGGGCGCGCGCGCACTCCAGGACGATTACACGCTGGCCGACAGCCTCGCCAACGTCGCTTTCGGCGGCATCATCGGGGGCGCTTTTGGCGCCGGGAGCAAGGCCATCTGGAACCTTGTCGCCCCGTATCACCCGCAGACGCGGGACGCGGCCCTGCGCACGGCCATCGCGAAGTATGCGCTCGACGAGCCGGTGAATGTCAGCGCCGTCCTGCGTGCCGACCCCGCAGCTTATGAGGGCGGCTACTACTCAATGCGCGCGGCGATTGAGGCCGGAGACATCGTTGAGAGCCTGCGCCGGCAGATCGCCGAGGCTGACCAGCGTGTGCGTGAGGCTGGGCAGGCAGGTGCGGCCCCTGGGGCCTATGCCGAGGCTGTGGGGCGGCTTGAGACCATCGACGGCGAGCTGCGGGCACCAGACCTGCCAGCGGACAGGCGCGCGGATCTCCAGCGAGAAAGAGAGGCGGTCGTAGCGTCCATAGCCGGCGGCGAGGAGGTATTCGCGGCGCCCCAGCGCCAGCGGCTTGAGGCATTGGAGGCCGAGCGCGACACCCTGCGCAGTCGTCTCGCCGAGCGGATCAAGGTCGCCGAACAGGAGCGGGCGGCGTTCAACGCTGGCATAGCGGCGGCGGCTGCCGTGGGCGATACCGCTACCTTCGGCGCCCGCGACCTGTCGGGCGTCTCCGGCCGTCTGGGGGATGTCCAGCGTGTCGGCGACGGCGCCGCTTTCGAGATCCCTGCCGCGCTTCTGTCCGGCTATGCGGGCCGCGTGGCCCATGCCGAAGCGGCGGCCAACAGGGCCGTGCGCGGGGTTTATGACAGCCAGAGGGGCGCGGCTGCGCCCGTGACCGGCGCCGAGGAAATCCTGATCCGGAGCGGGCGCGCCTATGTGGACAGGCACGGACGCGAGACGGACGGCGTCGTCGCGGCGGAACAGGCCCGGCAGGAGGCGGATGCGTTCATCTCCGCAGCCGTGGCCGAGGGCCTGCTCGATGAGGCGGACGTCACGGCCCTGCGCGCGGCCGATGAGCGCGACCGCACGCCCCAATATCTGAAAGCCATCTCGGCGGGCGTGCGCTGCCTGGTTGTGAGGGCGGTATGACGGCACTCAATGATTGTATCGCGACGATCCGCGCCGCGTCGGACAATGCGCTTTCCGATCAGCAGATCGAAGAGCTGATGATGGAACTCGACCGGCGCCGGCAGGCGCGGCGGGCGCAGAATGCCGCCCTGTCGGACGAGGAGCTTCTGTCGCAAGTGGCGGAGGAGCTGACGTCCGAAGTCGCCATGGCAACGCATATCGAGCGCCGCAATCGCGCCCTGAACATCATTGTCGAGAAGCGGGCCGATGAGGTGATCCGCGCGGCGCCCGATGCCAAGCGCGGGGTCAAGGCGCTGCTCTCCGGAGCGGTCAGACCGTTCACGGGCGCGCGCGACAGCGTGGACAGCCGCGCGGGCGCGCTCGTGAGCCAGTATCTCGGCAGGGCCATCGCCGAACTCAAGCGCGAGGGCCTGCTCGATATTGTGCAGAAGCCGACACGGGAGTTCCAGCTCGATGTGGCGCGCGAGCTGCGGGCGCTCTCCGAGGCCCGGTCACAGGTGACGAAAAGCGCACAGGCAAGGCGCGTAGCCGAAATCTGGCGGTCCGTCACCGAAGAGGCAAGGCTCCGCGCCAACCGGGCCGGCGCGTGGATCGGCACGCGGACGGATCGTATCGCCTCGCAGTCGCACGATCCGGGCCGGCTGCTTCCCGTCGGCAAGACCGTGGACGAAGCCTTCGCCGAATGGCGGGAGGAGATCCTGCCCCGCCTCGACGCGGCCGAGTCCTTTCGTGGCAAGGACCAGGAGGGGTTCCTGCGCGCGGCGTTCGACGAGATCACGCGCAACGAGCACATGGCCGTGGCGTCGAGAGCCGACGCGGACACCAATGAAGCGGTCGGCCGGGACCTGCACGACATCGCCTTTTCCGGCCCGGCGAACCTGGCCAAGAAGCTGAGCCGGCACCGGCAGTTCGTGTTCAAGTCCGCCGATGACTGGTTCGCCTACAACGAGAGGTACGGGCGCCGGAGCCTCTTCGAGACGATGGTGGCCGACATCGAGCGCCTGTCGCGCGCAACTGCGCTCATGGAAAAGCTCGGGCCGAACCCGCGGGCCATGTATGAGAAGCTGAAGCGGAAATACGCGCTCGATGACGGCTTCGACAAGACCATGGACCAGCTCGACGGCACCGCGTGGATGACACAGTATCCGCGTGCCGCTGACATCTCGTCGGCCATCCTCGCCGTCGAGAACATGTCCAAGCTGGGCGAGTCGGTGGTCACCGCGTTTTCGGATCTGAGCATGATGGCTTCGGAGCTGTCCTATCAGGGCGAGCCCCTGCACATGGCCTTGTGGAACTCGCTCGGCGCGCCGTTCTTCCGCCTCACGTCCACGGAGCAGGTGCAGGAACTGGCCGACCTGCTCGTGCCGGGCGTGAGCGACTTCACCGCGCACCTTGGTGGACGCTTCGGTAGCGGCGAGAGCATAACGGGCAGGGTGGCGGCGGCGCAGCGCGTATTTTTTAAGATCAACCTGTTCCAGCCGTGGACGGACGCGATACAGCGGTCCATGGCGGTCATGATGGCCCGCAGGATGGGGCAGGAGACGGCCAAGGCGTTTTCGGCCCTGAGCGACGAGTACCGGCGCGTCCTCGACATGTATGGCATCGGCGAGCGCGAATGGTCCGTCCTCGCCAGCGCCCGCACCCGCCTCGATGACGGGCGCGAATACATCACCCCGGACAGCATCCGCGCCCTTGACGACACGGCCATGGCGCCCCTGACCGGCGAGCGCATCGCCGCCATCCGTGCCGAGATTGCCGACGCACGGAACAAGGCGCAGGCAAATGCGCAATCAAAGGACCCGCTCGTTTCCGACCAGGCGCAGGAGCGACTGCGGACGCTCTCCGCCGAGGAAGAGCGACGTATCAATGCCGTGCGCCGGAAGGCTGCGGACGCGCTGGAGAATGCCTACCGGACGATGATCAATGACCGGATCAATATCGGCGTCCCCCACCCGGGCGCGCATGAGCGGGCGATTCTCATGCAGCGCCTCGACCGGGGATCGGCGGCGGGCATTGCCCTGCGCCTGTTCATGCAGTTCAAATCGTTCCCCCTCACCATGTCGACGAAGGTCCTGGCGCGGGAACGGTTCGGTCACGAGGACGTTGTGTCCGCCTCGCTCGGCATCGCCCGCCTGATCGCGGGAACGACCGTCATGGGGCTTCTGTCGATGGCGGCCAAATCGATCCTTGCCGGGCGGGACCCGCGCAATCCATTCGGCGAGGATGCGGCTGCCGTCTGGGTCAAGGCCGCCCTTCAGGGCGGCGCGCTGTCGATCTATGGCGATGTGCTCCTCAACGATCTCAACGAATACAATCGCACGATCCTCGGCGCGCTTGCCGGCCCCGCCTATGGCGACGTCGAGAACCTCATCAAGCTCGCCCAAGGCGTCGCCACGACGGGCCAGATCAGCCCGCAGAACGTCCGCGACATTAAGAATCTGCTTCCCTACCAGAACTGGTTCATGACCAAGGCGGCGATGGACTATCTCGTGGTCCAGAACATCCAGGAAATGCTCGATCCCGGCTATGTCGAGCGGTACAACCGTCGCCTCCGCGACTATGGCTACGAGCTGAACTGGCTGGGCGAGGCGCTGAGCCTGCAATAATGAGCGGACGTCCCGCTATGGGCATTGATGCCCGCGCCGGTATTGGCCTCATTGTGACATGGCCAAGCTCCAACCGACCAATGCAGACCCGGTAAGCCAGTACACGGTCACATCGGCGACGGTGGGGCCGTTCGTCGTCGGCTTCCCCTTTGCGAACACGACAGACGTGAAGATCGCTGTCGGCGGCATCACGCTGTCGTCCGGCTATTCCGTGTCTGGCACGGCTGCGGAGGAGGGCGGTTTCACGGGCGGCACGGTGACGCTCGACACGGCCATCTCGTCCACGACCGTCATGATCTACCTCGATCCCGATCCGTCGCGGTCGGACGATTACGATGACGGGCGCGATTTCAATCTCGGCGAGATCGACTTTGCCTTCGATCGCCAGCACCTGGTCCTCAATGCGCTCATGTGGCTGGTGAAGCGGTCGCTCCGTCAGCCCCGGAAAGAGACGGCGGGCATTGGCGAGCTTCCGGACCAGTCGACGCGGGCGCTCAGGTTTCTCGGCTTCGATGCCAATGGCGACCCCATCGCGGCGGCGGGAACGAGCGGCGACCTCTCCCCGGTCACGGCGTTTGTCAACGACAGCATCTTCACGCTTGCGGATGCGGCTGCGCTCAAGGCGCTGCTGACACTTGGCACGGCCGCGGACAAGAACACGGGCCTGAGCGGCGATGCTGTGCCCGTGCTCAACCAGTCGAACACGTGGGATGGCGACCAGACCGTTCGGTCCACGGATGGTGGCGCCACGGCCCTGCCCGTGTGGACGCTGTTCCGTGACAGTGCGAGCCCGGCGGTGGCGGACTTTCTTGGAAAGTACCGGTGGCTGATGCGCAATGACGCTGCCGAGGCAGTCGAGGCGGCGGTCCTGGTCAGCCAGATCCTCAATGCGGCGGACGGGGCAGAGTCGACGCAAGTGATCGTGCGCACTCTCGTGGCCGGCACGCTCGCCGACAGGTTGAAGATCATCAATGGCCTCGTCGTCGGAAGCCCGACTGGAGGAGATCCCGGCGCCGGCGGCGTCAACGCGGTCAGTTACAAGGCGAACGGCGCAGACCTTCCTTACCAGACGCCCATCGTCTACAGCCCGGAACTGACGATTTCCGTCGGCGGGCAGGTGACGTGGGCGCACGGGCTCGGCGCGTCGCCCCGCCATTTCGGCGGCTACCTCGAATGCATCAGCACGGATATCGGCTACGAGGTTGGTGATCGTGTCGAGCTGGGCGCGCACCCGAGCAATGCCATCACCGGGCAGTCGGTGTGGGCGAACGCGACGTTCCTCGGCTGCTCGCATTTCGGCACGAACCTTGGCTACATCGCCAACAAGGACGGGGCCGCCTCGACAAGGCCGAATGAGGCGAAGTGGCGCCTGTATCTCTGGGCAATTGCGTGAGGGCGTGAGGGCCTGATGGCGACGACACAGCTTCTCGCTGACCTTTCCGCCGCATCGGCCATCGCGGACGCGGATATCTACTATGTCGAGTCCGGCGGCGTGTCGAAGAAGATCACGGGCGCGACGCTCAAGACGAAGATTCTTGAGCATGTCGTCGCGCAAATGGCCTCGTCCGATCTCGCCTATGATAATTCCGTGTCTGGTCTTTCTGCGGCGAATGTCAAGGCCGCGCTGGATGAAATCGTGACGCGCCTTGTTGCCCTGGAGTCTGCGTGATGTCCATCACATTCCCTCTGCATGTTCTGGGCGGACGTGGCGGCGGCGGCTCCGGCCTGCCGGCAGGCGGAACGGCCGGGCAGATCATCGTCCGCACCGCTCTCGGCTACGAGTGGCAGGACCCGGGCGCAACAAGCCTCGACATCAATGCCCTGACCGAGCAGACGACGGGCGTACACGATCCGGCCGCAGACTTCCTCGTCGCATATGACGCCAGCATCGGTGCGAACCGCAAGGTCAAGGTTGCCAATCTGGGCATCACCGTTGCCATGGTGAGCAGCCTTCAAACGGCGCTTGACGGCAAGGCGGCGGCGGGTCACGACCATGCGGGCGTCTACGCGGCGCTCGTGCACACGCACGCGATCTCCGATGTGACGGGGCTTCAGGCGGCCCTCGATGCGAAGCTCGCTTCGGCATCATACACGGCGGCCGATGTCCTTGGCAAGCTGCTCACCGTCGACGGTGCTGGTACCGGCCTTGACGCGGATCTCCTCGACGGGAACGAGGCTGCGGCCTTTGCCCTGGCTGGCCATAACCACGATGCCACCTACGCGGCACTCGGACATAATCACGATGCCACCTACGCGGCACTCGGCCATAACCACGACGCCACGTACGCGCCCATCGCGGCGGCACTTCCCGCAGGCGGCTCAACCGGCCAAGTGCTGGCCAAGACGTCGGGCACGGACTACGCCGTCGGCTGGACCGATGCGGGCGCCGGTGGCGGGGACACGTACAGCACATCGGTCAAGACGGCCGATTACGAAATCGCCAGCGGCGACAAGGGCGACCTGATCATCGTCGACAGCGCGAGCCCAGTGGCCATCGACGTGCCCGCCTCGCTAGGTGTGAACATGCACTTCGCCGTCCACAATCGAGGCGCTGGCACCGTCACCGTGCGGGCCAAGGCTGCTTCGGGCGTGACGCTGGTCACGAAGACGCTCGCCCAGGGCTATCGCGGCTACTGGTATGCGACGGCGGCAGACGAGTTCGTCGGCGATGTGTCGACCGCACTCGAAAGCGTGAGCCTCGCTGCCGGCGGATCTGCTGGATCAGGCGGGACGCGCACGCTCGGCGAATGGGCTAAGGCCCTTCAGGACACGGAATCGGGCCTTGCCTCGCACCATCACGACGCCACTTATGCGGCGATCTCGCACACGCACATCATCGGCGACGTCACGGGCTTGCAGAGCGCACTCGACGGCAAGGCTGCGTCGTCGCACACGCACATCATCGGCGACGTCACGGGTTTGCAAAGTGCACTCGACGGCAAGCAGGCGGTCGATGCCGAGCTTTCGGCCCTTGCCGGCCTGACCAGCGCGGCGGACAAGCTCCCATACTTCACGGGCTCGGGCACGGCGGCGCTCGCCGACCTGACCTCGTTCGCCCGGTCCCTTCTCAACGACACTGATGCGGCGACAGCGCGCACGACCTTGGGTGCGGCAGCGGCATCGCACAATCACGACAGCACCTATGCGGCCCTGTCGCATACGCATGTGATTTCCGAGGTGACGGGCTTGCAGAGCGCGCTCGACGCCAAGCAGGGGCTCGATGCGGAGTTGACGGCGCTGGCCGGCCTGACCAGCGCGGCGAACAAGCTGCCCTACTTCACCGGGTCGGGCACGGCGGATATCACTGACCTCTCCGTCTTCGCGCGCACGTTGCTCGATGACGCGGACGCGGCGACGGCGCGGGCCACGCTTGGCGCCCTGACCTCGAACCTTGCCGGCCTGACCGCGACGGCCATCGCCGGTGGCGACAGCATCGTCTTCTCCGATGTGGACGACAGCGGCAACGTCAAGCGCTGCACGCTGACGAATTTGATCGGCGATCTGGGGCTTGTCACCACGGCGGGGGCGACTTTCACCGGTCCGGTGCTCCTCCCGGACGGCACGTCGGGTGCGCCGGGGCTTGCATTTGGCACCGACACTGATGTCGGCCTCTATCGCAGCGGCGCTAATTCGCTTGGGATCGTAGCGTCTGCTGGAATCACACTCACTGGCCCGATCACGGCCGGCAGTGTCAACCTAGGCACGAACACGCTGACTACGGCCGTAATCAGTATGGAGCGTTCTTCCTACCCAGTCATTTTTTTTACACAAACGGATATTACTGACCGCGCCGAAGGCCAAGTTGCCATGAACGGGAATAACCTTCGCATCCTGAATAACGGCTCGTCGGCCGCAACGGGAAACATCGAGTTTCACGTTGCGCTTACCGCTGGATCTGGCGCAACAAAGCTTTCTCAATTCACCCCGACAGGGCAATTTCAAATGGCTGACGGCACTTTCGGGGCGCCAATACTAACATTTCTCAGCGATACAGATGCAGGTCTCTACCGCGTTGGCGCGAACCATCTCGGCATCGCCTGCACGAGCCTGACCATCGCGAACCGGGTGCGCCGCTTCGGTCTGCGCAACAGCCTGATCACGGGCGTCAACGCGCAGACTGCGTACACGCTCGCCCAGTCTGTCACGGACGGGGCCGACATCCTCGTCTTCGTGGACGGCGTGATCCAGGAGGAGACGGTCGATTACACCGCAAGTGGAACAACGCTCACCTTCGTCGTCGCTCCCACGGGCGGCGAGCGCATTCATGTGGTGTATCTCTGATGCCGCGCAAGCTGCCAGCCTCTGCCAGCGCCAACACGCTCGATGATTGCGCCACCTATGCGGCGCTGAAGGCGCAGACGGCTCTTGGCGGCCTGGTCCAAGTTGGTGGCCGCGCAACCGAGGACGATGGCGGCGGCGGCCTCTTCCGCTGGCTGTCCGGAGACCAATCCGCGAATGTGACGGGCGACCCGCAGGGCGGCGTCTACGTCCCACCTGACAGTGATACAGACGGGTCCTCGGGCTGCTGGGAGCGCGTCGGCTGGCAGAACATGCCACTGAAGGCGGAGATGTTTGGGGGCTTTCCCGGCGCCGCCAGCTCTACGGCGATCAACGCGGCCATCACATTTCTCAACGCCAAGGGAGGAGGCACCCTCCTCATTTCCGGACGGACGGCGGCCTATCAGGTTGGCACGTCGATCACGCTGCGGACGAATGTGGCGGTGATCCTGGACGGGGCCACACTTGACTGGACCGCATCAGGCGGCACGGTCATCACGAGCCCGTCCGATGATGTGCTTCTGCGGGCCGAGCTGCGCTGCCGGTCGGATGGCAAGATCGATGCGGACGGTGCTCAGCATGCGGTCTATCTGCACTCGCACCAGCATTGCGACTTCGACCTCGAAATCACCGGGACGATAACGGGGACGGTGTTCCGCTCCATCGCCGACAGCACCGCCGGCTCGGGGCTGAAGTCAAACCGCAATTCGGTGATGAACAATTATTGGTGGATCGGATTCGACGGCTCGGCCGCCGAAGGGGTTCGCCTCGAAGGGTCGGCTGCGGATGGCAGCTTCACGCGCGCCAACGTTCTGAACACGCTGCATTCCTGTCATATCGACGGCGTGACCGCGAACGGCCTCTATCTCGGCGCGCACTGCGACAACAACCATTATCCCGGCTACTGCCGTTACTCCCTGCTGGCGAACAATGCCATCGGCGTCGAGGCGGCCGACGACGCGACCTGCTACTCGCACAGCTTCGGGCACCTTGCGATCGATGCCTATGGGGCTTTCACCGGCCGCAAGGCGATCAAGCTCGGCAATGGCAGCCGGTTCTTCACGGTGGCCGATCTGTTCACCGACTTTACGAACACGGCGGAAGTCGATTACGCGACGATGACCGACACACAGGAAGACGCGGCCCTTTTCGATTTTGGCACTGCAAAAGGCATCGAAATCAGGCACCACCGCCTCGGGACGGACACGCTCCGCTATCTGAGGCGGGACAACACAACCGTCACAGTCTAGAGAACAGACAGACATGAAATCCATCCGCAACAAGAGCTTCAACCTCAACATCAATGGCGAAGCCGTACCCGGCAGTTATGCCGACCTGCTTCGACAGTGCGTCAACGCGCCGACGCGGGATGGTTTCACCGTCGATGACATGACGCATGCGCTCGCGGTGCGGAAGGCGGTGGACGCGGCCGGCAAGGACAAGCCGATCCTGCTTGAGGATGCGGCGTACGTGTATGCGCAGAAGCGCGTCCGCGAGATGCGTTGGGCGATCGCCGATCAGGAAATCATCCATTTCGTGGCGGCCTTCGACGCTGCGACCAATGTCGAAGTCGAAGCCAAGACGAGCACGAGGAAGCGAGGCTAGGCCCGTGAGTGGTATCATTGTCGGCGGTGGCGGTGGAGTGAGGGCTGGTTCCAATCAGCTGATGAAGGACCTCCCTGAATACTCGACCCCAGAAATTCTCGCAGAGGCGACGGCGCGCGGGCTGTCGCAGGGGCTCGCTATCTCGCCCACGGACGGGGATATGCCGGAGCGATCCGCTCAGGGAACGGACATTCTCACTTTCGTCGTCACCGGCTTCAACCCTGGAGACGTGGTACTGTCCAACGTGGTGCCGACCGGCGCCGTGCAGATGAACGCTGATGGCCGGACCCTTGAGGCCGGCCCCGTGGAGGTGGATGTGAGGAACGATACAGAGATCACCTTCGACGCGACGGTGACGGACGATAATGGCAGCCGCACTGTGAAGGGGCGCATCACCATCCTTGGTGTGAACACGGCGCCGAGCGTGGTGTCGTCGGCTACCCTTCAGTTCGACGTGCCCCCGCCGAGCGGGGCGAGCGCGGGACCGGTCTCGGAGAAAGCCGGCCTGTCGCTGGTGACAGGCGCGTTCGATGCCGAGGGCGACCCGATCAGCGTGCGGAAGGTCAATGGTTCTGTTATC
This sequence comes from uncultured Pirellulales bacterium, assembly GCA_964537635.1. Classification (GTDB taxonomy): domain Bacteria; phylum Planctomycetota; class Phycisphaerae; order Sedimentisphaerales; family Anaerohalosphaeraceae; genus Anaeroglomus. The sequence goes on from CAZICJ010000029.1 coordinate 26,767, forward strand.
GACTGGAGCGGCGGCCCCCACGAGGTGCAGCTCAGCTCGGGGAAGGTGGTGATTACCGAGGCCGGGCAGGTCACGTATGACGATGAGGGCGACGTCCTCGGCCATCCGCTGGACGGTCAGAGCGGCGCCAATGGCTCGTTCACGTTCACGCTCTGGGACGGGCTTGCCGAGAGCGCGCAGGGCACGCGGTCGATCCAGCTCAACGGCGTGGCCTCGCAGACATCCATCCCGGGACTCGTCTTCGACATCGACCCGGAGAATGACGTTGTCCTCTCGGGCTCGGATGTCACGACCGTGACCGACCAGGTGGCGGGCATCGTGCTCACCGCACTGGGGACGCCGACCATCATTCAGACCCCGGCCAGCGTGGACGCGATCCAGATCCTCAGCGGCGAGGGGCTGAAGAGCGCGGTCACGACCGGCCTGCCCGTGGGTGCGGCGCCGCGTACGTCCATCATTGCCGTGCGGCCGTACGCGACGAACCCGGACGCGCAGTATGGCGGCCTCGCCTGGGGCGATCCGTCCGCCTTCGCGGCGTGGCTCCACATGGGGTGCTTCACGAATTCCGCGCCCGAAGTGTCGCTCGGGGTCTACGCGGCCCGTGTCGGCGCCATCTCCTGCGTCGGCCAGTGGGTCATCTCCACCGCAACCTATGACGGCGCCAACACCATCACGCTGTGGATCGGCTCGACCAAGGTCGGCACGCTGACACTGGCGCAGGCGCTCGCGACCGGCACCGGCCAGCTCCTCATCGGGCTCTTCTTCGGCGACGAGACGACACGCATGGATGTGGCGCGCGCGCAGGTCTATGACCGCGTGCTGACGGACGCCGAGATCCGGGCGAAGGTCATCGAGCTGAATGCCATCGTTGCCAACGACACGTCCATCACCGACCCGGCGGCGCCTACGGGCAGCCTGATCAGCCCGACCGGCTTCACCTTCTCGGGCACGGCCAGCCAGTCCTATGGGTACACGCTCTGGGCCGTGACGACGAGCGCCACGCCGCTGACCAAGGCAGAGATCCGGGCGGGCACGGGCGCTCTTGCCTTCGGCCAGATCGCGCGCTCCAACACCACATCTTACTCGCAGGCCGTAACCGGCGCCACGGTGGGCCAGACCTATTACGTCCACACCTTCGAAGCGGGGCTCCTCGGCGACGAGAGCGGCGTCGTCGTCTCGTCCGGCATCACGACCGATACGGCGGATGTGACCGCGCCCGTTCTGTCCTCGCCCACGGGCACGCAGACGGGCACATCCACGGCGGACGGCACGGTGAGCACGGACGAGGCCAATGGGACGCTCTTTTGGGTCATCGCCCCCGCCGCCGAGAGTGCGCCGACCGCGGATCAAATCATTGCCGGCCAGCTCGCCGCCGGTACCGATGCCGGGCTCGGCCGCAAGGGGTCGAAAACGGTGACGGCGACGGGCACACAATCCGTGTCCGGAACATTGATGAAGGCGAACACCGCGTACAAGTTCCACTACTGCCACCGGGACGCGAGCTCCAACAAGTCGAATGTGGCCAGCTCGGCCAGCTTCACCACGGCGTCCGGCGCCCTCCCCCTGTACGACCAGATCCTCGCCCTCCGCGATGACCCGACGACGCGGGGCCGGCAATCGACCAACACGCTCAAGGTGCCGGGAACGGACACGCTCCCGACCGGCGTCGTGCTCAACGGCACGGTGCTCAACTTCACCAGCGGATACAGTGCCGGCACGGATTTCGCGGACTGGGACCTGCGCGGGCTCCTGGTCATCGTCCAATCTGGCGCCCATGTAGGCGCCATCACGGAATGCCTCTTCGGTGGCGCGGCCGCGCAGGATTACAGCTTCGTGGTCACAGTCGAAGTCGGCGCCCGTGTCGATGAGATTTCTTGGTGCAGCTTCGTCGGCGATTTCATTCTCGGCGGCGGCACCGCCTGGATCAAACAGAACTTCGCCGGGTCCGGAGCCAACATCCAGGTCGGCGACCTCAGGCACGTGACCCGGTGCGTGTTCACTGGACAGGCAACCGATGCGATCAAGGCTGGCGGGTGCGAGAACACGGGCACGCCGCAGCTCATCGATTACAATTATTTTGGGCCAATGGCCTTCCTGAACTCCGTCCTGCTCGGCACCTGGTCAGCGACGACCACCTATGCGCAGGGTGAGACGGTCCTTTTCCGCAAGACCAACAGCCAGACCAAGGCGTTCGAGAGCAAGATCAACGGCAATGTGGGCAACAACCCGCAGACCTCCGGTCAGTGGACGGAGCGTGACCCGCATGGCGACTGCGTGACCATCATCGCAGGCAAGAACGGCGTGCACCTTGATCGCAACTACTACGAGGTTCTTTCGACGCCCGTGGCCATCAACCGGTACGGCGAGACGGTACCGCTGCCGATGTACGGTGTGAATAACGCCGTCCGGGGCGTGCGGAACAACACGGCCGCCGGCGCTGACCTGCTGATCGAGAGCATTCGTATCTCGAACTCGATCATCGAGCGGGACCGCGATCTTGCGAGCTTCCCGATTGCGTGCTCGGCCATCGCCGACAAGAAGGACGGGAACGGCGCCGTGGTACAGCCGAACTACGGGCCGTGGCATGCCGAGAATCTCTGGATCGCCAGCCGGAACAATCAGCCGAGCGCGACGCGGGCGGATGTCGTCCACTTCAGCTCGACCGTCCCGGCCACATGGTCGAACGTCTACGACCTCGATACCGGCACGCTGCTCACGCTGTGAGGCCCCGCCATGCTCCGCCACTTCACGCCCGGCGAGTTCCGCGAATGGTGGTGGGACATGGACCCGCAGCTCCTCTCCCTGCTCGATGAACAACGCGAGCAGTGGGGCGCGCCTATCCGGATCAGCAAGGATGACGGCGCGCTTGGCCGGCATCTCGGTCCTATGTCGGAGAGCCGGCACAACATTGATCGCTGGGGCAAGGTGCAGGCGGCGGACATCATCCTGGCCGGGATGGTTACGAGGAGTGACGTGCGCAGGGCAGTCGACATCGCCCGCGATCTCGGGTTCGGCGGCATCGGCCTGTACCCACACTGGCAGCAGGGGGCGGGCCTGCATGTCGACGTGCGTCCGCGCGAGGGCGGGCACATAGCTACCTGGGGCCGGATCAGACAGGTAAAGGGCTATGTGAGCTACGCGCGCGCGCTTGAGGAGATGCCACCATGAACTGGTCGAACATTCGGGACACGGTCGCGCGCGTTGCGCCCATTGCGGGTGGGCTCCTCGGCGGGCCGGCGGGCGGTGCGGTGGGTACGCTGATCGCGGACGCGCTCGGCGTCAGCGCTGATCCGGGCGCCGTAGCGGCAGCCCTGGCAGACCCCGCGTCCGTCGAGAGGCTACGGCAGATGGAGGCCAAGCACCGCGAGACGCTCGAGGCCATGCGTCTTGAAGAGATCCGGGCTCACCTTGCGGATATGGCGAACGCGCGGGCGCGCGACGTCGCTGTCCGGCAAGCCGGCGGCCAGAACGTGCGCGCCAACATCCTCGCCACGGTCGCCGTCTGCGGGCTCGTCGCAGCCGTGATCCTGCTTTTCACGAGCGAGGTGCCCGACGGGGCGCGCGAGCCCTTGCTGCTTGTGCTCGGCTCCCTGACTGGCCTCGTGTCGCAAGTGTTCAACTTCGAATTCGGCTCGTCCATGGGCTCGAAGACGAAGACCCAGATCATCGGGGGAGCGCGCAATGTCGGATGAAGATATGAAGGCGTCGATCCGGGCCATGCATGACGAGCATGTCGCTGCCATGCGGACCGTCAACCGCCGGCTTGACACGCTCGAAGATCGCTTCCAGCGCATCGACTGGGGTATCATCACGCTGAAATGGATCGGCGGGGCCATCATTGCCCTGATCGTCCTGTGGAAAGACATGCTCGATTTGGTTCGCCACCTGCGAGGGAGCTAATGGCTGACATCGTCCAGTTCAGGCCGCGCGCTGCCGAAGAGCGGTGGATCGAGGGTCCGGCGCTCTGTCTTGAGTGCCGGTACCAATGGCACGCAGTCGTTCCCGCCGGGACGTGGTGGCTGCAATGCCCGTCATGCGAGACAGACAAGGGCCGGTTTCAAGGCCCGATCATCCCGGGTGGCGAGATGTGGACATGTCAGTGTGGGAATGAGATGTTCATGTTGCAGCGCAATCGTTTTTTCTGCAATCGATGCGGGCTTGGGCAGTCGTTCTGAGGCCATATTAGCAGCCTTGCCGCCTCTGCGCGCGTCAGCCAGCGCTGACGGGCCGGCGGATTACGTGGCATGGGCAGCCGCAGCCCCCCGGAGGGGCTACGTCTCGATCAGCGGCGCATA
>CAZICJ010000030.1:0-29326 GCA_964537635.1 uncultured Pirellulales bacterium
AATGTCCACTAAATTCTATCCCTTTTTAACCAATTTTATTGGAGGAGAGCCTTAATTTTTTTACGTTTCGATTCCCTGCTTAACCCGGTACACCAGCGGTACAAGCTGCTCGGCGGTCTGGATATCCGGATGCCGCCGGCAGGTCAATTCGATCAGCTCCAGCGCTTCGCTGCGTTTTTCGCCCCAGGCGATGAGAATCTCCAGCGCCTCGGTCTGGTATCGGCTAAAGCCGGCGCCGCCGCGGCTGGTTGTCGTCTGTGCCGCAAACGATGACAATTTGCCCTTCAATTCGGCAATCATCATTTGGGACATCTTTTTGCCGATGCCCGGCAGCGATGACAGGAGTTTTTCGTCGCCGCTTTCGATGGCCTCGGCAATGCGGTCCACCGGCAGGGCGAGCGACTTTAAGCCTTTCTTGATGCCGATGCCCTTGACATTGATATAGCAGTCAAAAAACGCCCGCTCCTCCTGACTCAAGAAGCCGACCATACGGGGAATCAGATTGCCGCCGCCCGGCGAGCCTTCGTAATACTCCATCGTCGCCAGCGTGAGGGTCTGTCCGATTTGTCCGCCCAGCGCGCCGACCGCATAGCCGGGCAGCATCAGTTCATAACACAGCGAGCCAGTCTGCAGGATACAGGAGTCCTGGTTGAGACTCACTAATTTGCCTTCGATTTGTACAATCATATATTTTACATTTCTTTTTTAGACAGGATTTACAGGATTAACAGAATTATTTATCTTTCGAGTATAATGCTTTATATCTCTGACTTTTCGTTTGGTTTCGACGCCCTTTTCTGAAAAGTTGATAAGCAATCCAAAATCTTTTCCAGTCGCACAAAGATAATTGACCAATTGCACCTCGTGGGCTTTGGTAATTTGCTGAATCGATTTAAGTTCGACTATCACCGTATCTTCAACCAGAATGTCAGCTTTAAATTCTCCAACAATACATCCCTCGTATTGCACGACAATCGCCTGTTGTGCCTGTGCCTGAATACCTTTTTTGCTCAATTCAATCAATAATGATTTTTCATAGACCGATTCAAGAAAACCGTACCCCAGCGTATTATATACTTTGTAAGCACAGCCGATAATCGCATGGGTCAAATCTTCCTGCTCCATAGTATATCCTGTAAATCCTGTTAATCCTGTCTAAAAATTTTTCTTCTCATTGGCGCAGCACAGGGCGGCGGCGATTGCATCAGCGACATCGGCCGGCTCGGGCATCTGCGGCAATCCAAGCACCGTCTGAATCGCCCGCTGCATCTGGGGCTTGCCGGCATGGCCATTGCCGGTCAGCGATTTTTTAATCCGTGTTGCCGAAAAACTCCGCACCTGGGCACCGCTGCGGCTCGCCCGCTCCAAAATCACGCCGCGGGCATGACCCATCAATATCGCCGTCCGCGGATGCTGATAGTGCGAATACAACTGCTCGACAGCGACCACCTCCGGCTGGAAACTTTCCAATATCGCTTCCACATCGCGGCTGACCTGTTCAAGCCGCTGTTCGAGGCGTTTTTTCGCATCCGTGCGAAACACGCCCGCTTCCAGCAAAGACGCCTGCCTGCCGTCAGTCTTAATGACCGCATAGCCGCACACACGCAGCCCCGGATCGATTCCCAGAATCACCATACAGGGTTATTTCCGTTTCCAGTCCGTCACTCCGCCGGGCTTATCTTCCAGTAAAATACCGAACTCGGCCAGCTTGTTGCGAATGCCGTCGGCGGCTGCAAAATCCTTTCGTGCCTTGGCGGCCTTGCGCTGTTCCATCATCAATCCCATCAAATGGTCGAGCAGGCCATCATCGCCGCCGGCAGCCGACTCGTAGCTATCCTTGACAATCCCCAGCACATCTCCGCCGAGTCTGCGAAATTGAGCATCAATTGCCGACAGCGTCGCCGCTGTTGTCTTGTCTTGCGACAGGCATTGATTGACCAGCCGCACCAGTTCGAAGAGTGTCGAAACGGCAATGGAGGTATTCAGGTCATCATCCATCGCATCGTCAAACCGTTTTCGCAGGGATGCCAACTCTGCCTCAACCGCCGCATCGGCGACACCCTGGGGGGCGCGGGCAATCTGCTTGCGCAGCGCCAGCACCGACTGGGTGATCTTGTCATAGCCGCTTTGCGCTGCCTGCAATGCCGCATCCGAAAAATCAATCGTCATGCGATAATTGCTGTTGAGAATGAGCTGCCGAATCGCCAGCGGATCATACGCCCGGCTCAATGCCGGATGTGTGCCGGTGAACAACTGATCCAGCGTGATGAAATTGCCCAGGCTCTTGCCCATCTTCTGGCCGTTGACGGTAACCATATTATTATGCAGCCAAGTCCGCACAAACGGCACGCCGTTAGCCGCTTCTGACTGGGCGATTTCGCACTCATGGTGCGGGAATTGATTTTCCAGCCCGCCGCCGTGAATATCAATCGTCGCTCCCAGATATTTCATACTCATCACCGAACATTCCAGATGCCAGCCCGGATAGCCGCGTCCCCAGGGGCTGTTCCACTGCATCACATGATTGGCTTCGGCTTTTTTCCACAGGGCAAAATCGGCGGGATTGCGTTTTTCGCTATTGACTTCGACGCGGCTGCCTGCCTGCAATTCTTCCACATTGCGCCCCGACAGTTTGCCGTAGTCCGCGTATTTGGCGACATCAAAATACACCGAGCCATTGGCTTCATACGCAAAGCCCTTGTCCATCAGCGTCTGAACCAGTTCGATTTGTTCGGGGATATGGCCGGTCGCCCGCGGGCTGATGTCCGGCCGCAGGCAGCAAAGCTTGTCCATATCGCGGAAAAACATCGCCGTATAATGCTCGGCAATCGCCATCGGGTGTTTTTTTTCCTTCTGTGCCTGTTTTGCGATTTTGTCCTCGCCGGCGTCAGCGTCATCGGTCAAATGCCCGACATCGGTGATATTCTGTACGTATGTGACGGCATAGCCTTTGTACCGCAGATAGCGGACGACCACATCGAAACTCACATAGCTTTTGCCGTGTCCCAGGTGCGGCGGCCCATAGACCGTCGGCCCGCAGACATACATCCCCACACGCCCCGGCTCCAGCGGCACAAATTCTTCCGTCTTTCGCGTCAATGTATTATAAAATCGCAATCCCATACTCTTGCTTCTATCTCCTGATTTCTGACTTCAGACTTCTTTTCTATTTCACTTTTCTTCTCAATAGTACCGTCGCCGTTGCTGCAATGGCTCTGCCTTCGCCGACGGCATCCAGACCCTCATTGGTTTTGGCTTTGACATTCACATTGCCGAAATCAATTTCCAGCAGTTCGGCGATGCGGCGCTTAATGTGTCCGCGAATCGGCCCCAGTTTGGGCTGCTCGGCATGCACAATCAAATCCACATTGACAATATCCCAGCCCTGCTGCGTCGCTCGCCAGACGACATGCTGCATTAATTCGCAGCTGTCGGCGTCTTTGAACTTCTCGTCGGTATCCGGAAACAGCATGCCGATATCGCCTTGTCCCGACGCACCGAGAATTGCATCTATAATTGCGTGCAGCACTACATCGGCGTCGCTGTGTCCCAGCAGTCCCAGTTCAAACGGTATTTCAATTCCGCCCAAAAAAAGCTTTCGCTGCGGCACGAGCCGGTGGATATCCGTCCCGATGCCGCTGCGGTATTCGTAGTGCGGATGGCCGATCACAGGATGCCTTTCGTGCTGGGGATATCATCGCCAACAATCCGTACCGCCGCCGCCAGCGCCTGTCCCAGCGCCTTGAAAATCGCCTCAGCAATGTGGTGGCTGTTTGTACCATAGGGGACTTCGATATGCAGATTGAACTTGCCCGCTGTTGAAAACGCCCGCAGGAATTCCTCCACACATTCCACATCGAAATCGCCGATCTTGGATGTGTTGTATTTGGCGTGATAGACCAGATACGGCCGTCCGGACAAATCCACCGTTACCTGTGCCTTAGCGTCTTCCATCGGTACCGTGCTGTTGCCAAAGCGGGCGATGCCTTTTTTGTCGCCCAATGCCTTGCACAACGCCTCGCCGATGCAAATCGCCACATCCTCGACCGTGTGATGCGAATCGACATGCAGGTCGCCTTTGGCACGCAGCGTCATTTCCATCTTGCCGTGCTTTGCCAGGTGTGTGAGCATGTGGTCAAAAAAGCCGATGCCCGTATCGATTTCATACCGTCCCTGTCCATCCACATCCAGCGTCAGCGATATATCCGTTTCGGTCGTTTTTCGTTGTATGCTTGCTTGCCTGTGTTCCATTTTGGTTTCCCGTATTGGGTTGCTATGTCAAAATTTGTTTCAATGCCGACAGCAGGGCGTCGTTCTGCTGCGGCGTGCCGATGGTAATCCGCAATTTGTCTTCCAGCCCCGGCAGGCGGAAATAGCGGACATAAATATCCTGTGCGGCAAGCCGTTCGAACGCGGCCGCTGCGGCGATGGTTTTGCATTGAGCCAGCAGGAAATTGGCGGCGCTGTCCGGCACAACCAGGTCCATTGCCCGAAGTGCGGATAAGGTGCGCTGCCGTTCTGCTTTGATTTTGGCGACGCAGTCCTTGTGATATGCCTGGTCGAGCATCGCCGCCGCCGCCGCTTTGATCGCAACCGCATCCAGATTGTACGAATCTTTGACCTTGACAAGGCCGTCAATCAGCGCCGGCGATGCAATACCCAATCCCGCACGCAGTCCCGCCAGCGAGTAGCCCTTGCTCATCGAACGCAGTACGATCACATTGGGCAATTGCGCTGCCAGCCGCAGGCAGTTATCCTCGGCAAAATCCACATACGCCTCGTCAATCAGCAGCACGCCGGTAAGTCGTTGTGCCAGAGCGGCGATTTTGTCAACCGGCGTAAATTCACATGTCGGGGCGTTGGGATTGCAGACAATCGTCAGCGGGGCATTGATTTTGGCAAGCCCCTCCAGCCAGTCGCCGTCGCGGTTGATTGTTATCGGCCGGCAGTCCTGCAACTGTGCCAGCACCGGATACAGCGAATAGGTCGGCTCGACCCATGCCGCCGGCCGGTGTGCATCGCAAAACGCCCGAAATGCGTAGTTGAGCAGCTCATCGCCGCCGTTGACGCACAGAATCTTATCTTCTTCTATTCCAAGTACTTGCGACGCTGCTGTACGGAATGCCCCACCCATCGGGTCGGGATACCGGCGAAGCTCGAACGGCTTGACGGCCGCGACCGCCCCCAGCACCCCCGGGGCCGGCGGATAGGGATTCTCATTGGTGTTCAGCTTGACCGCATCCGGGTTTTTGGGCTGAAACCCCGGCGTATAACCCTGCATTCTCTCTATTGTGTTTCGGAAATATCCCATATTGAAACCTCATCATTGTCCGGATTATACGAAAAAAATCCCGTTTTGGAAAGCAAACAATCCACATTTTACAGAGATTCAACCCCAATATATCGCCAATGCCAGGGTTCGTAGGCCATATTGGTTCCTTTGGGGTAGGACAGTTCAAAGCCGAAGCGGCGGGCGTTTTGTGTCAGCCAGTGGAATTCGTCGGTGGTCTCAAAGTCCGTCGGATTATCCTGGCCGTTAACGCCCGCATCGCTGATTAAATCCACCGCCTGCCGCTGCGGGCAGCCGTGTTCGCTGAATCCCGGCCAGGCAACAAACCGTATCGTCTCGCGCATCGAATAGTCGTGATTTTTCAGATAATACAAGAACAAATAAAGCTGGTAGGCCGGACAGCGGTAGCCCGATTCGATAAAGACCGTTTTGCCGATATCGGCCTTCATCGCCGCCGCCATTTCGGTATAGGCATTAAAGACATCCCGCGGCAGAAATTGTGTCGGGATTGTCCGACTTGTCCCATCGGGCCGGCGGACTTGCTGACCCTGGATTTTGACCAAATCGGGCGGCGTATCGGATTGGCACACAGAGTGGGCGGACGAATACAGCCTTTGCGGGTCGGTCTGCTGGAACGCCCGTAGAAAACGACGCTCCGTTTCATCCAACGGCACATACAAATCCGCGAAGGTCAACCAGACCAAATTTTCCTGTTGGCGACGGAGTTCTATCGGCGATTCCAATTTGGTCAATATCCGCTCGACCATCACACAATCTGCCGATGACAGCCGCACCACATTGGGCTGTCCGCAGCCGGTCGCAAAAATGACGCATAATAAAGATAGGATAATCGCTCTGATGGGGCTTATTCCTTTGGCGGCAGGACATAGCGCCTGATAAACGTTTGGATAGATTCAAAGCCGATTTGGTCGATGGGGATATCCTGCGGGGCGAAAAACCGAACATCGGCGACATCATCCTGCGGCTTTAAGGTTGACAAATCCTCGACCTCGCACGCAAACGCCAAATCAAGCGTCGCATACAAGACGCCCTTGTACAAATACTGATTGGGCGTAGAGCCCAGATAGGTCAGTTTAGACGCTTTCAGGTTCAATTCTTCCTGTATCTCCCGGCTCACGGCATATTCGGCGGTTTCGCCGGGGTCGATAAATCCGCCGGGCAAATCCAATGTGCCGGCCTTGGGCTGGCGTGCGCGCACGGTCATGAGCAATCGCCCCTGCTTGTCGAAAATCAGCGCCGCTGCGGCTGCAGCAACATTGAGATAAAACTCCAGCCCGCATTCAGAACAGGAAAAGGCGTGCATCTTAATCGGTTTTAGCACCCTTGCCCCGCATTTGGGACAAACGGTAAAGGTTTCCCGATTGGCTTGCGATATCATCCACTTCATACGGTATCCAAAAAAATTGGGTTCGTTTTTAATAACTTGGCTGAAGTACTATATCACTTTTTGCAGGTTACGGCAAGGCCCTAAAATCGCAGCACTGGGGTCAGTCTTGAGCCAGAGATAGTAATGCCATTGGCAGGCGAGTTTTTTGAGTGCGAAGTCCAATAGGTCGGGACTAAACGGGATTGCTCGCCATTTTGGATATGCGGACAGCAGGCGGCGGGTTTGTTTTTGGATTTTGTCCTGTGTCTGTGCGGGCAGATTTTGGATCTGCAGCCAGATGGTATGCGGGGAGAGGGTCAGGTCTGGGATACCTGCCTGGCCGAGTGTGTCGGTCAGGCGTTTTGCCCTGTCGGATGTCGGCACATCGAACCGCATCATGCCGGCGTTTTCAAAAAAGGCGTTAAAGCGAGCCATTACTGCCATGGATTCGACGAGCGGCGTGCCGACCAGCGGCAGGGTTTGGCGCACAAGTTTTGCCGCAGCGCCGATGCCCCGATAGCGCGGCTCAATAATCACCCGCCCGATGCAGCGGACGGAGGCATTAAGCCAGTGCAGGTTTTGGCGTTTATCGGTCTGTGGGAAAAAGTGTCCAGCGGCTTTTCGTCCTGCACAGTTGGGGACCGGATAGGTATAGACGATGACGCCTGCGGGCTGGTCGCCGATGGCCGGGTCTCGCATCGCCCATACGCCGGCAATGGGACCCAGCGGCGTGCTGCGATAGTGAAACGGACTGAGGGCGTGATAATCCGCAATGCCTCCGGGCTGGATGTGCAGACGGGCAAGAATACGGCAGGTCGGTCTGTGCGGCGGCTGCATAGCAGTCTCCTTTTTGACAATAACCTATTTTTTTCGGATGATGTCGGTACGGCCGGACAAGTATTTGATAATCACAACATCGGGCAGCAGGTCAATGAGCAGGTCGTCGTGGGCGCTGGCGAGAATGAAAATCCGTTTGGTCTGGCGGCTGATTTTGCGCAGATTGTGGCTGATGGCCGCAGCGGTCAGGCGGTCGAGCGTCGAGCAGAACTCATCGGCAAAGAGGATGGATTGGGGTGAGGCAAGGGCTTTGGCAAGGCGGCAGCGGTATTGCTGTCCCTCGCTGAGCCGGCCGAGTGTTTGCAGCATTGTCGGCGCATCCGACAGGCCGGCACGGTTGAGCAACTCCAGCGTATCGAATAAATCATCATCAAAAAAATCGATAAGCGTTCGATTGGCAGTCAGATCAATGTTGTTAAGCCAGAGGCGGTTATGCGCGGGGGTTTGCTCATAGAGCCGGCGCAGCAGCAGGCTTTTGCCGGAACCGGAAGCGCCGGTGATGCAGCAGATATCGCCGGGGCGAAGATGGAGTTTTTTGTCCGTCGGCGGAGAAATATCGACAGGGTGTGTCTGCCGCAAGCCAAACAGGGACATCAATTGAGCCATTCGGCGCGTGAGCGTTTGTGGGGTTTGCGGCTGCGGTTTGGCGTCGAGTAAAAATGGTTTCATCAGTGCTGCTCCTGTATGCTGGTTATGCGGCGTCGCCGGCGGGTCGTGCGGATTGGGTTTGGATAAACTGTTCAAGGTTAGAGACGATTTTTCGGACTTGATAGATTGAACACCGCAGCAGGCCGGCAATTTTTTTGATGCTGAATTTTTCCACAAAGCGCCATTGGGCGACGATCATTTGCTCGGCGGTCAGCTTGTCCTGGTGGCGCAGACAGAGGATGTATTTGCCGTCTAAGCCGCCAAGCAGTTTTTTGGCTCGCTTGGTGATCGTGGATTGGGAAACGCCCAGCATCCGGGCAATCTGGCTGGCGTTCAAGTTGCCCTCCAGGAACAGACGCAAAATTACGCGGTTGGGACCGCTCAGCAGGTCGCAGCGGTTTTTGAGCAGTTCAATCTTTTCTGCGGCAGCAGCCCGCGTGTCCAAATTCGACGCTAGGTCGCATTGTTTGTAAAACCTCATTTTCAAGCCCTCCTTATTATTTTTATTGCGACTCAAAGTTTATCAATTACAAAACAATGTGTATTATACCATTTAAATATAACATTTCAATAAGAAAGTTAGATATTTAGCAAACTTTTTTTAATAATGCTCTATCGCCTTACAATAATTGAAGTTATAGCAACCAATTTTGCGGGAATGAGGCAAAATTCACACCAAGAAGACTGGATTCCCGTCCCCGCCTGCGAGAGGACAGGCTCTGCGCGGCAATGTCGCAACACATAAACTCAAGTGTTACAGCACACTGTCAAATTTCTGGATTGTGGCTATTGTCTGTCAGTAACAAGAATTGTTAGGAAATGGAAACCTGGAAAGGATGAATTTATAGATAATTATTTTATTTATAACTATCTGTTTTGTAAGTAGTTATAAATTTCCTAAAAAAAATTATCGAATTTGAGAAAATTTTTGCAAACAATTTTTGTTTTTTTGCGTCATACTATACTGAGAGAATAACGATGCAATGGTTCGAAAGTAGGACCCAGAGCTTATAATTCATCACCCTCCTCCGAAGCCAGATGCTGCCGACGGCAGGTCTGGCTTTTTTTATGCAAACTCCCCGATGTTAGCAATTTAGCCTGGCTCTATGAGCAGCACATTTGGGATTTGTGAATAAGTGGTTAGAAATAGAAATGGGAGAAATTATCTTGACTTGACCCTGTCGATAGTGTAAACTTACAGACTGACTGGAGTGAGGAGTGATGCCCGCTGCCGGAAGGCGTTGTGGGCATCTTTTTTTTGCGCAGGCCGCTTGATTTCATATCTGTCCGCATCGATTCCAAAAAGGTTTATTGCATAAAATTAAGGCCTCCTTATAATATCTCCTATGGGAGATACGCATATTCGATTATTGGGACGGCTTTGGTTTTGTGCCGTCATGCTGTTGGCAGGGCTGATCGTGCCGGCTGTCGGCGGCGATTCAGCCGACCTGCTGACTGCTGCCCAGCGGCAGTGGCTGGATAATCACCCATCTCTTCGAATTGGAGTAACAGTAATTCCGCCGCAGATTATTTATGACAGCAAGAAGGGGATATGTGACGGTCTTGTGGTGGAGACCATTCGGGCCATTGAGTCCCATCTCGGCTATCGCTTTTCACTGGTTTATTATGCAACTTGGGATGGGATGATGAAAGCGGCCGATGCGGGGGAAATAGATATTATTTTCGCAGCTCAAAAGACGCCGGTGCGCGAGACAAAATTTGTGTTCACCGAGCCTTATCTGTTTATGCAGAATATTATCATTGCTGATTCTGACAGCGAAGATATTTTCTCCTTGGATGACCTTGCCGGCAAAAGGGTGGCAGTTGTTAAGGGCAGTTCACTGGAAGAAGACCTTGGCCGTCTGCATCCGCAAATCAATCTCATTGCGGCACCTGATGAACTGACTGGCCTGCTTCGCGTTTCTATTGGAGAAGAAGAAGCGATGGTGGTTGAAATTGCCCGGGCGAGCTATTACATTCACGATAGGAAGATTACCAATCTGCGTGTCGTGGGGGATGCGAAGCTTCCGTTTTCTCTGGGCTTTGCCTGCCGTAAAGAGATGGCGGAGATTCGGGATATTCTGAATGCGGGTCTGGCGGCGATTTCTCCCTCGCAGCGTGCGGCGCTGCAGGATAAATGGATTCATCTGCCGCGAGGGGGTATTGGTTGGCGTACGCTGCTGGGGTGGTTTGGACTCACGGCGGGGGTGCTTTCGGCGGCGCTTGTGTGGAATCTGACGCTGCGGTCGCAGGTTCGAAAACACCGCCAGGAACTGGAGCAGCGTTTTGCAGAAAAAGAACAGATGCAGCAGAACCTTGCCCGGTTTGAATCCCAGTTTCGTATGACGATAGACGCCTGTCCGCTGGGGGTTCATATTCATACCTTGAAGCCGGACGGAAATCTGTATTTTACCAGCTACAATCCGGCGGCCGACAAAATCCTCCATATTGACCATCGCGGCCTTGTCGGCAAGCAGATGATAGAGGCGTTTCCTAATTTGAAGGAGACCTACATTCCGGATTTATATACTGAAATCTGCCAGACCGGCCGTTCGTGGGGGGACGACAAATTATTTTATGACGATGGACGTATCCAGGGCTACTTTGAGATTCGCGCGTTTCAGATTGCACCCGGCCAGATGGCGGTGATGTTTTCCGAGATTTCCGACCGTATCAAGTCGCAGCAGGCGCTGGCTGAAAGTAAGCGGCAGCTGTCCACCCTGATGGGCAATCTGCCGGGCGTCGCCTACCGCTGCAAGAATGAACCCGACTGGCCGTTTGAATTTGTCAATAAAGGCGTTCAGGAATTAACGGGCTATACGGATGATGAAATTCTTTCGGGCACGCCCAACTGGAATCAAATTATCATTCCTGAAGATCGTCAAAAAGTGTGGGACGAGGTGCAAAAAGCGGTCGCTGCAAAGCAGTCATACCATATTGAATATCAGATTGTGACCCGCAGCGGCGAAATCAAGGTGGTTTGGGAGCAGGGATGCGGCATCTTTGATGATGCGGGCAATGTGGTTGCCCTCGAAGGCCTGGTGCTGGACATCACCGATCGCAAGCGAGAGGAGAAGGTTCGCGAAAAACTGATGAAGGAAATTCAGGCTAAAAATGAGGAGCTTCAAAGTATTGTGTTTATTTCCAGTCACGACCTTCGCAGTCCGCTGATTAACATCCAGGGGTTTTCGGGCGAATTGCAGAAAGCCTGCCGTGAATTGACAGTGCTGCTGGGGCGCGAACCGCTTAGGCCGGACAGTCAACCGCACATCCGCCGTCTGCTGGACGAGGATATTCCTGAAGCACTGAGTTTTATCGGCGCCGGCGCCAACAAAATGGATGTGCTGCTCAAGGGACTTTTGAATTTGTCCCGCGTGGGTTCGGCGACGATTCATAGTGAGCCGGTGGACATGAACCGTCTGCTGGCATCGGTCGTCAAAACGGTGGCATATCAGACGCGGGAATCCGATATCCATCTGGACATTGGATCCCTGCCGCCCTGTCTGGGTGATGCAATGCTGTTAAATCAGATTTTTACGAATTTGATTGACAATGCCATTAAGTATCGGCGCAGCGACTGCCAGACGCATATTATGGTTTCGGGGCAGCGTATCGACGGCCGTGTTCGCTATCGGGTTGCGGATAACGGCATCGGCATCAGCGCCGAGCATACGGGCAAGATATTCGAGATATTTCATCGTCTCAATCCCAGCGGCTCTATCAAGGGCGAGGGGCTGGGACTGACGATTGTGCGGCGCATTCTTGACCGTCTCGACGGCGAAATCAGCGTGGAGTCCATTCCCGGGCAGGGGTCTTGCTTTATGGTTGAACTACCCGCAGCGCAGCAGAAAGCCAAAACAGTCTAAACGATGCGACGGATGAATCAGTTGCCGCCGACAAAGAGCATTGCGACACTGGCAGAATTGAACAAAATGTGAATCCATATCGAACGCAGCAGGGAGCCGCTCTTTTCATACGCATAGCCCATCGCTATTGATAGAGCGAATAAGCCGAAAAAATGCGTGATTGGGTGCATTAATGCAAAGACGGCGCTGGTCGCCAAAATGGACAGCCAGGGCTTGCCCAGATAGCCGGTCAGCGTCGATTGCAGGATGCCGCGAAACAGCAGTTCTTCAAATATCGGCACGACGACGGCGACGGCGGCGATGATAATTACCCGCACATGCATCGAATCCAGGCGGCTCAATTCGGTGATGGTCTGGTGGGTTTCCAGCGAGAAATCCGGATTGAACAGTTTACCCGCCTGTACAGTCAGCCACAGCATCACTCCGATGACCGGATAGATTGCAATCAGATTGACTAACCCCCAGAGCATATCGTTGGGCAGCGTCTTGGGCGACAGGCCGAAGCCCCGCAATCCTCTTGCGAAAGCCAGCCATGCGACAAGAACCAGCAGCAGCCCCATCACGATTTCGATCACCATCAAAACGCCGTAGCTGATTGCCTCAACGAGAGAATCCTCTTGGCCGGCCAGCGCTTTTTTGACAATCATGCCGCTGATTAGGACAACTAAGAGCCAAAAGAATATCTGGATGTAGGCGAAGATAAAAGGCAGACGATGACGCCGAATCGGACAGCGTTGCAGAGAACTGAGTCCCGGCGCATTGTATTGCCAGGCGGCCAATATCCCCGCGCCGGTCAAAAACAGAATCGCCGTCGCAATATCGGCTGGTGCTGCGATTTCGATTTGGCTCAGGCAATTCAAGACAAGATTCACAGTTTAGACTCTCGGCAGTTGGATTCGCACCTGGGTCCCGCGTCCGGGTGTGCTGGTGATTTTCAGACTGCCGCCGTTGAGCGTCAGCAGGCGTTCTGCGTGCGATAGTCCCATGCCGCGCCTGCGTCCGGCGGGTTTTGCGGAAAAGAACGGCCGCATTGCCTGGGATAGCGTGGATTCATCCATCCCGCATCCCCGGTCGATAATGCGAATCTCTGCCGCTGTTTGCGAACCGCTGCCTTCGATATGAATTGGGCCGTTGCCGCCGGGATAAGATTCCAGTGCGTTGGACAATACCGCACACAGCGCTGTCAGGATGTGCGCCTTGTCCACATACACATCACCCAGCGATTCCAATCCGTCGGCGTTGATTTCCAGTTCTTTGAATTTGTGTGCGGCGGCGGTTTTGTCGGCGGCATCCGCAACCAGCGACAGCACGGAAGTCAATTGCCGATTGGGCTGACGCGGCCGCGCGTAGGACATCAAATCCTCAATCATATCCGAAATATCTTTGGCACGGTCAATGCACTGTGCCAGCATGTGTTTTTTGTCCGTGTCTTGTTCGGTCTGTGCCAGCAATTGCAGTCTGCCGGAAATAACCGCCAGCGGCGTATTCATCTCGTGTGCCGCTCCGGCTGCCAGTTCCGCAACGCCGGCAATGGATTTTGCATAGGCGACGGCATCTTGGTTGCGGCTCAATTTGCCGCTTGCCGCAGCCAGCCGTTCGGCCAACTCCTTTTGGGCCCGGCAGGCTAAACTCATCGTCAGCGCACAAGCCCCGCCGGCGCATAACAATTCCAGTCCCTGTGCGGAAAAATCGTCGGCTGGAGGTTCAAAAAGCACCGCTCCGATGATTCTGCCGCCGGTAATCAGCGGCGCCGCCCGGCAGGCAGATTTGTCGATGGATGCGCCCGCCTTGTCGGCCAGACCGTAGAATGGGTCGGCGGCAATGACTTCGAAGCGGGTGGTTTTCCAGTGCAGTTCAGGATGCCATGTGTCTGCCTGTGTCAGCAGGCAGGAGTCGGCATGGCCGGCGCGGTCGGCGGCGATACATTCCAGTTCCCCTGACTCTGTGGAGCCGTACACGATAAAGATACCGCCGCAATGGATGGTTTTGCGAAGAATGCCGGCAAAAAGACCTGCCGTTTCGACGGGCTGCCGACTGCCGGCCTGATTTAAGAATTCCATCAGCGCCGGCGCCGCGGCGGAGTATCCCGCAGAGGCATCCTGCTGATGGGATAAGTGATGCTGGTCGCGAGCCATTGCGGCTGCGGTTTGAGCAAGCAGGTGGTAATAGCCCTCCGTCCGCGATGCGACGCCGAGCCCCAGCGGTTTGGCACGCTGTTCGACCTGCTGCGGCAGTTCTGCGGCAATCGCATCAATGTGCGAGGCGTTCAATCCGAGATACGCCGCAAGCGATTCGGTTGAGGGGTGGTCAAAACTGCCCGATTGTCCGATGCCGCATCGCCGTGCCAGCAAATCGCCCAGCGACACGACCGCCGCCAGACGGCCGTGCGGCAGCGATTCCAGAACCGCCGCATCCGAATGATGCAGCCACAGGGCGTGAGAGATGCTTTCGGGCAGATTCCACTTTTCGCACAGCCGCTTGCCGATAACCGCGTGGGTTAATCCCAGATTCAGCTGTTCGATTTCACATAAACTGGCGGCCTCCTGCCGAGCCTGCTGGATGAGTTGTTCCACGCTTTTGGGCATAATTTCATCGAGCGCCGCTTTGCCGATATCATGCAGCAAGCCCGCGGTGAATGCCAATTCCCGCTGCGGCGGTTCCAGTGTGAGTTTGGCGATTTCCAGCGAAGCGGTTGCCGTTGCCAGTGCGTGCAGCGCCAGTCCGCGGCGAAATTGACAGCGGGGGTTGTCCATCGACAGCCCGGCCTCGAAGACGGAAAAAACCTTGACCGACAGCAGGGCTTGGCGGATCGCCCATTCGGGCATCAGGCTCAACGCCTCATCCAGACAGATTTGCGACGTCGGGTTATATCCCAGTTGCGATGCAGCCGACAGGATGCCGGCTGTCAGGCTGGCGTCGGCGCGAATAATTTCAGTCAGATTCGATACATCCAGCCCGGCGCCGTTGAGATAGCCAAGCATGCCGGCAGCCGCTTCCGGCAGCGTAGAAACGCTGTTGAGCTGGCGGATAATCATCTCGACCTGGCGTGCTGTCGTTGTCTTGTCTATGTGCGGCATCGGGTTGTTGTTTTCCTGTTCGGTATTAGGATGCGACGCTTACCAGTCCGGCCAGTTTTTCCACCAGTTCGGAGATATTAAAGGGTTTGCGGATGAAATCGGCAGCCCCTTCATCCAGCAGTTGCTGAATCTCGGATTGATTGACGACACCGCTGACGATGATAATCTGTGTGTCCGCAAAATTGGGGTTGCGTTTGATTGTCCTGCAAACGATATTACCATTGACATCCGGCAGCATATAATCCAGCAGGATGATATCCGGCATAAATTGCTGGGTCATAATGCCCGCATCATAGCCGCTGGAGGCGGTTTGTACCTCAAATCGGCCGTCGCGGGTCAGCACATCAACCAGCAATTCGACGATTTCAGCATCATCATCAACGATTAAGACCTTCTTTTTGCCCGATACGGTCAGGTTATCCAGCGGGATGTTGTTGTCTTTCATGAACTTAATGAGATTTTCGCGAGGGATGCGGCGAAACCGGGAACCAGGGACACGGAAGCCATCCAGCTTTCCAGCATCAAAACAACGGATAATCGTCTGCTGACTGACCTGGCAGATGTCGGCTGCCTCGCCGGTTGTGAACAAATCCTTAACGCGTTCCATCGTTCAATTACCTTTCCTAATGTGTCTATATATCCCAATTTCTACCTTTTACCTAATTTAACTATCGGGCTAACCATAGGTCAAGGATTAAAATTTTAGGGTATGGATTAAAAAAATTAAATAAATGTATATTCCTATCTCTAAACAGAAGATTATTTTGCCTTTTATTTACAGAATTGTCCTATAAAAACAAATTTCTACGCACAAAACATAGTTATTGTCGTATAATTAGCCACGACACCGGTATTCCACGAAGGCGGAATAAATACTGACCAAGGAAGGACGGAAAGGGGTTCTGCGATGAACCAAGAGATTAAACTCAATGGCGTTCATGTGGGCAGTGGTTTGGTGTTCACCTTTTGTCCGCATCCCGATGATCACCTCTGCAAAGTCCAAAAATCACTGTTCGCGGAGTGTTCTCGTGCGCTGATGGAACACGGGCTGGTTTTCGCGGATGTGTTTGAGTCGGGACAGAGCCGCATTGGCGCTGCGCCGATATCGGCATCCGAAGCCGAGTACCTGCGGCAGCAGTTTGCCGTTGACCCCGGGCAGTTCAAGGTGATTCTGCTGGGACCTGACCAGCACATTCATCTGATAACGGACAGTTGCGTGTCCGGCTACGAATTGCTGATGCGGGTATCTACGGAAAAACACTATTTTGAGCCGCTGTCGCTGTAATCGGAGGCCGGCCGGGTGTTTTTGATTGCCGCCTGCCGCAGGAGGCCAAAAGGGGCGGTGTTTGTTTTCCATGAGGGCAGGACAATTCTGTATTTTACTTTCATTTCGCTGCCGGTTGCGGTACAATCCTGCCCAAAAGCATTTATTTGGAGATGGTATGGCGCATTTATTCGTCAAAGACATAAAACCCGGTATGGCTATCAACGATATTTATATGGTTACCCAGCCGGTGCTTCGCAACGCGACCAACGGCAGTTTGTATATCGCGATGTATTTGTCCGACAAGACCGGCAAGGTCAACAGCCGGATGTGGCAGGTAACCGAATCCCTCTATAAGCAGATTCCCTCCGAGGGCTTTGTGCAGATTAAGGGCAAAAGCGAACTGTACAAAGATGCCCTGCAGGTGGTCGTCAACGATGTGCTGGTGGTGGAACCGACGCAGGTCAATATGGCCGATTATCTGGCTCGCACGCAAAAGGATGTCCCCCAGATGTATCAGCGGCTCAAAGAGATTCTGGGACAGATTGCCCACCCGCAGTTGAAAAACTTAGTCGAAGCGTTTTTGTACGACAAGGACTTGATGCTGGCGTTTTGCAATTGTCCGGCGGCGATGCAGATGCACCATAACTTTCTGGGCGGCCTGCTGGAACATACGCTCAATATGCTGGAAGTGGCCGAAGCGGTCTTTCCGTTGTATCCCAAAATCCAAAAAGACCTGGTGCGGGCGGCAATTTTCCTGCACGATTTTGCCAAGACGCGCGAACTGGCGTACAAGGCGGCGATTTCCTATACCGATACGGGCCAACTGCTGGGACATATCATTCAGGGCACGCAGATGATCACGCAGAAGGCGGATAAATTAGCCGCCGAGGGCAAGCCGGTCGATGCGGCGGTGCTGGACAGCCTGCTGCATATCATCATCAGCCACCACGGGCAGTATGAATTCGGCTCGCCCAAACTGCCGGCCACGCCGGAAGCCTATATGGTCGCCTATATCGACAACCTCGACGCCAAGATGAACCAGACAACGGCACTGATTGAAAACGACGCCAGCGAAGGCAACTGGACGAGTTTCCAAAAATCCTTAGAGACCAAAATCTACCGCCTCCGCCCGCTGGAACAATAAGGGTAGGGTGGGCTTCGCCCGCGCGGATTGTAGGATGGGCTTTAGCCCATCATTGAGTTCGGAGACAAGAGAAACCACAGATTTCGCAGATTGCACAGATTTTTTTAGACAGGATTAACAGGATAGACAGGATTTTTTGTTTACAAGTGAGTGCTGATGGTTTAGAATTTTCTGTGTGGAGAAAAAACAGGAAAACAAAATCGTTGTCAATGAGGCAAAACGATGAAAGAAGAACTGGAAAATCGACCTGCCGCGGTTTCATTCCCAAATCGAGCAATCTATATTGTTTTGACTTTTTTGATTCCGTTGGGCTTGATGGGGTGCGAAAAGCGGGACAGGGATAACATGGATATTTCGTCGTCATGTATAATTCGTGATGGAGAAAGTGATGTATTGACACCGCATAACTTTCTTTGCATCAAAGAATTCGTCTTGGCATATGGGGACAGACAGACCTACTGTAATATGTATAACAATAATCCCCATTACCAATTTGAGGATTTTAGCGTTTATTTAGATCCCGAAAGGGGACAGTTTAACATTAATTGCGATCCCAATTTATCAGATTTTAATGAGATTGTTATTCGTACATCCGAATCAGTGTATCAGTATTGTCAAGTCGGAATTTCAGAGGGCCCAAATGAAATATTGAAAGTAAGTTGGGCTCATGTTCAAATCTCCCCTGAAATATTGAAGACGAAAGCAGAAGTGTATTTTAGAAAGATGCTCGCCGAAATAGACCAACAAGAGAACAGTTTATAGGTGGGCTTTGCCCACGCAGTTCGTAGGATGGGCTTTAGCCCATCATTGAGTTCGCAGCTCGTAGAAAGAAGACAGGAGACAGAAAGGAAGGTTCTATGGGAAATGCATCAACTCAAATGAAGATGCCGATTTGGATAACCGTCATGCTTTGGTTTGGGCTGGCGTGTATCGGTCAGTTTTTTATTTGTGCCTTTATCGGCGTTATCCGCGGTTATTCAATTCAAAGCTGGATTCCATTTTATGTGATGCTGGGAGGGCTGTTTATTTCCGGATTGTATGCGGCGAGCGTTCTATTCATCACCCGGGAAAAACGCTACCCAACATGGATATCCTGGCTGAGTTCTTTTTGTATTATAACTATTAGCATTGTGGGGATTCTGCAGGGCCGCTATCAGGCGAAGGGCGATAAATTATATAAACAGAAGGACTTTCCGGCGGCCATTACGATGTATCAAAAAGAAATCGGTACATGGTACCTGCGGATAAACTACAATTATCGCGAAGATATGAGTCTATTTGGAATAGCTCAGTCCTATTGTCAGCTGGAGAATTTTGAGCAAGCCCGCCAAACCTATCAATACTTAACTAAAATGTCCCGCGGCTATTATCGCCAACGCGCTGGCGAAGAACTGGCCAAGCTGGACAGGGAATTGGGCAATATTGCCGACCTTGAAAAGCAATTGGCCGATGGGGCGGACGACAACCAAAAAGCTCAAATGCGATTTGATATGGCGTTATCCTATCGCATTATCGGATGTGCAAAAAGGGCAAGAGAGCAATACGCATTGATTCAGACGCTGAATGTTCGCGATAGCAGAAAAGAGCAGGCGAAAGAATTCGCTGCCGACCCATCATGGTAATTTCTTGAATAGATCAACGAAACGGGAGCATGCATCGAATCAGGTGAAAACAGCGGATGATGGAATTGGATGTGATGGTTCAATCCCGTTCGAGGTTGAGAAAAAGAGGGGGGCTGGGTTCGGTTTGTACCGCAGGTGAGCGCAGCGAAACCCGTGGGAATAAGGACAACGCCAACATCCCCCGACCCCGAAGGGGTCGAATGAATTAAACGGGCTATGCGATGACAACTTACGCTCAAATTTTGTACCACATCGGGTTCAATCCCTGCGGGATTGGGCAAAAATGGAAAATGATTTGCACATACAGGTGGTTTTTGACAGGATTGACGGGATGGACAGGATTGTTGTGTGGTGAAAAAACCGTACTTTCCAGTTTGATTT
Organism: uncultured Pirellulales bacterium; assembly: GCA_964537635.1. GTDB lineage: Bacteria > Planctomycetota > Phycisphaerae > Sedimentisphaerales > Anaerohalosphaeraceae > Anaeroglomus. The sequence continues at coordinate 19,520 of CAZICJ010000030.1, forward strand.
TCTATTCTGAGCAGAGTATAATTCCCTGTTGAGTTGAACTGTGGGTGTTTGGGTGCATCATTCGATGATATCAAAATACCTGTGGACGGGTACGGATGTTTTAAAGCAGGAAATCCACTAATATCGTGTGGGAGAATTACTTGTGAGTTCGAAAAAAACATTACGGGTATTGATAGTTTCAGTTGATAACAGGACAGCATGAGCCATGAAACGTCTGTTGATAACGGCATCATTTATTCTGGGTATTCACGTTTCACTTCAAGCCCAAAATCCTGTACGGGTGGTTAAGCCAGCGTTTCCAACCTCTGATTATGTGATAACAGGCTATCACATTGATGATTTTGGCATCCAGGGCAACAGCGGCAAAGACGTTTCAAAGGAGTTTAACCAGGCCATAGCGTTCATCAGCGAACATGGCGGCGGAACCCTCTGGGCGCCGGCGGGACGCTATCGTTTTGACGGGGCTATCCAATTACGCAAGGCAGTGACGATTCGGGGCGATTGGCAGCAGCCGCAATCCGGCAATGCCGCCGGCGGGACCGTTTTTGAGGTCTATGCGGGGCGGGGCAATGCGCAAGGCGAGCCGTTTATAAATATGGATCGCGCAACCGGCCTGATTGGGATTACCATTTGGTATCCGGAACAAAACAGCGAAAATATCATCCCGTACCCCTATACGCTGTATCAAAGCGCCGTTCACAATGCAACAGTTAAGAATGTTACGCTGGTCAACTCCTACCAGGGTTTTTCGTGCGGGCCGACTATTAACACGCTGCATTTTTTTCAGAATGTGTATGCGACCTGCTTATGGCGCGGTTTTGATATCGATGGAACGGCCGATATCGGGCGTCTGGAAAACGTCCATCTTTCTCCGCGATTCTGGGAACAGTCAGGGCTGCCCGGGGCGCCCGGAAAAAACAGTTTGCTGCGTCGGTGGATGTATGACAATGCGATTGGGCTGACGGTGAAACGCAATGACTGGTCCTATATGTTTAATGTCCAGGTCGAAGGCTGCCACATTGGGTACTGCACCCGGCGGACGCGATGTCCCGAAAATCTCCAGAGCGGGGATATCTGGTATGCCAACGGCCAGAATTACGGCCTGCGTTTTACAGGCTGCAAAACCGCCATGGACTTTGAAGATACGGGCAATGTGGGAACCATCTATGCGAAGATTCAAATCAAAAACGCGGAAGTTGGGCTTCATTTTCAAAAAACATTTCAGGAAACAGTCCAGTTCAACCGTCTGCATATCGAGGCGTCCCGCTATGCCGTTCATAATGAGGGCGCCGGATGGATTCAGATGCAGGCATGTGAGTTTGCACGCGGGCAGGTTTTGATGGAGCGTGGCGGCATCACCATCCTGGACAGTGATTTCAAGGGGGCGCAGCCACAGATTGTTTTCGGAAAGGATGTTCTGGGGGCGTCTATTTTGTCCAACCGTTTCAGGCAAAAGCCCCACATCGCCGCCGGCGACGGCCTGGCCGGAGACAATATTCTCATCGACCACACGCAGCGCGGTTTTCCCAGAATGCCGGACTATCCGTACCAGCCTGCAACCGAGGACTTTAAACCGAAAAGCGACAAGGTTTTTGTGGTAACAGACGTCCCGTTTAACGCGCAAGGCGACAGCCAGACCGATGACACCGAGGCGTTTGAAAAGGCGCTTGACCAGGCAGCCCGAAAGGGGGGGACGGTCTATGTCCCGGCCGGCCGTTATAAAATTTCTCGCGCTCTAATCATTGCTCAGGGCGTCGAGCTGCGCGGGGTCTTTGATGTTCCTCACCACGCCTCCGGGATTGGAAGTGTTTTGTATATCTGCTGCGGAAAAGGCAGCGAAAACGGCACGCCGTTTGTCCGTCTGAAAGGCAATTGCGGGCTGCGCGGTATAACCTTCCACTATCCCGACCAGGATTACCGCGACCCGGCAGCATATCCTTACATGCTGCAGGGAATGGGCAAAGACATTTATATTATTAATGTTACGTCAACCTTTCCGTACAAGATGCTGGATATGTACACCTATCGCTGCGATAATCATTACCTTGAGTATATTCAGGGAGTCGGCCTGAAAGAATCGATCCGGATCGGCGGGGGGTCTAAAAATGGGCGCGTGTACAACTGCCAAATTAATCCGCACAATTTCACGCAAACGCATGATTATGAGAACGGTCTGCCTTCGGAGGCGGTCTTGAGTCAGCAGGGGTCGTCCATCCAGCAGGAGGTTGAAAACTTCCATCGCTATCTCTTCAAGAACCACGACGCCTTTGTTTTTGGAGATTGCGTCAATGAACGGATGCACCAAAATTTTGTTTTTGGAGCAAGACGCGGTCTGGCGTTTGTTGATGAACATGGAAAGGGCGCCAACGGCTATTGTTTCGGACATGCGTCCGATCAGTGTACATATCCGGTCTATGTCGAAAAACTGGGAACGAACAACCCCCCGAAGCTTATGAATATACAAGCCGTAACCATCGAACAGAACGGCGCGGACCGTGCCTACCTTAAACTGGCCGACGCCTTTGGCCAGCGTCTCGAGATATTCAACCTGAATGCATGGGGCAATCCTCATTACGCCTGTGTTGTTGAAAATGGCAGACTCCAGATGCAATTGGCGCATTTTGCCCATTGCAGCCGTGCGGGCGTTTATAAGGTCGGTAAAGGCAGTCTGGAACTTGTCAACTGCTATGCCAAATGCAGCGAACCATTACTTGCAGCGGGGCAGGATTCGGGACGGATTTCGGTTATCGGCAACATCGTTGGGCAACACTCGAAAGACATGGCGACCCATGCGGCGGACAGTCTGCCTGGAAAAGTGATCTGGTACGGCAATATCAAGAGCCAGCCGTCAGATATAACATCAAAAAATAAACAATAAAGGTATTCTTGGAAAGAGAGGTCAACATGAAACGGTTCATATCTATGCTTTTACTGATTATCCTGTCGTTGTGCAGTTCTATGGCGGCGGCCAGGGTGGTTTTTGACGACGAGTTTTCACCCTTGCAGGGGATGACCAGTTCGTATGAGAACCCGTACCGGCAGGAAATTTGCTTAAACGGACTGTGGGAGTATCAGGGTGTTAAAGTTCCCGTCGGCTGGCAGCGCGACGCCGGCAAAGCTCCGGAATTGGCAAAGCCGCTGCCGGATGCATGGGATGCTGTAAAAATCAAGATTCCATCGCCGTGGAATGTCAATAGCTACAGGCGGTCGGATGGACCCGATCATCATGATTTCCCCAGTTATCCGGCAGCGTGGGAAAACGATGAGATGGGCTGGCTGCGTAAAAAGGTCAAGATTCCCGCTGACTGGGACGGCAAGCAGATGGTATTGCACTTTGAGGCCGTTGCGGGTTTTACCGAGGTGTTTGTAGAGGGTCATAAAGTGTGTGAAAATTTTGATATCTTTCTGCCTTTTGAGGCCGATATCACCGAATACGCCAAGCCCGATACGGATATTGAGATTTTGGTCGGCGTTCGAAAGGCTTCTTTATTTGATGATAACCGAACGATTGGCCGGCGTGTGATTCCCGCCGGTTCGATGTGGGGACAGCATATCGCCGGCATCTGGCAGGATGTGTACCTGTTCGCTCTGCCGAAGGTCAGGATACAGGATGTTTATGTCCAGCCGCTGGTTGATAAGGGACTTCTGGATCTTGAACTGACGCTTCAAAACGACACCGACAAAAGCAAGTCGGTTTCCATTGACGGACAGGTGAAGAAATGGGGAAATCTGGCGGGCAAAACGGTTTTATCCGCACCGGTTCCGAAATGGAAACTCGGCTCCAAAGTGCTCCCAATCCCTGCCGGGCAGGTGGAAGTGCCGGCCAAATCAACCGCAACAGTAAAGATTGCGGTGCCGGCCAAAGATAAACTGGAACACTGGACGCCTGTGGCCCCGAATCTGTATGGGCTGGTGCTGGATGTTCAAGAGTCCGGCAAGAAGATTGACTGCAAATACCAGCGGTTCGGCTGGCGTCAGTGGACGTTTGACGGCTCCAAGCAATGTCTCAATGGCAAGCCAATGGAACTTCACGGAGATTCATGGCATTTCCAGGGGATTCCGCAAATGACCCGCCGCTATGCCCATGCCTGGTATTCCGCCATCAAAGACGCCAACGGCAATGCGGTTCGGCTGCACGCTCAGGTATTTCCGCGTTTTTATATGGAAATGGCCGATGAGATGGGTATCTGTGTCCTTGCCGAGACATCGAACTGGGCAAGCGACGGCGGACCTAAGTTTGATGATGAGGTGTTCTGGAAAAACAGTGATGACCACTTGAAAAGATTGGTTCTTCGCGACCGCAATTATCCCAGTGTTTTCGGCTGGAGTCTGACAAATGAAAACAGACCCATCATCATGCATGTTTTCAATCGTCCCGACCTGATGCCTGTCCAGGTCAAGGCCTGGGAACGATGGGTTGCAATGTGCCGTGAATTGGACCCGACGCGCCCCTGGATTTCCGGCGATGGTGATGACGACGGCGAAGGGACTCTGCCGACGGTGGTCGGGCACTATGGCGATGAAAACGGCATGAAGAACTGGGCGTCGCGGGGCAAACCGTGGGGTGTCGGCGAGCATTCGATGGCCTACTACGGCACGCCGGAACAGGTCTCCAAATATAACGGCCAGCGTGCATACGAGTCGCAGTTGGGCCGCATGGAAGGGCTGGCGTATGAATGTTATGACCTGATTGCAATGCAGCGCAGGCATAACGCTTCTTACACGAGTGTATTTAATATCGCCTGGTATGCTTTAAAGCCGCTGCCGCTTGGGCTGGCGGATACCACGCGTCCGCCGACGCTCGAAGACGGCGTCTTTCTGACCAGGCCGTATGTCGAAGGCAAACCCGGCGTTCAGCCCGAACGAATCGGCCCCTATGGGACGACCTTTAATCCCGGTTACGATTCTTCGCTGCCGCTCTATGATACATGGCCGATGTTTGACGCCATCAAAGCGGCCAATGCCCCGGGGGGGCCGGCTCCGTCGGAGTGGTCAAGAAAGCCCGTCGAAAAGGAAGAAAAACCCGCTGCGCCGCGGCAGACCTACGCGAGCGTAACGTTTATGGGCGCCAACGACTCCAGACTCCTGACTCGTCTGAGCGCCAGGGGAGTGAATTTTTCAGATCGCATTACGGAGCCTGAAAACTCCATGGTATTTGTTGATGGAACCTGCGCGATTAACGCACAGCAGGCAGCAGAACTCAAAGACGTTTTGGCTAAGGGCGGGGACATCCTGATTTGGGGAATCACGCCGCAGACACAGGGTGCCTTCAATCAACTCCTGCCGGCTGCGGTTGTCGTTACGGAGCGCAAGGCGACTTCCCTGCTGGTTAAGTCGAATGCTCAACCGGCGTCCGGCCTGAAGCACTCGGATTTTTATTTCTGTGAAATTCAGACGACGCCGGTGATGGAATACGGGTTGGCAGGGGACTTTGTCAGCAATGGACAAGTTGTGCTGGCTGCGTGTGATACCAACTGGCTGCGCTGGAACAAGGCCGATGAATGCACTAAAACGGCCTCTGTGCTTCGTTCGGAGCGTGAGGCCAAGCCTTCCGGCGCTGCGTTTGTTGTTGGCAAAGCAGGCAAAGGACAAGTCCTGATCAATACCATGACGGAATTCTATCAAACGGATATGGGCATGAAAACGCTGACGGCGATGTTCAAGAATATGGGAATTCCGATGCGCACCATGGAGATGGACGCCGGGGCCGGCATTTTCGATCTCGATGGCAACCTGAAGAAGGCCTTGGTGTGCGGGTCATTCGGTGCCGAGTCGGTTGCGGCGGCGTTTGATACGGATTTCCTCGATGGCGAAACGACGGTTAAGCCTTTGCAGGGCGATACGGTTCATGGAAAAACATGGAAAATGGGTTCGGTAAGCGGTTCTCTGGATTTCAAATTCAACGAGATGGGGCTGGATGGCCCGATGGACAATGCGGCGGTCTATGTGAGTTTCTGGCTGTGGAGTCCGCGGCCGCTGGATAATCTGCTGCTCGAGCCGGATATGCCCAAGCTTGATTTGATCGGCGGCGCCGACGATGGATACAAAGTCTGGCTCAACGGTTCTCTGCTTGCTCAAAACAATCGTACCGGCCCGATGGTGATGGGCATGATCGAGTGCAAGGCCCTTGCGATGAAACAGGGCTGGAACCATTTTCTGGTCAAGGTTGTGCAGGGCGGCGGCGGATGGCAGTTTGCCGCCAGGCTTAATTGCAGTGATTATAAATACATGGCGCAGTTAAAAGCGGCTGCGGAAAATCCGGATCAGAAATAGACAAACGCCCGCGGGTTGAATTTTGCAACAATGATATAACCTATTGTAAATAAAGATAGATACGACAAATTGTAATGCTTTGATGTCCTGCTCGCCTTGCCCAACAGGTGATTGCGAAGGCGGCGGCGCATGGAGTGCTGTTTTGTGCCTCAAAGACGGGGATTTTGTGTTGATTATTGACCCTGAGCTGGGTACAATCTCCTGTCGTGTGGACATCAGGGTATTTGAGTGCGTTATTGGATGGCATCAAAACGCCCGTGAACACATACAATTTTTTAAAGGATTTTTATGAGAAGTACACGTAGGGATTTTTTGAAGACCGCCGCGGTTGTTTCGGGTGTTATTCCTTTTGGGGCTACTTTGGGGAGGATATCTTCTCCGAATGAACGAATTAGAGTCGGGTTTATCGGGACAGGCAGCCAGGCGCGCGGGTTATTGGCGGCGTTTATGTCGCGCTGTCAGGTGCTGGCAGTCTGCGATGTGGATGCGACCCGTCGGGAAGACTTCCGAAATCGGGTCCATGAGTACTATACCCGCTACCCGGAACAGGGGACGGCGGATTGCAAGACATATACTGATTTCGAACAGTTGCTGGCGCAGGACAACATCGATGCAGTCTGCATCGCAACGCCGGATCACTGGCATGCCGCAATTACCCTGGCGGCGCTGCGGGCGGGTAAGGATGTGTACTGCGAAAAGCCGCTGACCCATGACATTGCAGAGGCTGTCGAAGTGATGGCCGAAGTGGACCGCCAGGGGCGCGTGCTGCAAACCGGCTCGATGCAGCGTTCAGCATGGGAGTTCCGGCTGGCCTGTGAACTGGCCCGCAACGGGGTCATCGGCAAGATTAGCCGGATTGAGTGCAACATCGGCGACCCCGGGGTTCCGTGCGATTTGCCGGGTGAAGAGGTTGAGCCGAATCTGGACTGGAATCTGTGGGTCGGACCGGCGCCGATGCGGCCTTATCATTCAAAATTATGTCCGCGAGGGGTGCATGACTTTTGGCCGGGCTGGCGGGACTATAAGGAATACGGCGGCGGCGGGGTCTGCGACTGGGGTGCGCATCATTTGGATATCGCCCAGTGGGCGCTGGGGATGGATGACAGCGGACCGGTCAAGATTGTCCCGCCGGCGGATCGCAGCGCCAAACGCGGCGTCAAGCTGATCTATGCCGACGGCGCCGAGGTTGTCCATAAGGATGGGCTTGGCGTACACATGTTTGGTTCGGACGGTGAAATTCAAGTTTATCGCGAAAAGTTCTGGTTCACCCTGGGTGATAAGACCATCGCCAAGTACACACAGCGCGAGGACGGCGGGTCCCTGGAATCCAAGTTAAACCAGGTGGAAAAAGAATACCTCAAAGACGCCAAGGTTCGGCTCTACAAGGTCAAAGACGGCCATGTAGGTGATTTTGTGCAGTGCGTCAAAACACGCAAGAAGCCGATTACCAATGAGGTTGTCGGCGCCCGGTCAGCAATCTGCTGTCACCTGATGAATCTGGCGTACTGGCACGGACAGACCATAGGGTGGAATCCGCAGACCAATACATTTGTCGAGGGCGCCGGCGATCCGGCATGGCTGAAGGGATCACGGCGAGACTATCGCAAGGCCTGATTGAAAAGTCAGTTCACTTATAATAATACAAGAAAGAGTGCCTATGGAATTGATACCACGGCAATCTCAGCAGCAGAAATCAGCCGATACGCAAAAAGGCGTGATGACCTCTCAGCAGCGACTGCGAAAGACGCTGAATCACGAGCCGGTTGATCGGGTATGCCTTTCCTTTCCGGATATACGCTGCGATGTGCGGGGTTTTGATGATATTCGTCTGGATATGGGTGCCTGAAACAAAAGGCAAAAGCCTCGAAGAAATCGAACAGCAGTAGCTCAAGCGCTGATTTTTATTCCATCAAGATAAAAAGTCCTTGCCCTGCAAGCCGGGGATAGCAAAAAAGTCCAGGGTTGCGCCCTCGGGTGCAGCCTGCGGCTGTGCAGAGCGTTAATAACCGCGTTTGCCAGGTGAAAAGCGGTTGGCGTGGTGGATAAAGAAGTACCGCAGGGCGTCGATGGGGTGGTCATGGACGCCGTCTTTTTTGGGCATTTCAAGGTTGGCAGTCGAGCTGCGGTCAGGAAAGTGGTAGCATTGCATCGCCTTGATGAGATAGCGGCAACGGTCTGCGATAAGCAGGCGGCGGGTTTTGTCGGCGGCACGGATGGCACAGCGAATCAATTCCACGCCGTCGAGGATGGAGGACTGGTGATAGATGGGTTTGATGCCGTGTTTTTTGAGGACATCGACGCTGCTGATGCCGGTAATTCCGTTGCAGGCGGCGCCGGATGGGTCGCAATAGGTTGCCGCAACCTGATGAGGCGAACAGGGCGTCATCTGGTTGAGCTGGAGGATATTTTCGGCCAGCGTGTTTTGGGTCTTGACAAATTCGTTGATGACGCGAATGACGCCGGCGGCGTCGATTTGAATCCACAGGCAGACAAACGGCCCGCGATAACCGAAATCGATGGAACGGTACAGCGGCAGCGACGGGTCGTAGTCCAGTTTGCCTACGTGAAGCTCCACATCGAATTCCGGAAAAACCGCATCGTCGAGACTGGGACGCAGGCACAGCATTTCACTTTCGAAGGCGGCTTTGCTGGTTCGGCCAAGCAGGGTGATGGCGTCGTCGATAGCCAGAAAGCCGCTTGCGCTGCGGGCTTTCTGCCGGCAGTAATAATCCAGCGGACAGCGGCTGCAGCTTCGGTCGGTTGTGCAGCGTTCGATGATTTCCCACAAGCACCACTGAAAGATGGGGGTTTGGTTTTTGGCCGCATCGTCGAGTACCGACTGCATCAGGCCGTAGGGGCGGTGCAGCGTCGAAAAAATCTGCATTGCGGGACGGATATCGTTTGCCTTTTTGGCGATGAAGGCTGCCGCCGTCAGGACATCAGGTTTGAACAGCTCGACTTCGTCGCAGCGGAGGATTTGGATGTGTCGGCCGCGGACGCTGGTGTGTGATTGCGCCATGATGCTCACATCGGAGCCGTTGGCAAAGCGGCAGGAGTCTTTGAAGAATTTGCCTTCGATGCCGAGCGTGCCGCTGTCGATAAACCGCGTGAGATATTCGTACATACAGCGCGATTGGTCGCGTGAGCCGGCCAGGATGCGGGTGCGGCATTGCGGCTTGTAGAGGCTGTCCAGCAGGGTGGCGGCTGCAGCCAGGATGGTTTTGCCTCCGCCGCGGCACGCCCAGACGACACAATCGCCGTTGGTACGCGGCGGTGCGGCGGGGTCGTTTTCGCAAAAACTATACCACAGGTAATCCAGCGGGGAACTGTGATGCGGACAAACGGGCTGAGCAGGCACGGTCAGCGACAGGTGATTTTTGAGCCAGTCGCCAAGCTGCTGCGGGGTTTGCGGTGCGGATGGACAGAGGGTGTCAGACATAGAGGGACTCCTTCTATGGAGTGGGTTGAAATGAGAAAAAAGTTGATAGAAGTCATCCCAAAACCCTCCTGAGGAGAATAAGGATACAGCCAAGC
>CAZICJ010000031.1:0-29157 GCA_964537635.1 uncultured Pirellulales bacterium
GAGAGGGGAAAATTGAGAAATATTGGACAGGAGTTTTAACGCAAGGGGAATTTGTTTGCACACGCCGGCCTGCCAGCGTACTTGGCGGTATAGTCCTCAACCAACTGAGCCGCCTGTTCCTGCCGGCCCCAGTCCGCTATTCACTTGTCAAACAGTTGAATTAAGATGGTTGTTTTCTGCAAGCAATTATCACTTGGGCTGCAACGACGATTCCTGATTTTGCTTTTCGATATTTTTGGTTACTGAATCGAGGATTCGATATGTGGTCTCTTTATTCAGTTTGTACTCTTTAAGATATTGAGATAATTCGTTTGAATTAAAAGGAGCAATGGAATACATGGATATCAGGTATTTTTCTATTATTTTTGTATATCTTTTCTTTAGACTCCTTAATTTTAATTGTTCATTTCGAATTTCGATTTTTGCTTGATTCTCCTGAATCGCCTTTTTGTATTTTTCACGAAGTAATGAATCCTTCATCTGTTCAGGCAACATACCAGGAAATCCAAAAACACCTTCCGGAGGAGAGATGTTTTCTTCCGGAACAACATTGGGGTCAAAGTTTTTGTCAATAGCCTTTTCAAGTCTCTGCCAGGCATGAAGCCAGCTATTATTCCCTTCAAGTCTACTTAACTCCCAATTCTCATCTGTTAGATTGTTCTTTACATATGAGTACTGTTCATAAAGAATACTAACCAATTCGAATTCTGTTTCGATGTTAATATTGTCAGGCTTTTCAGGATCATAAGTCGAAAGGGTGTTAGTGGCGTACCTGTGTATTTGGTCTATAGGAACTTTTGTATTAGATTGTTTACATGCAGACACCCATGACTTCAATGTATGGGCAATAAGAGTTCCATAAATGGATTTATTGTCTCGGAACCATTTGCTTTGGATATCTTTCACTAAATCTTCGAATCCATCTGTCGCTTTCGATTCTCTCATATCAGTTGCTCGTTTGTAGTCGCTTTCAAATTCACTATCACTAGCCATACAAAACATATTTGCCAAAAATAAAACAACCATTGGCATAACAAATATATTTGTTTTGAAACACATGTTAAATCTCCTTTTAACTGTTAATATACATTTAAAACTCATATATCAAAAACTGCAACGACCTAAAAATTTGAATCCGGATCGTTTAAGTGGGCAGAAACCCAACCAACGGAACCTTTTTTTGCCTTTGAATCACCACCAGTATCAACAGTCTTGGCTGATTCAATATTTCCCATATTTCTAATTACTGCATCATCTCCTTTGTATTCATAATCAATATAATAACCAGAAAATGTCCCACTTTCCCCCAATATACCACCAGCACCTAAATCAAATCCTGTCGTATCTGCAACAACATAACATCCAGTTGCAATATTTGGGTCGGATGGGGTAAACCAGCTTCCAACAGGATGAATATATCCATTAAGAGAAGCAAATACTCCTGTGCCCGCCGCTGCCGTTGAGGCACCTTCACGACGTTGAATATTCGTAAAGGCTACATCTTTCGGGTCTAAAAAGGATTCTCCTTTAAATTGAACAGAGTGATGGCCTTGGCGATGATAAACACCCGTCAGAGTTCGATGCCTTATAAATCTGTTTGTTGGAGCAACAACCATTTTACCATAATCTTTACCGTGTCCTTTACTGGGCCCAGACATAAGCTCTAACCTCAGCGAAGTTAAGTAAAAGGTGTCAGGAACCATTGTTTTCAATTTCTCCCTTTTTGGGCCGTCCGCGGGGTGCTTGATTTGACAATTTGGCCCCCAATTGTCAAATGTCTGCCTACATTAATAGCCCACAACCAACAATATCTTATTTTGCACAACTTTCCAAAGATTCCTTACTATTTCCTTTGACGCTGCAACAAAAATCCAACTGCTTTTTTCTCCCGGACTGCACGCAGCAATCCATCATCAAAGAGCATAGTACCACCCCCTAACTCTTATTTGTCAAGAGAAAAATTTGAAAAAAATAAAAAAAATATTTGAAAACTATCGCAAAATGCCTCTTTTTTCGTAATTCTCTTCTATTTTAGATATTTTCTTGCTTAAATGCGACAATAATTCTCTGCCGCCAATATCGTACCATAATATTTCAAAATATTGGTTTTTTAACTTGACATTTATCGAAAAATCGCTATAAGCAGTTTTTCTGTTTCGTCTGCTTAGGGCGAGAGAACCACCTTTCGATTGATATCTTATGCTGTTTAGATAAATGGAGTAGTGGTTTTCTTGTCATTTGTTGGTATTGGTATAATGTCTCCGTAAATTATCGACTTTAAGCAGATGGGTCGAATATCGTGATAAAACCAATAAAAATTAAGAAATTGCATTGATTGAGTAAAAAAGGCTATGGAAAAGATTAGTAAAATTCGCAATATCGGAATCTCGGCACATATTGACTCGGGCAAGACGACGCTCAGCGAGCGTATCTTGTATTATGCCGGCCGGATTCACCGGATGAACGAGGTCAAGGGCGGCACCGGCGGCGCCACGATGGATTATATGGAGTTGGAACGCGAACGCGGCATCACCATTACCTCGGCGGCGACGCAGGTTTCCTGGCGCGAGAACAGCATCAATCTGATTGATACGCCCGGCCATGTGGATTTTACCGTCGAAGTGGAGCGGTCGCTGCGCGTCTTAGACGGCGCCGTGATGGTGCTTTGTTCGGTAGGCGGCGTCCAAAGCCAATCCTACACGGTTGACCAGCAGATGAAACGCTACCGCGTACCGCGCATCGCCTTCATCAACAAGATGGACCGCACCGGCGCGGATGCCGAGCGGGTTCGCAAGGATATCGTCGAAAAACTCGGCCTCAACGCCGTGCCGATTCAGCTTAATATGGGTTCCGGCGAATCCTTTGCCGGCGTCATCGACCTGATTACGATGGAAATGGTAACCTTTGAAGGCGACAATGGCGAAGATGTCGTCCGCAGCCCGATATCGCCGGAATACAGCGACTCGGCTCAGATCGCCCGCCATGATATGCTCGAATCACTCAGTATGTTCAGCGATGAAATGATGGGATTGCTGCTGGAGGAAAAGGAAGTCCCGCAGGAATTGATTCGCCAGACCATCCGCGAGGCAACTATCAACCGCAATATCGTGCCGCTGATGATGGGTACGGCGTTTAAGAATAAAGGCGTTCAGCTTCTGATGGATGCGGTGTGCGATTTTCTGCCCAGCCCATTAGACCGATGCAGTTTTGCCCGCAACCACGACAACGACGGGGCGGAGACGCCGCTGTCGGCAGACCCCAGCGCTCCGCTGGTGGCGATGGTGTTCAAGATTTCCGATGAGACCTACGGCCAGTTGAGCTACACCCGCGTCTATCAGGGGCGCATCGCCAAAGGACAGCACTACCGCAACGCCCGCACCAGCAAAATGCAGCGTGTTGGCCGTATCGTCCGGATGCACGCCAATGACCGCGAGGATATCTCTGACGCAGGTCCCGGCGACATTGTCGCGATTCTCGGCATTGACTGCGCCAGCGGTGATACGCTGTGCGGCGAGGGTGTCAATTATTCGCTCGAAAGTATTTATGTCGCCGACCCGGTGATTAGTTTGTCAATTACGCCGGCGTCCAATGCCGACCAGGACAGGATTGCCAAGGCGCTCAACCGGTTTATGAAAGAAGACCCGACTTTCCGCGTTTCGACCGACCCGGAAACCGGCCAGACCATTATTGCCGGTATGGGCGAACTGCATCTGGATGTGTATTGCGAGCGGATGCGCCGCGAATACAAAGCTGACATCACTGTCGGCGCCCCGAATGTGAGTTACCGTGAAGCGCCCACTGTCGAGGCGGCATTTGATTATCGCCACAAAAAACAGTCGGGCGGCTCCGGCCAATTCGCTCATGTCGTCGGCAGGCTGATTCCGCTGCCGCCGGACGCTGAGACGACTTACGAATTTGAAGACAATATCAGTTGCGGACGCATTCCGGCTGAGTACATCCCTGCGGTCAATAAGGGCTTTATCGCCGCGATGAAAAAAGGCCCGCTGGCCGGCTACGAAATTGTCGGCTGCAAGATGGCGCTGGATGACGGCTCCTATCACGAAGTCGATTCCAGTGAAATGGCGTTTCGTATCGCAGGACGCGATGCTTTTACTGAGGCGTTCAAAAAATCCCGTCCATGCCTGCTGGAACCCATTATGAAAGTCGAAGTCGAGATGCCCGGCGAGTACCAGGGTGCGATTGTCGGCGACCTCAACAGCCGCCGCGGGATGATTATGGCTGCCGAAGTGCGCGGTCATGCAACTGTTGTGCAGGCGGAAGTCCCGCTGGCCAGCATGTTCGGCTATGCGACCATTGTCCGCGGCCTAAGCAAGGGCATGGCGTCCTTCTCGATGGAAATGTGCCGCTACGCCCCCGTACCGCACAAATTCGCCGAAGAAATCATCGCCCGACGCAAGGAAGCCCAGCAGCAGGCGGTATCCAAATAACCTCCCTGACAAATCAGCGACACCCTTCCTAAGCCGGCGGCTTACCCCCGCCGGTTTTTTTGTTTATTCGTCGCAAGCAATGATACAGGCCATAAAAGCCGTTACAGGTGCAACCTGGCTGAAGCCAGAACGCACCAGTTTCCATTTTTGCAAGATTGAGAAATTTATCCGATATCGACTAAGCCCAGTGCGGCGCCGAAGCGTTCGATGAGGGTTGATCGCAGGGCGGCGTGTTCGGGTTGGGTTAATTTCGGGTCGTTTTTGATCAATTCAAACGCATCGCGCCGCGCCAGGTTGAGCAGCTCAAAATCGGCGACAATATCGGCAATCTTAAAATCGGTCAGGCCGTGCTGGCGGCTGCTGAACAATTCGCCCGGGCCCCTCAGCCGTAAATCCTGCTCGGCGATCTCAAAGCCGTTGTTGGTGCGTGTCATCACATCCAGCCGGCTCTTTGCCTCTTCCTGTTCGGTGTTAGAAAACAGAAAACAATACGACCGGTTGCTGCCGCGTCCGATGCGTCCGCGAAGCTGATGGAGCTGGGCAAGGCCGAACCGCTCGGCGTTTTCAACGACCATGATCGTCGCGTTGGGGACATCGACGCCGACCTCGATAACGACGGTCGAAACCAGAATCTGGACTTTGCCGGCACGAAATGCCTCCATCACCTGTTTTTTCTGATGGCCGGGCATCTGGCCGTGCAGCAGGGCGACTTGCAGTTCCGGAAAGACGCGGCTCTTGAGGTCTTCAAACTCATCGGAGGCGGCTTTGATGTCGCCGACCTCGGAATCGATGAGCGGATAGACAAAATACGCCTGCCTGCCGGCGCGGATTTGCTTGCGGATAAATTCCATCGCCGCTGGCCGGTCGTGCGGGCGAACCTGGCGGGTAATGACCTCGCCGCGTCCCGGCGGGCAGTTGCGGATGGTCGAGACATCCAGATCGCCAAAGGCTGTCATCGTCAGGGTGCGCGGGATGGGCGTGGCCGTCATCACAAGGCAATGCGGGGCTTTGCCCTTGCGCAGCTTAGCCCGCTGATGGACGCCGAACTTGTGCTGCTCGTCGATAATGACCAGCCCGAGATTGGCAAAATCCACATCGGATTCCAGCAGGGCGACGGTGCCGACGAGAATATCGATTTTGCCTTGCTTGATATCATCGAGCAGGACTTGGCGTTTGACGCCGGTCAGCCCCCCGGCCAGCATCGCCCGGCGGACACGGCTGTTTTTGAGATAACGCTCGATGCTGAGCAGGTGCTGATTGGCAAGGATTTCGGTCGGCGCCATAATCGCCGTCTGCATCTGGTTGGCCACGGCGACTAATGCCGCATAGAGGGCGACGACGGTCTTGCCGCTGCCGACATCGCCCTGCAAGAGGCGGTTCATCGGGATGGTTTTTGCCAAATCCTGTTTGATATCGGCAATGACCTTGTCCTGGTCTTCGGTCAGCAGGAATGGAAACCGCCGCCGGATGCGATGGTCGATTTCGTCCGTGCAGGTCATCGCGGCGGCCGGCGCGGTATGACGCAAGTGGTAGCGTTTGAGTGCAAGTCCCAACTGCATCAAAAACAGCTCATCGTATTTGAGCCGGCGGCGCGCCTGCTGGAGCTGTTTTTCATCCGCCGGGTCGTGAATCCGCCGATAAGCCAATTGCCGGCCAATCAGCTCGTTTTTCTTTAGAAATGCCGCATCGTACCATTCCGGCAGCAGCGGGCATACCTGATCCAAATGACTGCGGACGACTTTCTTGATTTGCCAGGAGGGCAGCTTGCCGCTGGCAGGATATACCGCCCCGCTAAGCGCCCCTGCCTCGGCATCCTCCTGCGATTGCAGGATGTGGAACTTCGGATTGGTCAATTGCAGTTGGTATTTGTAGGCGGAGACCTGCCCATAGACCATCAGTATTTTGCCCGGTTCGAGCTGATTGACCAGATAGCCGCCGTTAAACCAGACCAGCCGGCAGACGCCGGTTTTGTCGGCCAGCGCCGCCTCGAAAATCGGCTTTTTGCGATAGGGCTGATAATCCGTTCGCTCGACGAGGCCGACGACGCAGGCGGTTTGATTGGGTCGCAGGTCGCCGATAAAGACCGGTTCCGGCACAAATGTCCAGTCGCGGGGGAAATAGTCCAGCAAATCCGCAACGGTACGGATTTCCAGTTCGGCAAAGGCGGCCGCCTTGGCGGGACCGACCCCCTTGAGATACTGGACGGGCGTTTGCAGCGCAATTTGTGTTTGCGGTTGAGTCATAGCAGCCTAATGATGACAAAACCGCTGCCGTTTTTCAAGCAATTTCCGCTGTCGGCGTGTTCAACCGATTCTTTTGCAAAGACACGGTCGCGCCAAGACAAAGTTTTTGATGTCTTTTTGGCGGCATCATTCTATAATGTCCTTGTAGTATGCAGTTTATGGAAAGTTATCGAAAAACGGACACACAAAGGATTATCTGCCGCTATGGAACAATTCTGCCAAACCGAAAAAGGCTTGCGGGTGCTGGCGCCGGCCAAAATCAACCTGACCCTGCTGATTGCCGGCAAACGGCCGGATGGCTTTCACGACATTGAAACCGTGATGGCCAAAATCGATTACTGCGACGAATTACTCTTTGAGCCGGCCGACAGCGGCGAATTTGAACTTCGCTGTACCGGTCCGCAATGGGCGCCGGATGGACCGGATAATCTGATATGGAAAGCCGCCACATTGCTGGAAAACACCACCGGTAAAAAACTCGCCGTGCGGACTACACTGTGCAAAAATATCCCCGCCGGCTCCGGACTCGGCAGTGCCAGCAGTGATGCGGCAGCCGCCTTGATGGGGCTGAACCGGTATTTCAAACTCGGGCTGACGACAGAACAGTTGACGCCACTGGCCGCATCGCTGGGCAGCGATGTGGTGTTCTTTTTGGGCAAATCACTGGCTTTTTGTACGGGAAGAGGTGAAAAAATTTCGCCGATAGCTGAAAAATTCTCATTTCGGGCGTTTCTTGTTACAACGAACATAAACACTTCTACTAAAAAGGTTTATGAGAACTACGCCCATTCCAAAGATGTCTATTTAAGCCTTTCTGAGCAAATAAATTCATTTCTATCCAAAAACAGGGTTGATTTAGCCGCTAAAATATGCGCAAATATGCTTGCGGAAAGCTGTTTCCGACTGCATCCAGAGCTGGCACGGCTCAGGGATTATATCCACAGCCTCACCGGCAAGGATGTGTGTCTCAGCGGCAGCGGCAGTGCCATGTACTGCCTGTTAGACACCAACGATGTAGAGCACCTCGAATGCTGGCGAGATAGACTTCGTAATGACTTGAACTGCGAAAGCAGACTTGTGTACAACAATAGCTGGTAGTTTTTAGACGAGGTATGCACTATGGAAATCAGCGAAGTCAGAGTCAAACTTGTCAACAATCAGGATGACCGGTTGAAGGCCTTTTGCTCGATGACGCTCGACAATGATTTTGTCGTGCGGGACATCAAAATCATCGAAGGCACCGGGGGCTATTTTGTCGCGATGCCGTCGCGCAAAATGAGCGACCATTGCAGTAAATGCGGCGGAAAGAACCATCTGCGCGCCAAGTTCTGCAACCACTGCGGCACCAAATTGTCCGAAAATCGCGTCCGCCAGGACCCCGAGGGCAGGATGAAGCTGCACGCCGATATCGCCCACCCCATCAATGCAGTGTGCAGGAAAAAGATTCAGGATGCAATTGTCAAGGCGTTCACCGAAGAAGTCGAAAAGTCCAAACAGCCCGGCTACAAGCCCGTGGATATGGACACTGACGATTTCGGCGTGGATTAAACTGCGACTTGGAGCAGACAGAGGGAAGATAATAAACTCGACCAATAATAAGCGGACGAGTCGTGTGTGCGGCACGACCCGAAAGGCGGCGGGGTGTTGTTTGCCTACTTGCCCTTGGCTTCACTGACCTTGACGGTGTACTCACCGCATTTCTTGCCGTCCAGCGCCGTAATGGCCGCCGTCGCCTCGTCGTCGCTGCCCATCACGACAAAGCCAAACCCCTTGTTTTCACCGGTTTGGGGGTCTGTAACAACGTACGCTTTTTCGACTTTTCCGAACATCGAAAACAGCGTCTTGAGACTCGCGGAAGTCGCCTGAGGGCTTATGTTCCCAATGTATAACTTTTTGGCCATTGTCTTTACTCTTCAGTAAATCTCTTTTTCTTCGGCCGGCATTTTACCCTGCTCCACCTGATTTTGCTATACAAAAATCCGATTTTCGTGATGCACTGCAGAAAAGAGTAACCACAAGAGCCGAAATGATATAGGCCTGAATGCTGTGTTCCAAACGGCTGGTTTAATCCCTGCTGGATTGGGATGATTGTGTATCGGCATTGGCGGTAATTGTATTGTGCTTGTATTTTGGGATGGACAGGGTACAATAGGGAGATGTTTACCGTGATGGTAGAAAAAGAGTTTGAGGCGGCGCATCAGTTGACGCTGCTGGATGGTCAAACAGAGCCGCTGCATACGCACCAATGGAAGGTTGTCGCCGGCGTCGCGGTCGAGCAATTGGATGCGATGGGTCTGGCGATGGATTTCCACCTGCTCGAAAAATATCTGATGGATATTATCGGACAGTGGGATGACAAGCGGCTTGAAAATCTGGCGGAATTTGGGTTGGTCAACGCATCGGCTGAAAATGTCGCCCGAACGATTTTTGAGCGGCTGGCAGGGCTGATAACGCCGCCGGCAATTCTGTGCTGGGTGGAAGTAACCGAATCGCCCGGCTGCCGGGTTCGCTACGAGGCCTAAACGGTCATTCAGCCATTGCGTGAAAACGACGAAACGCCTATAATGTGAAAGATAAAATCGGACTTAAAAATACGGCTAAATATGCTTTGTCAAGTATGTAAAGAGACAACCGCAACTATCCATCTGACCGAGATTACCAACGGGCAGCGGGCGGAAACCCATCTCTGTCAGCAGTGCGCTCACAAGCAGGGGCTGTCGATGCAGACGCAGATGCCGCTCAATGAGCTGCTCAGCAGTCTGCTCAGCGCCGCCAAAAGCGCCCAGGCTGAGACGCCCGCGGCGTCCCCCGTCATCGACCGTGCCTGTCCGGTATGCGGCATGACGCTCAAGCGGTTCAGCAAGGAAAGCCTGCTGGGCTGTCCGGCCGATTACAAAGAATTTGAAACTCAACTGATGCCGCTGATTGAACGCAGTCAGGCCGGCCATACGCAGCATTGCGGCAAGACGCCGTCCCGCACGGACCAGCAGCAAAAACAGCAGGTCGAACGGATTCGGCTTGGCCGACAGCTCGATGAGGCGCTGCGAAAAGAAGACTATGAGACCGCGGCACGGCTGCGGGACCAGATAAGGCAATTGCAATGAAACTGTCGGAATTAGCGGTTCATCCGAGTTCCTGGTTTGGCGCCGCCGGACCGCAGTGCGATATTGTTATCTCCTCGCGGGTGCGGCTGGCACGCAATCTGGCCGGCTGCGAATTCATACCGTGCCTGAGCGAAGAACGAAAACAGGAAATACTGGCGCGCCTTAGCCAAACTATCTTGTCGCTGCAGCTGGGAGAACCTGTGTTTTTTGTTAATGTGGATCAGGAAGGCGAACTGGAACGCTATCTGCTTGCCGAGCGGCATCTAATCAGCCGGCAGCACGCCGGCGGCAGGGGGCCGCGCGGCGTCTGTCTGGCCGCGGGCGAATCTTTTACCGCGATGATTAACGAAGAGGACCACTTGCGCATGCAGGTCTATTCGGCAGGAATGAACTTGCAGGACTGCTGGCGGCGGATTAACCACATCGACGATTTAATCGGGCAGAAGATTGACTATGCGTTTGATTCGCGGCTGGGGTATCTGACGGCTTGCCCGACCAATCTGGGAACCGGCATCCGGGTCTCGGTGATGCTGCATCTGCCGGCAATGAAAATGGCCGGACAAATAGAGAAATTGACAACCGCCGCACGCGATGCGGATTTGACGGTCCGGGGGCTTTTTGGCGAAGGAACCGAGGCGACCGGCGATTTTTATCAGTTGTCCAATCAGGTTACTCTCGGCGTCAGCGAAGACCAGATTGTCCGGGAAATGACCGACCTGATAGTACCCAAAATCATCGCTTATGAAAAAGCGGCGCGGCAAGCTCTGATGGCCGAAAAACCGCACGCCCTCGACGACAAAATCCAGCGGGCGCTGGGCGTACTCCGCAGCGCCTGTCTGATCAGCTCGCAGGAAGCCCTCTATCTGCTGTCCAGCGTTCGACTGGGAGTCAATCTCGGACGGGTGCAGGATATCTCGCTGGCGACCATCAACGATTTATTTTTGGTAACCCAGCCCGCACATCTGCAAATCCGCGCCGGCAGAATGCTGGACTCCGACCAGCGCGACACACTCCGCGCCCAGGTCATTCGTCAACGGCTTGGGAGCAATTAACGATGTCATTGCTGCCGGCCGAAGTGCGACTTTTTCTGACGATTTATATCCAGATGCTGTTTTTACTGGCGCCGTTTTTTTCCGCATCCGTTTTTCTGATGATGTCAGAGGGGATGGATTCGGTGAGCCGGCACAAGGTCGCCGTTCGAACCTCGGCGGCGGTGCTGATTCTGATTTGTGTTTTTTTCTTTTTCGGAAAGCCGCTGTTTGCCGTCCTGGGCATCACGCTGGAAGCGTTTCAAATCGGCACCGGCAGCGTTTTGTTTATATCCTCAATCATGCGCGTTCTGGGAATCGGCTCACAAATCCATCGACGCGGCGACGCCGATGAGGATTTTTCCATTGTGCCGCTGGCAATACCGATTATTGTCGGCCCCGGCACCATTGGAGCAATGCTGGTGCTCAGCACGGCGGTACAGGGAACCGCGGATGCCGTCATTACCTTTTTGGCGGTGCTGGCCGGCGGACTGACTGCGGCGGCGTTTGTGCTGCTGGCCGAAAAAATCGAACGCCTCCTGGGACATAAAATTCTGTCGATGATTATCAAGGTAACCGCCCTGATGCTCACCTCGCTGGCCGCACAGATTATCTTTACCGGCATCAAAGGTTTTATGAAAACAGCATAGCCCCGCAGTGGGCAAGGTTATGGAATGGGCAGCCCCAAAGCACGCCACTGGTCGAGGATTTCCTGTTTGGAATAAAACCCCTCATGGCGGAATAATTCATTGCCTTCGGCGTCGAAAAATATCTGCGTGGGATTGTCCGCAACACGGTATTGGGCGGCAATGTCGCCGGACTGCAGAATGTCGATGTATGCGACGGTGAACAGCTCCGAGTATTCATCCCGAAGCTGCTCCATAATTGGGAACATCTGCCGGCAGGGGTCGCACTTCTGGGAGCTGATTTCCAGCAGCAGCGGTTTGTTTTTGCCAATAGCGGTCTCATCGGCAAAGGAGCCGACAACCGGATCCCGCATCGACCGATGCAGGACATAGCCGGCGGTGATCAGACACAAGACTGCACCGGCAATAATAAATATCTTTTCCTGACGCTTCACACTCTATCCTGTTTACTGGGGAAATTGCAATTATTTCATACGCGGGCCGTGTATATCATATACAATCCGCCCAAAAGTACAAGAGCGCCGCAGATTTTTTTTAAAATCACGGCGCCTTTGGATTGTTCATTCCAGTTCATATACCGCTGGACGACCTCAGTAAATGTTCCTGCAAAGACAATCACCGAACAATGGCCTATTCCATACACAAAAAGAAGTAAAATTCCATACAGCAGATTTGCAGAGGCCAATTTAAATGTAACTCCCAGCATTGGCGCCATATACGCAAACGTACAGGGACCCAGCGCAATGCCAAAAACCAGTCCCAATAGAAACGCTGCCAGCAATCCCTTGCGTTTCATCCCGACCTGTCCAGGTCCCGAAAAAGGCAGCGCAAAGACATCGAGCAGGTGCAGGCCGACGACAAAAAATATCAGCGCGACAAAATAATTGCCGTATTTTCCAACGTCGCCCATCATTCTGCCCAATGCCGCCGTAATCGCCCCGATTGCCCCGATGGTTATCAGGATACCGACGGCAAACAGCGTGGAAATCCAGAATGCCCGTTTGGTCGATATCCGTCCCTGTTCGTCAACAAAGCCGACAATCAAAGGAATACTGGCAAGATGGCAGGGACTCAGCAATATGCTCAAAATGCCCCAGATAAACGAGGCCGCAGCCGCGATATACCACGCCCCTTCAACCGCGCGCGTTAATTGCGCAAATAATTCCAGCACTCTTTATTGTACTCCCAACTCTTTCCACTTGGCCAGGATGTTGTCTTTGGAGAAGAAGCCTTCGTGGCGGAACTGTTCCTTGCCGTCTTTGTCGAAAAAAATCTGCGTTGGAATCAGATTGATGTTGTACGGATCGGCGGCTTTTGGGTTTTCCCACACATCGATAAAGACTACCTCGAATCGGTCTTTGTACTGCACCGTGAGTTCATCCAGGATGGGCTTCATCATCTTGCACGGAATGCATTTGCTCGCCCCCAAATCGACCAGACGGGGCAGACCGGCGCCGATCGGGACAGTGTGGGCTGTCGGCACAGCCGCACTATTATCGGCAATAGTATGAGGACAGCAGGTCGGCGCCCCGCCCTGTTTGATAACCACAATGATTCCGGCGGCCACCATCAACACAGTCAAAATGCCTATTTTGGCAATAGGTTTCATCGCAGTATTCCTTTCTCATGTTCCAATGTGAACATTACGCCAGCAGTGTTTGTGCCGCCGTACACGCCTTTTGGATATTTTCTTCGCTGGCCGGGCTTTTGCCTTTTTCCAATCCCACATCCGCAAGCTGCAAATGGGTAAATGCGGCAAAACCCGCCTTTTCCAGACACGCCTTGACGCAATTGAGCGGACAGCCGTCGATAGCCAGAATTCGGCTTGCCGCCTGCGTCGTTTTCATAATCCCGTCAATCCGACCGCCGATTCCGGCCAGACAAAACATCTTGCCGACGCCGTCTCTGGTCAGCTTCCGTGCGGCCTGATCGGCGATTGCACCGACATCCGCCGCTCCTGAACAAGCGAAAATCAGTTTCGGTCCACCCGAACACATACAACTATTCTGCTGTGCCATTGTGATATCCTTTCTAAAAAATGGTTATTGAGAAAATTTTTCATTTTCTTTCCTGTTGGTTAATCACTGCCGTTCCGTTGTCAATGTTCCGTTGGTTTCTTATTCCTGTTCCATACAATCGCAGCAATTCAGCAATATCCGGATGGCAGCAGCGTCGGCGCGGATTTAGTTGCTCGCAGCGACCGCCGGCCCCGGCCATTGTTGCTCTCTGAATCGCTTTGATGTCGCAAGCCCCATTTTTTATGGCAGAACATATTGTCCCTTTATCGATTTTCCGGCAATAACAAACAAGGGTCTCCTCGGAGGCGTCCTGCCACGAAATATCTTGCGCTGGTATAGGATATTTTTTCATGTATTATTACCCATGCGTCGGCTGGCGATCGCTTCAAAATATCATTCCTATGAAGTCAGATAGTTTTTCATTTCCACAAGCGTCAGCACTTTACCGACGGATTTGACCTTGCCGTCAATTGCCAGCGCCGGCGTTATCATCACGCCGAATTTCATAATGTCGTTAATCTGGGTTATCTTTTCAATCTCGTAGGCAATGCCCAGTTCTTTGGCCGCCAGCTCGGCATTTTGATACAACTGCGTACATTTCGCACATCCGGTTCCCAAAATCTGAATCTTTTTCATGCTCTGCTCTTTTCCCATAAGTTATTTGTTGCTTTTTGATGATTTACGCTGCGGCAGACCTTTTGGAGCCGTTTTCGGGGCTAAAAAATTCTGCCCGGTTACAACATTTTTACCAGTCTTTTCTTCCAATTCGAGGCGTGCTTTTTTAGCGATTCTGCCGCCTTTTCTTCCTGCTTCGGCATTTTCGCAAAGACCCGTCGCCTCGACGCTTTCGGCAATCTGACGGGTGGAAAGTTCCGCAAGAGCCGTGAAAATCAGTTCCGCCTCGCTCATGTGGTCGCGGAGATTTTGACTTTTGAGCCGCTTGATTTCCTTGTGTTTTTGAACCGACACGCCGCTCCATTCCTGATGAATGATATTGGTTAAGATGGCATATTCCTTCTCGCCCTGAACATCGTGTTGTTTCCAGTAGTCGGTCAGTTTATTGCGGGTTTCCTGTCCCATCATGCGCTGCTGAATCCACTTTTCGCTTCTGCCGTGCTGCTGCCAGTATTCCCGGGCGCGGTCCAGCGACCGTGCCGGGTCTCCCATATCCTGTATCCGCTCATAACCGACCTTGGCAAGCCACAATTTAATTAGTTCCGCCTTGGGGCTTGGCACGGATTGAATCAGCCGCAACAGTGTCTCCGGATCAGCAGCATCGGTAAGACGAAGTTTGCCATCGTCTGCAATCATTTTCAACCGGTTACATTTTGTAACCGATTGACTGCCTTCTTTTTTCAACCGGTTTTTCAGGACTTTCCAGTAGTTTCTGGCGGCTTGATAATCCGACTGCCCTATCAGAGCCGCAATCACATCCACCACCGAAAAAAACCACTTTTCCAGTCCCGGGTCATAAACACGGCGGATATGATGCTCCTCAAAAATCGCAAGCGACGAGTCTTTATCCATTCTGCTGCTCCTTTGCTGACTGAATGTTATTAGAGATATCACTCATTGTATTAGGCTTTGGAATCGAGGGTAAAGAGTTTTTGCGTTTTCAAGCAGAACTTGACCAGCATCAGCATCACCGGCACTTCAATCAGTACGCCGACGACCGTCGCCAGCGCCGCTCCGCTGGACAAACCAAACAGCATGACCGCCGTCGCGATAGCCACTTCAAAATGATTGGACGCCCCAATCATCGCCGACGGCGCCGCATCGGAATACGGCAGCTTGAGCAGCCGTGCGAACCAATATCCCAATCCAAAAATCAGCACCGTTTGGATAAACAGCGGTATCGCAATCCACAAAATCGTCAGGGGATTATTCAAGATCACCTCGCCTTTGAATGAAAACAGCAGCACCAGCGTTATCAGCAGGGCGACAATCGTAATCGGCGTCAGAATATGCAGAAACTTTTGCTCGAACCAGTCCCGACCTTTATGCGCGATAATCCATTTGCGCGAGATAAAGCCCGCCGCCAGCGGCAGGGCGACATAAATGGCTATGGATAACGCCAGCGCCTGCCACGGCACAGGCAGCCGGCCTACACCCAGTAGAAAACCGCCAAGCGGCCCATACAAAAACAGCATGGTCAGCGAATTGATGGCCACCATCACCAGGGTGTGGCCATCGTTGCCCTTTGCCAGATAGCCCCAGACCAGCACCATCGCCGTACAGGGGGCGATACCCAGCAGGATACAGCCGGCCAGATAACTTCGCCACAGCGGCACCGACAGCATCTTGACGCCCTGCGATTCCATCACGGTTCCGACGCCGTATGTCGCCCCAACTGGCAAATCCAGCCCCAGCGGCATCTTGACGATATCCATCGCCTCGCCGCCGATAAAACCATAGAACAGCGTCCCCAGAAAAAACAGGGCGATAAAGTACATCGAAAACGGCTTGATCGCCCAGTTGACAAACAGCGTCAGTCCCACCGGCTTGATGCTTTTGCCCGCCTGCAAGACCTCAGCAAAGTCAATCTTGACCATAATCGGGTACATCATAAAAAACAGACATATCGCAATCGGTATCGATACCACAGGGGCGCCACCGACCGAAATGGCCATCGCATCCAGCGACTTTGCAAACTGCGGCGCAACTTTGCCCAGCACAATCCCGCCGGCAATGCACAAAATCACCCATACCGTCAAATACCGTTCAAAAATCGAAAGTCCTTTTTGTGTATTAGTTTCCATGTTTATCGTCCTCATTAGTTTTCAGGATTTGTTGGGCAAGCCAGAATTGAATTTTTGTTTTTAAGGTATCGCGGGCTTCACGAAAAGCGTTCAATACCGTTTCCTCATCGCCAACCACTGATGCCGGGTCGGATAACGGCCAGCGCTGAACACGGATCGCCATCGGATAAAGTTTCGGGCATTCCGCCTCGCCTTCATGACAGACGATAAAAACCGTATCGATCAATTCGCGGCCAAGATATAAATCAATGCCTTTGGATGTTTGTTGGCGAATGTCGATGCCGATTTCATCCATGACGGTATAGACCAGCGGATGTATCGGCTCCGGCGTCAGCCCTGCGCTATAAATCTCAAATTCATTGCCCGCCAGTTGACGCAGCAATCCCTCGGCCATCTGGCTTCGGCAAGAGTTGTGCTTGCAGAAAAATAAGATACGTCTTTTTTTCATAACATGCCTCAATTCTTTTCTTTTAATGCGTCTGGTAAGTTGTCCACAAAGGCACGTATCTCATCCCGCACGCGGCGGTAGCAGTCCAGTGCATCCTGTTCGGTTTTTGCCTGTTTTGCCAGTTTCGGCGGGTCGTCAAAGCCGACATGAATCACCCGGGTCTTGCCTGCAAACAGCGGACAATGTTCATTGGCGTGGCCGCAGACGGTAATTACATAATCAAAGGCGACATCTTTCAAGCTTTCCAGAAGTTTGGATTGATGCCCCGAAATATCTACCCCCGCCTCGGCCATCACCTTGACGGCATTAGGATTTAAACCGTGCGTTTCAATCCCCGCCGAATACGGCTCCAGAACATCGCCACGCAGATGCCGTGCCCAGCCTTCGGCCATCTGGCTTCGGCATGAGTTGCCCGTACATAAAAATAATATCTTAAGTTTTCCATTTTGCCGCATAATCAGTATTTCTCCATTTGCGGTTTCCAGAAACGTCCATCCGCCTTGGGATTATTTGTATCCACCGTATCCATCCAGCCGTTGCGATGTGTGACAAAGGTATCAAATTTGCCGGAGTACGGCTTAATATCCAGCAGCGGCGAGCCATCCAATGCGTCAATATCCTCAACAAACAGCTTGTTGCCCTCGACCTTAACCAGCCGCACCGACGAAATGCCAATCGGATTCGGCCTTGCCGGCGAGCGGGTCGCAAATAATCCCCGCTCGACCGTATCCAAATACGGTTTGGCCAGCGGCTTCCAGTCGGTTGCCCGGTCGCAATAGAAAATCAGCCATATCCGCTCAAATCCATCCAGGTCTTTCAAAGCCGCCGCATACGGCTCGAACACTTCAACCACGCCGGCCGCACCCTGAGCAAACGCCGGCTGAATCGGCGCCTCTTTGGGATGCGTAAAAGGGCTATGAATAACCCCAATCGCTTGGACCGTAAAAACGGATGTCGTGTCCATCATTCTTACCTTAAAAAAAAGTCCCGTAAATCACTCCGCTGATGGTTGCCATCACCACCACCAGCGAACAATACACGATAGTCTTTTGTGTTCCCATAATCGAACGGATGACCAGCATACTGGGCAGGCTCAATGCAGGTCCAGCCAGCAATAATGCCGGCGCAGGGCCTTTGCCCATACCCGAACCAATCAGCCCCTGTAATATCGGCACTTCTGTCAAGGTCGCGAAATACATCAACGCCCCGGCTAACGAGGCCAGCAGGTTAGCCCGCAGCGAATTGCCGCCGACGGCCCATTCGACCCACTTATTCGGAATCAGCCCCTCGTGTCCGGGACGGCCCAGAAATATCCCGGCAAACAACACACCAAAAAATAACAGCGGCAAAATCTGTTTGGCAAAGCCCCATGTCGAACTAAACCAGTCCTCAGCCTCGCCCGGCGTAGTGCTGGTCAGCCACGACAGGCCGATAGCTCCTGCCGCAAAAGGAATCATCACCATCAACCCCTCCATCGGCAGCGCAACGGCCAAAATAACCACCGGTATTGCCGCGATGCATACCTTCCACCAGGGGATTGCAAACCATAAAATAAAAAGAACGCCAAGAACCGCGGCAAATACAGCCGTAATAATCCATTTGTTGAGCCAGATGGTTGTCCAGACCCCCTCCACCGGCGTTTTTTCAAGTAGTTGCCCGGCTGGAAGCTGGATTTCCCTGTTTTCTTGTGTTAGTTTTAAGGTAAATGAAGCATTTTCAATCTGTCCGTGTTCAGGCGATTTAAGAATGGATGCGCGAAAAGACTGCCCGTCGGCGGTTTTGAAATGAAAATCATTCGGGCTGCCCCAGTTGGCAAAAACCAACACACCTATCATCACCGCAAAAAACAGGGTATTTTGCCACAGCGGTCTGCGGACTTCAGGTTCCGGCATCGCCATTTGGCCGTTGGCTTTCTCCAGTTCCTCCCTGCGATAGATAAAATGCATAATCAATCCAATGATGACACTGAAAGTAATCGCTCCAACCGCACGGGCAATCCCCATTTCCACACCCAGAATCCGTGCCGTCAGGATAATCGCCAGCACATTGATTGCCGGTCCCGAATACAGAAACGCAATGGCCGGCCCAAGCCCCGCTCCCATTCGCCAGATACCCGCAAATAAGGGCAATATGGTGCAGGAACAAACTGCAAGAATTGCCCCGGATACCGATGCGACGCCGTATGCAAGGACTTTATTGGCCCTGGCTCCCAGATACTTCATCACCGATGCCTGGCTGACAAAAACAGAAATGGCTCCGGCAATAAAAAACGCCGGCACCAGACACAGCAGCACATGTTCCCGGGCATACCACTTGACCAAATGAAGCGATTCGGTAACAGCGTTATCAAATCGCGGGATTCCTATTGGCAGATAAAAGCACACAAAAAAAACGCCGATAATCACGGCCAATTTTTTCCATTCCTGTTTCCAGTCCATAGTGTCTCTTTCGTGAGGATTATACAAGATTCAAGATTTTTTGTTCGGCCAGCGCGTTTTCCTTCAGACAAACTGTAATGCAATCGACAAATTGCAGAACGCACGGCGCCCGCAGTTTATACATCACTTTCAACCCCTCTTTGCGGCTTTCCAGCACGCCAGCGGCAACCATAATCGACAAGTGTTTGGACAGATTCGACCGCTCCGTACCGAGCGCCTGGGCGATGTCGCAGACGCACTGCTCCCGATCTTTGAGACAATCCAATACCGCCATCCGAATCGGGTGCGCCATCGACTGGGCAACCTTCGCCTGTAATTCGTATATTCCAGATGTATTTTTCATACAATTTCCACAACTATATTCCAATATGCTCACATAAT
Organism: uncultured Pirellulales bacterium; assembly: GCA_964537635.1. Taxonomy (GTDB): domain Bacteria; phylum Planctomycetota; class Phycisphaerae; order Sedimentisphaerales; family Anaerohalosphaeraceae; genus Anaeroglomus. Next base: position 19,515 of record CAZICJ010000031.1, read on the forward strand.
AACACAGTAGCCAAATACCGTCAAGTGAAATTTTCAATTTTTTTCCGCGTGGACAATCGGACTCATCTGTTCGGCCATACCCTCGACTGTATGGTCAGCCCCATCGCTTTCATGGATTATTCTATTTTCTACTTTAACCCCTCTATTGCTCTGTCCTGTTAAATGTGCATAGAATTAGTATGACAGCGCTGGTTTTTAATTGACTCCTTGTTTTCGGTATCAAAAACACGGATTTTGACAAAATTGATTAGTAGAGAAACCCGTATTTTTTGACGATGAATGCGGATGAATATCAAAAGTAGTGCTGTCGTGTTAATAAGTTTGTTTATGATTTAGTGCCTTATATATATTTAAGTGCTTTTCCACTGGCCTTTTCCACCAATTTCGGTTATAATGCTCACCTTGTGGAATCAGCTTCCACCCGCCGGCACCACCCCATCGCCGGCCACTGCTCTTTCGCAGTCAAATCCCATGTTAAATCTGTGAAATCAGTGGTTTCTCCTAATCTAAAATCAGTGCAATCAGTGTTTAACCAGATAACGCAAAACGAACCCATTTTTATTCAGGCTTGTCAGATTTCTGCCAGAAATTTTTTGAAAGTTTGCCTTTCTGTCGATACACTCTATAATCGGGTTATTGGAAATAAAGACAAAACGTATCTTAAATATAGAGGCAACTATGTCGGAATTTGTTATTGAACCATCGAATCGGGTCAAGCGTCTGCCGCCGTATCTGTTCGGCAAGCTCAACGCCCTCAAGCTCCAAAAACGCCGTAAAGACATTGATATCATCGACTTAGGGATGGGCAACCCGATGGACGGCGCCCCCCAGATTGTCGTCGATAAGCTGGTTGAGGCGGCTAAAGATATGCGCAATCACCGGTACAGTGCCTCCAAAGGGATTTACAACCTCCGTCGGGAAATGGCTTTAAAGTACGCCCGCAAGTGGAATGTGCAGTTGGATCCGGAGACCGAAGTGCTTGCCTGCATCGGCTCCAAGGAGGGTTTCAGCCACATGTGTCTGGCCATGCTGGGTCCCGGCGATACGGCAATCGTGGCCGACCCGGCGTTTCCGATCCATATTTACGGCGTGGCGCTGGCCGGCGGCAACGTGATTACCGTACCGCTGGGCAATGACCAGAAATTTTTAGATACGATTGCGATGGTCTGCGAACGGCTGTTTCCGCGCCCCAAACTGCTGATTTTGAATTACCCTCACAATCCGACGGCAATGACCGTCGAGCCGGGATTTTTTGAAACCGTGGTAGATTTGGCAAAGCGGTTTGGGTTTGCGGTCATTCACGATTTTGCCTACGGCGAGAATGCCTTTGACGGCTATGTACCGCCCAGTTTTCTTTCGACGCCAGGCGCCAAAGATGTCGGTGTGGAATTTACCACCCTCAGCAAACCGTACAGTATGGCGGGTTTCCGCATCGGTTTCGTGGCCGGCAATAAAACAATGGTTGATGCGCTGGCAACAATCAAAGGCTATTACGATTACGGCATCTTTCAGGCGATTCAGATTGCCAGCATTATTGCGATGCGTGAATGCGATGACTTTATTGTGCAGCAGAACGCCAAGTATCAATTGCGCCGCGATGTCGTTTGCGACGGCCTTTCCAAGCTGGGCTGGAAACAGGAAGTGCCGCGGGCGTCGATGTTCGTCTGGACGAGGTTTCCGCTGGAACATTCCAAAGGCAAAGGCAGTATCGATTTTGCGATGGATTTGATGGATTACGCCAATGTGGCCATCGCCCCAGGGAGGGCATTCGGCGAAAACGGCGAGTACTGTATGCGCATTGCTCTGGTGGAAAATGAACAACGGCTTCGTCAGGCAATCAAAAATATTGCACGATTTATTCAGGGCAAACCTCTGTCGGGAGCAACGCCGATACCGACTCCGTAAGTGATTATTTTATGGGACGTTATAAAAGACCTTGCCGGGTATTTCCGGCAGGGTTTTTTTGTTGATAAAAAAATTTTTCAAAAATTTTCAAAAAAACTATTGACTTATTCCGTCGTATATGCTTCAATACACTCGTCATCAATACAGGGGAAGACGGAAAGCGGCATATCAACGTTTGCCGGAGATATTTTGAGAGACAAAGCAGTAGTTCTTTTTTTAGTGTTATTTTCATTTTCAATGGGGAAGTCAGGAAAGCGGATTCTCGGTAGTTGTTCTGAGCATTCGTAGGTCATCGGCAGGATCTCTGCCAATCGCGGTCTTGGGGGACGGCGGAAAGTTCAATTTACGTGGACGAGGAGATACACAGAGCGGTCAGATAGTGCGCCTGTGGGCCTTGTGGGTCTGCGGCAAGAGTGTGTGTGATGTGTGTGTAAGCATATCTGACTGTCAATTGGGTGTCTCTTTTTCTTTATAGTTAGGAAGCCGTTTTGTCCTGACCGATGCGTGGTCGGTCTGGGCAGGACCTGATTGAGAGGAATTTGATGATGAAGAAGATTATCAGTTTAAGTATGCTTGCGTTATGCCTAATCGGCGTACAAGCAAAAGCGATGCCTGCAGGAACACTGCTTCAGCAGCAGACGTTTGGTTTCTACAATGTTTCAAACAATATGCAGGTTGCTGATGTGACCAGCTCGGTTTATACAGCAAATGCCGGCGGTTACATCTATGCCTATCAAATCGCCAAAGCCACCACGGATTTCAGTTGGTTCTCGGTAGGATTGCTTCCTGCTGTTGTCGTCAGCAACCCTAATTGGGATGCTGTCGTCGGTCAGGTTGAGCCTTCTGCGTGGACTATTCTGCCGTCCAGTGTAGAAGCCTCCTTCTTCAGCAATCCTGTTGGAGTCGGTGAAACCTCGGCTGTGCTTTGGTTCCAAAGCCCTTATGCCCCAGCGCCCAACAATGGTTATGGCGCGCTGTCCGGATTTTCCAGCAATGGCTTTACCTTTGCCCAGGGAACGGTATTTACTCCAATCGTGCCTGAACCGATGACGGTGATGCTGTTGTCGGCGGGTGCATTGGCGATGGTGGCGACCAAAAAACGCAGCAAGTAGTAAAACGTTGCGGTACTTAAATAAAGAGAGAAATTATTTCCTTGCAATCCATTGCAATGGAGGGACTGGTGTATGAAAACGGGACATATATTCATCGTTGTGTCGTTAATGGCTCTTGCTGCTGTTGCCGATGCAGGACTAACAAAATTGCCGGAAAGTTCACATTATTCGGGAACTTCGTATTACAATGTTGCGCTCGGTAATAACAAAATCTTGAGCGGGCGTATTGAGTTTGCCGTGTATGACACGCAAACAAATCCCAATGAATTTGTGGGCTCTGATGGCTTCAGCGCTCCGGGACAGGGGCGTTATATCTATGCCTATCAAATCATCAACTACTCATCCAATAATTTTGGCATGACCAATGCGGCGATACCGTTTTTCACAATTCTTGGTATCAGCCCCGGCGCCGTTTCATCCCTTGCCGATGTGGGCACCACTGCGGATACGCCAGATCCGGGCGTGGATGCAACCAGCAAATCCATGAACATCGATCAAACCCAGGTGGTTTATGAGTTTGCCAACGGCGTCCTCGCTGCCGGCAAAAATTCCTGGTTTCTGCTGATGCGCAGCAACAACGATTGGAAAAAAGGATCTTACAAATTCGATACGCCTGACGATGATGACATCGTTGCTCCGGGCGATGAAAGCAATGAACCGATTCCCGAGCCGGCGACCCTGTCGATGCTTCTTATTGGCAGTCTGGCCTTATATAAACGTAGATTTGCGTAAGGGTCGCTCTTGAAGTTATTGTGGGGGATATGGTTATGAGACACATGCTAGCTCAATCGGTTAAGTTCTATGCACGGATGCTGGCGGTTCTGTTCTTCTCGCTGACAGCCTGCGTCGTCGTTGCCCAGGATGATACGGGCTACGCCTTGCTGCTGCAGTCCAGTCCTCAGGATGCCGGCACGATTACGCCCGGAAACGGCGTGCATAAAATACAAGTTGGTCAGACGGTGCAGCTGTCCGCCATTCCGCGTCAGGGCTATCGGTTTTTGTACTGGCTGGGTGATGTGGGATCTGCTGGTGCCATCCGGACGACCGTTCAGTTGGACAGCCCGAAATTGGTAATCGCTGTATTTGAGCGGGAACGCTTTGATGACCTCAAAGACGCCGATATCATTGCCGGCTCAGCCCAGGGCGGACTCTACAATTCGAATACCATGGTTTCCAGCGGGGGAGGTATTTCCGGCGGGTCGTATCCCATCCCCGACGGATTTTCTTATCCTACGCCGCCGGAGCAGCCCGAAGACGATGATTTTCCAGTTCCCGACGATGAAAAAATTCCAGAACCTGCAACAATGCTGCTGCTTGGATTGGGGGCGTTTCTAATCAAGACAAGATAATCCCGCAAATAGGGGATCTACCATATTCAGTGTCCTGCATGGTTTGACAGGCATTTGGCACTGGAGGAGGCGTTGCAGAATACGGCCGAAATGGATAAACACTATTCGGCCGTATTCGTTTTTTTTGGATTGAGCGCCGCAAGCGGGGCGTCAGGCTTGTTTGCGGAACACGGCTACGACATTTTCGATTTCCACGACAAACAAGCGGTTGTCTCCCTCGAAATCCACGGGGATGGCGCCTTTGGGATTGAACAGCACCTTGTCGTACTGCTTGAGCGGATATTCGCTGGACATCTGGACTTCGGCGGAGACGGCGACGATTCTGCCGGTGATGGTTGGAATCTCAATTTTGTCCGGCAGCTGAATGCCGCCCTTGGTTTGCTTTTTGTCCTCATCCTTTCGGATGAGAATGCGCTTGCCGATCGGCTCAACGATTTCAAACACTTCTTTTGGATTTGCGTCGCTTTTCATTCGAGGTATCTCTTATTCTGCGGAATCCAGATTCGTTTTGGAATCGCCGGTTTTTTTACGAGATGTTTTTTTTGCCTCCCTGGAGACGCCGAGAATTTCCGCCGCCTGCTGTTCGGTTTTAGGCGGCCATTGCCCCTTGCTTTGAAGGTCTTTGAGCATTTCCAATTTTTCCATCTTGACGATGGTTCGGCACCGCGGGAATTTGTTGCAGCCCAAAAAAGGACCGCGTTTGCTCTGGCGGATGACCAATTCGCCCTTGCCGCACTTGTGGCAGGCAACGCCGCTGGGTACGGCAGGCTCTTTGGGCGGTTTTGGCTTGCCGTCTTTGTCAATATTGACAATCGTCTTGCAGGTGGGATAATCCGAACAGCCCAGAAATGTGCCGAATCGTCCGCGTTTTTGCATCATCGGTTTGCCGCAGACAGGGCAGGGGTGCTCGCTGACGGTTTCCTGAACCATTTTGCCGTCGTTGTCGCAGGGGCTGGCAAATTTGCACTCCGGATATTTTGAGCAGCTCAAAAACCGCCCGTTTTTGCCAAAGCGATAGACCATCGACGCGCTGCATTTGGGACAAGTGTAGTCGCTGGGCTGGGTTTCGGCCTTGGCATGAGTCATTACCTCTTGGGCATTTTTGAGGCTCTTGCTGAACGGGTCATAAAACTCTTTCAGCACGCTGACCCAATCCAGATGCTGGTCTTCAATCTTGTCGAGCTGTTCTTCCATGTGACGGGTAAAAGCCACATCCATTACCTGCGGGAAAAATTCGTCAAGCTTTTCAGTAACGATTTCGCCGACCGGCGTAGCGTAAAACTTTTTGTCTTTCTTTTCCACATACTGGCGGTCTTGAATCGTCGAGATAATGGATGCGTATGTGCTGGGTCTGCCGATGCCTTCTTTTTCCAGCGCCTTGACTAAGGATGCTTCGGTGTAGCGCGCCGGCGGTTTGGTAAAGTGCTGCTGAGCGTCGATACAGACCGGCACCACGGGCTGTCCGATTTTCATTTCCGGCAGGACGGGCTCTTCAATTGAGGTCGTCCAGACTTTGGTAAATCCATCAAAAATCTGCACGCGGCCCGATGCCCGATAGACGCATAGACCGATATTGGTTTTGGCTTCCAATTCGGCGCGGGTGGTATCCCACTGGGCGGCGGCCATCTGGCAGGCGACAAAACGCCGCCAAATCAGGTCATACAGTTTATACTGGTCATCGGTCAAAAACTGCCGGATGTCTTTGGGCGTCAAATCCGGGTCGGTCGGACGGATGGCTTCGTGCGCCTGCTGGGCGTCTTTTGAGGAGGAAAAGAAGTTCGGCTTTTCCGGCAGATAATTTTTGCCGTACGCCTGTTCGATAAAATGCCGCACCGATCCAACCGCCTCGCCGGACAAATGCGTGCTGTCGGTACGCATATAGGTAATCAAACCCAACGCGCCCATCGTGCCCAGGTCGATACCTTCATAGAGCTGCTGTGCCTGCATCATTGTTTTGGATGCTGAAAAGCCCAGCCGGTTGGCGGCAGCCTGCTGCAGGGTCGATGTGATAAACGGGGCGCCCGGACGGGACTGCACGCGGTTAGTTGTCAGATTGGCAACGGTGAACGAGGCGGACTTGAGCGCATCCAAGACACGATGTGCCTGATCCTGATTGTCGGCATGGAAGGGCTGGCCGGCGACACTGTGCAATTCCGCCTTGAACGCGGTGTGTTTGGCAAGCCAGGCATTCTGGTCGGCAATGGTGGGGCCTTTTTCCTCATCCTGCTGATTGCCGATAAAGGCTTTCCATTGCTGTGACAAGTCGGCCTGCGGTTTGGTGGAAAATATGCCGGGTATCAGCCAGTATTCTTTGGGGTCAAACGCCCGAATTTCGCGTTCCCGTATAGCAATCAATTTGACGGCGACCGACTGGACGCGGCCGGCCGACAGCCCTTTGGCGACCTTTTTCCACAGCAGCGGACTGATTTGGTAGCCGACAATCCGGTCAAGAATGCGGCGCGCCTGCTGTGCCATGACACGCGACATATCGATTTTGCCGGGGTTGGAAAATGCTTTCTGGATGTCATTTTTGGTGATGGCATTAAAGACGACCCGATAGGTTGATTCGGCGTCCAATTCAAGAGCTTCCTGAAGGTGCCAGGCAATCGCCTCCCCCTCGCGGTCCAAGTCAGTTGCCAGATAGACGGTGCCGCATTTTTTGGCTTCGGCCCGAAGACCGGCGACCACTTTTCCCCTGCCGGGCGAAACTTCATAGGTCGGCTCAAAGCCGTTGTCGATATCCACATTGATGCCCTTGGAAGGCAAATCCCGAATGTGCCCCATCGACGCCTTGACCTCAAAATCCGGTCCAAGGTATTTATTGATGGTCTTGGCTTTGGCCGGCGACTCAACAATCACTAAAGTTTTAGTTTTTACTTTTTTTGCCATATTTATAAGTATAATTCCTATCTTTTATCTGCAATATTAGTGCGATTTCCATCGAACCATAACAAACACTCAATCGACCTGTCAAGGAAAAAGCATTAATAAGCGGATAGCGGTTTTCTAAAAAGGAGTCGTTTTTTTGTTTTTGCGGTGATGAGGTTGGGGTCGAGCAGGAATTGTTTTGGGTCTTTGAGGTTGAGCTAAAAATTTCCTGGCGCACAAAAAAGGACGGCTGGCCTGTAACAGCCAGCCGTCCGGGTTGTTGCCGTTGTTGTTAAGGCTTGATTGCTATAGTCATCATGCCTTTGGTAGCACTGTTGGCAAGTGTGGCCGCCGTAGCGCCATAGGCGCCGGCCGTTGCCTTTTCACCTGTAGCGATACCAAGACAGCCGCCGTTGCCCGCATCGCGGTTATTATCGGTCTGCTCTCGGATGTTCGTCAGGTTGGCATTAGTCCAGGCCGAGAAATTGGCCGTGCCGTTGGAATCCGGCAGACTGCCTGCTATGGCCATGACAACCAGGGTATTGGCCACCGTTGTCGTCGCACCCGGGATGCTGGCGGTCTTATCCGAGGTGGATTCGACGCCGCCGGACGTTATGTTCCACGGGTTGCCCGAAGTCGTGGCGCCGCGGATGGCGACTATCCGGGCAATCTGGTGGTTGCCGGAGTCAGATACCGTCGGTTTGCCCTGCGTGCCATTATACCGCGACCAGAAGCAGGTCAGGCGGGTGGCCGACGTCCCGCCGGCAGTTCCCGTGCCCTGCGGTGAACTGGTGACAGCCGCCCAGGTGCCGCCGTTCTGGTTGGAAACCGAACAGGTCTGGTTGGCCGTCTCGACAAACAGCAGCAGGATATCGTTGGGGATAATCCCTTTGGGCAGCTCGGGCGTAATCGTTCCCGTACCGCTGCTGATATTTCCTGCGTTGATATAGGTCGGCACTCCGGCCTGAGCGGTGGCGCTGGCAGGGCTGGATACCGCTGTGGCGTTGCCTCGTGCGTCGCGCATCTGAACGGTGTAGGTGTACTGAGTACCCGCTATTAGACCGCGATCGGTCCAGGTCGGAGACTGCTGCCAGCCTGAATCCGTCCCGCCGCGATTGCCGGATATCTCATTGAAGTAGTATTCCACAGGACCGCTGGCATCCGAACCGGTCGTCGCAGTCATCGTAATTGAACTGCCGCTTGCGTAAGGAGCGGTTGCAAACGTCGCCGGATTCGGACTGGGGGGTGTGGTGTCCGTCGCAGGCACGCTGCTGACCGTCTTAAAGCTCCACACCTTGCTCGGATACCGGCTGGAACCATACACTTCATCCACACGCCAGTAGTAGGTCGTATTCAGACTAAGACTTGAGGGCGTATAGCTGGGCGTCGAGAAACTGCCCTTGTACTCCGCCGAGGCGGTCGTGGCATCCCTCACCGCCGTCATGCTCGTACCAAGATATACCTCGTGCGCATCACAGCCGTAGGCGGAAACCCAGGTCAAAACAACGCTGGGCAGGGCTGCCGGTTCGCAATCCTGCGGCGTCGGATTGACTGCGACGCCGATATCGGCGCCTGTTACCCGGTCCACATCCAGATTGCAGGTGGCAATCCCGCCGTTGACACTGTCCGGATCGGCGCGATACTGCCAGAAGTCGGTGCCGCTGTTGCCAGTCGTGGTGTCATAGTAGAAGTCGCACAGCTCGGCCTCAAACCGCACCGACAGCATCTGCGGGTCGGCGTATTCACGAATGATGTTGACCCACTCGTTGGGATAATAATAGACGCGGGTATCAGTGCTCGGCAGCTCCGAGGTGTCCTCATCTTTGTCATCCCAGCACTCGATATTCGCCCATGTTACGCCTGACTGCACCATGCGATCCAAAGCATAGTCCAGAATCGGCCAGTCCAATGGCATTTGAGGATAGGCCGGCCACCATTGCGTGGGGTTATCGGCCTTTTTTGTACTCGCGTTGTGTCTGGGAAACTCGGTGCAGAACGTCGTGTCATTGTTGACGCAGCCGGTCTTGTCATCATAATCCCAGGAACGGAAGCCCGGAGAAGAGTTGCCGTACTTGTTGCCGGTCGGGGAGCCTTTGCCGTAGTTCCACTGGCCGATGCCGTAATAGTGTCCTACGCTGGGATAGCCGGTTGGAGTTAGCGCCTCATAGGTGTCTTCGCCGATGCACAGGAACGGACAAATCGCCTGAACATCGGTTGAGGTGCAGGTGGAGTCTTCGTACTGGGCGCCAACGCCAACAAAATACATATTGGTGCCGAAGACCTCGCTGATTCTGCTGCGCTGATAATCGATCCAGTTGTTCAGCAGGCCCGTCATATCAGACGGCAGCCACCAGTCGCCGGCATGCGGCGCATCCCACCAGGCATACCACGGGCTGAATCCATCCCGCA
>CAZICJ010000032.1:0-28212 GCA_964537635.1 uncultured Pirellulales bacterium
TGCCTGAGCGTAGGTCATCCGGCGTATCGGCGTGGGGATATCCAGTCCCAGCACTTCCTTGAAGACGCGGACAATCAGCGCCTCGTTCATCTTAATCACATCGTCGGACTGGACAAAACTCATCTCCACATCGATTTGCGTAAATTCTGCCTGACGGTCGGCACGCGGGTCTTCATCGCGGAAACAGCGGACAATCTGGAAATAGCGTTCCACATTGGAGACCATCAATATCTGCTTGAACAACTGGGGCGATTGCGGCAGTGCATAAAAACTGCCCTTATAAAGCCGGCTGGGGACCAGAAAATCCCGCGCCCCTTCCGGCGTGCTTTTGCCCAGCATGGGGGTTTCGATTTCCCAAAATCCGTTGGTGTCGTAATAGTCGCGGGCAATTTTGGCGACGCGGTGGCGAACGGACAGGCGATTGAGCATCCCCGGCCGGCGAAGGTCAATATAGCGGTATTGCAGACGCAACTCCTCGCCGACATTGATGTTTGCATCAATCTCGAACGGCGGCGTCTTGGATTGGTTAAAGACTTCCATCATTTCGACGGCGACTTCGATTTGGCCGGTGGCTAAACGGGGATTTTCGAGCCCCTGGCCGCGGGGACGCACCTTGCCCTGCACACCGATGACCCATTCGCAGCGCAAATCACGGGATATTTTGTGCGATTCGGCGTGGATTTCGGGACCAAAGACAAGCTGCACCAGCCCTGTCCGGTCGCGCAAATCGACAAAGACCAAATTCCCATGGTCGCGATAGGAATTGACCCAGCCGGTCAATGTGATCGTCTGTCCTACATCGGTTATTCTTGGCTGTCCGCACGTTTGGGTTCGTTTTAACATAGCGTTATCCTGATTTTAGAGTAATTTCTGGCACAAGAGGTATAACAATAGCCGAAAAAACCGATTAGGTCAATAGTCTGTCAAAAAATGGGTTGGAATAGACACGGTACATCGTATTTCCCTCAAGAAAGTACGATGTGCCGCGTCAATTCTATGCGGCAAAAATACGGGTGTTGCCAATCGCTCCGGATCGCGGTATAATGAGCCGCATAACAACCCTTGCGTAAAAGGGTACATAGGAAACCAGGCAAAATGAGTCCACGACAAGGCCGAAAAAAGACCGCCAGGAAAAGCACCGCCCCGGCAGGGATGGAGCGTCTGCAAAAAGTCCTTGCCCTGGCGGGCGTCGGTTCCCGCCGCGGCTGCGATCAGCTCATCCTCGAAGGCGTTGTTACCGTCAACGGCAGGATGATTGACACGCTGCCGGCGTTTGTCAATCCCAAGACCGACGACATCCGCGTCAACAACCAGCGGCTGCGAAAAGCCAGACTCATGTATTTCCTGCTGCACAAACCCAAACGCACCGTCTGCACCAACGACGACCCGCAGGGACGCACTAAAGCCATCGACCTGGTGGATTGCCCCGAGCGGATTTTCTGCGTCGGCAGGCTCGATACCGAAACCTCCGGCGCCATCATCCTGACCAATGATATGGAGCTGACCAACCGCCTGACCCACCCCCGCTACGAACTGCCCAAGACCTACGAAGTCAGCATCCGCGGGCAACTGGAAGGCGACGCCATCGAGCAAATCAAACGGGGCATCCGGCTGGCCGATGGAAAACTGGAAAAAGCCGCCGTCAAAGTGCTGCACCGCGGCAAGACCGAAACCATCCTCGAAATCGTCGTCGCCCAGGGACTTAGCGCTGAAATCCGCAGTGCCATCGCCCACATCGGATACAAAGCCAGAGCCGTCAAACGTACCCGCATCGGCAATATCGATATCAAGACCCTGCCCATCGGTGGGTACCGGCACCTGACGGTCTCGGAAATACGATATCTTTACAAGATAACCAAACTCGAAGAGGCCCCCGCCAAAGGCGCCAAAAAACCTACTTCATAAAGGAGTCGGATTATGTCCAAAACAGTACTTGTCCCGATTGCCGACGGCACTGAAGAACTCGAAGCGGTAACGATGATTGATGTGCTGCGGCGTGCCGGCGCCCAGGTGTCCGTCGCATCCGTCAGCCAATTGCAGATTACCGCATCCCGCAAGGTGCGGATTGCCGCCGACGGCCTGATCGCCCAGTTTGCCAGCCAATCCTTTGACTGCATCGCCCTGCCCGGCGGTATGCCCGGCGCTGAACATCTGCGGGACAACCCCATCCTGTCCGCCCTGCTCAAACAGCAGCATCAGGCGGGCAAACTCTATGCCGCAATCTGTGCCTCGCCAGCCGTCATTCTGGAGCCGCTGGGGCTGCTGGAAGGCAAAAAAGCCACCTGCTACCCCTCGATGCAGGAAAATCTCCCCGACCAAAGCGCTGCCGGCCATCGGGTCGTCGTCGATGGCAACTGCATCACCAGCCAGGGCCCCGGAACCGCACTGGAATTCGCCCTGACGCTGGTCGAAGCCCTCTTCGGCAAGGAACGGCGCAGCCAGGTCGCCGAGCCGATGCTGGCTGTCTAATTCCGGCATTGTTTTGTCCAAAATAGCCACAATAATTGTCTTGACTATTTTAACGCCAATGTTAAAATAGTCAGTCTGGCTGGCTACTTGACCATATTATCTATCTTCTGGTTGGCCTGCTGTTCGTGGCGTGTGGCTTCCCGCAGCGTCGCCTTTTCAGCCTTAGTAAGACTTTGGATGCCCTGCTGATGGATTTTGGTCAGGATCCTATCGACATCGGCTTCAAATTCCCGCTGCAACTGGATTTTCCTGTCCCAGACGCCCTTTTGCCGTGTCATCCTCCAGTTGATGTACATCGGCTTATACTTCACATAGACCAGCCCGACAGCGATGCCGGCCAGATGCGCCGCCTCACCGCCGGCATTGGAACCGGATGCGAAATTCAGCAGGCTGATAATCGCCAAAACGATGACCAAAACCGCCATCGTCATTGGAAAGACGCCGAAAATATAAACCCGCATTCGCGGATAGAGAACCGCCGTTGCCGCCATCAGACCATAAACCGCCCCCGACGCCCCAACCATCGAGCCGACACCCAATATCCCAAATTGAGCCAGCAGCGTATAGACCACCCCGCCGGCAGCCCCGCATATCAGATAAAACCGCACAAAGGCTTTGCTGCCCCAATGCTGTTCCAGCAACGGACCCAGAAAATACAGCATCAGCATATTGAACAAGATATGAAAGAAATCCCCGTGCAAAAACTGATAGGAAATCAGCCGCCAGACTTGCAGCGAAAACCAGAGGTTGACCGGATAAACGCTAAGCCATGTAAAAAGGAATTCCTGAACCGACGGAATAATAGACAGCACAAACGCACCGATATTGATAAGCAGGATGATACGGCTTGCCTTGGGCATATTGCTAAAAAAGCCCACCGGTGTAAATTCCCGCTGGCCAAACAGATTCTCTCTATGATATTCTCGGTCGTAAAGTCCCATCAATAATCCTTTTATATTGCCAATAAAGGTATTATACTATCGCCTAAAATGCAAATTGGTTCAATGAGAAAATGAAATTATGGACAAATTCGACCTGCTGACAGAAGAATTGCGGGGATTAGAATCACAAGCCCTTTATAGAAAATGCCTTACAATCGATTCGGCACAGGGCGCCCAGGTGCGTATAAAAGACCGCGACTTAACGATTTTTTGCAGCAATGATTATCTGAATCTTGCCGGCGACAGCCGTCTTATTGAGGCGGCTCAAAATGCTGTTGCTCAATGGGGCTGGGGCAGCGCCGCCAGCCGTCTGATTAGCGGCACGATGCGCCCGCATATCGAGACCGAACAGGCGTATGCGGCGTTTTTCGCAAAGGAATCCGCTCTATTTTTCAGTTCCGGCTGGAATGCCAATCAAAGCGTTTTGACCGCCCTGCCTGCCAAAGGCGACATTGTATTGATTGACCGGTTAGACCACGCCTCGATTATCGATGCAGTCAGAACCTGCAATGCGGCTTTTCATACCTACCGCAAAGACCAGCTTGACCGACTGGAAAAGTACCTTGCCGATAAGAATTATCGACAAAAGTACATCACAACCGAAAGCGTCTTTTCGATGGATGGGGATAGCGCAGACCTCAAAAGTCTTGTTGAATTAAAAAACAAGTACAATGCGATATTGATTGTCGATGAAGCCCATTCGGTCGGCTGCATGGGGGCACGGGGCGCCGGACTGGCAGAGCAGGCGGGAGTACTGGATGAAATTGATATCATCGTTGCACCGTTGGGCAAGGGTCCCGGCTGCGGCGGTGCGATTGTCGCCAGCAAACGGGTTGTGATTGATTATCTAATCAATAAGGCCAGGCCGTTTATCTTTTCGACGGCGCCGTCGCCGGTCTGTGCGGCGGTTGCCAATGCCGCATTGGAAGTCATTATCAGCCAACCGCAAAGGCGCATCCAACTGGCCGACAATGCGGATTGCCTGCGACGGCACTTGAAAGATGCCGGCTGTAATATTGGCTCCAGCACATCGCATATTGTGCCGGTCATTGTCGGTTCAGCGGGCAAAGCCATACAGACTGCCAACCATCTGTTTGAGAAAGGGTTTTTTGTCAGCGCTATCCGCCCGCCGACGGTGCCGGCCGGCACCGAGCGGCTTCGGATTTCTGTCCAATCCGGACATACCCGGCAGCAAATAGATGCGTTCTGTCAAGCCATTCGAGAGGTGATTGTACCATAGCACAAGCCGCTATGGCGTTTCCAGTCCGTAATCGGTCATCAATTGTGCATTGTGAAGTATCTCGCCTGCTGCGCCGTCGGCAACAATCCTGCCGCTATCAACGACAACGACACGGTCGGCGATTGCCGCAGCAAACCGCATATTGCAGGTAGCGACAATCAACGTCTGGGGAAGTGTTTTTATGATGGCTTCTATCTTTTTCCGATGGCGGGGGTCCAAACTGCCATCCGGCTCATCCAGCGTAATAATTTTGGGCGACATCGCCAGAACGGTCGCAATCGAAGCCGCCCGCTTTTGGCCTGCAGACAGATGGTGCGGCGGCTTGTGAGCCATATTCAATAAATCGACCTGCTGCAAGGCATCCTCGATTCGGGCTTTAACCTGCGGCGGTTCCAGATTCAAATTCATCGGGCCAAAGGCAACATCCTCATACAGGGTCGGCATAAAAAGCTGGTCGTCGGGATTTTCCATACAGCAGCCCAGAATAGACCGGATTTTGCGGATTGTGCCGGGATTAATTTCCAATCCGTCAATGCGAACTTGCCCTGTACCGTGAACAAATCCCGCCATGGCAAGCAGCAGCGTTGATTTGCCAGACCCATTGGGACCCACAAGAACCACTTTTTGGCCATGCTCAATGCGCAGCGTAATGTGATTCAGCGCCGGCGTACCGTCCGGATAGGAATAGGAATAGTCCACAATCTCTACGGCAGGAATCATTGTCCAACGCCTCCTAACGGAAATCGAATTACGAGAAGATACAGCGTTCCGCTGACGATGCAAAAGCCGGCGGCAAAGAGCCATTCCTGCCAGCCAATCGCCAGAGGCCTGATAGGATGGAAAACGCCCACAAATCCGCGAGCCTGCATCGCAATATGAATACGGCCGGCGGTTTCTATGCTTTCGATGAACAGCGAGCCGACCATGGAAGCGGCAATACGGGATTCCAATCGAAAGCCCAGCGAGCGAATTCGACGAGCGGCTCTTGCCCGCAGGATGTGATGGATGCGGTCTATCAGCACAAACAGATAGCGATAGACAAAACTAATCTGCATGACAAGAATATCTGGAAAACGCATCCAGCCAAGCCCTGCCAGCAAATCTCCAAACCGAGTCGTACCCATCAGGGCGAACAGCGTCATCATTGTAACAATAAATTTAAACAGAATTGTAAAACAGCGAATCCAGCCGCCGGACAGGTTCAGGATATAAGGCCCCAGAAACACCTCGTGCAGAGTTGAGTCATAGAATACACAACTTACCGCCAGCATTAAAACAAAAGGACTGACAGCGGCTATTCTGCGAAAGACAAACACAAGCGGTATTTGGCCAAAAACCAGAACCGCAAAAGGGGGTGCAGTAAAAACAGCCACCGCCAAAAATGCCTTGGCCGGCAGGGAAATAACCGCCATTGTGTACACTGCCGCAGCCAGCAATTTGACCCTGCTGTCAAGGCGATGAAAAAACGAATCGCCTGCCGCAAATTTATCCAAGTAAGCATGGTGCATTGTGTCAGCTTGCTGTTTTGAGCGGCTTTATTGCACGGCCAATCAGCCAAAGCAGCCCCATACAAACCGCCGAGCCGACCAGTCCAGCAAGACTTGTCCAGCCTGTCCAGACGGCTTGTTCGCTTTGTGACGCAGGGATAGAATAGTCCGGCATCACCGCAATCCTGCCGTGCAGGGCATCCACCGATTCAATCCGCTTATCGGTGTTTTCGACAAGCGGCGTAAAATTTGGCTGATCCGGTCGCTCAAGATACGACCATTCCAACCCGTCAGGTTTGTCCGACGCCAGCAGCGAGAATCCGGCCGCCGTGACGGCTGTCAATATCAGCAGGCTGACAATGGCTGTCTTTCGCGTCATCAGGGCAGAGGTACTCGCCATATCCGGTATCAAATCCGACCGCACTGCGCGAATATAATTTAGAATTGCAACTGTAATCAACCCTTCCACGATGCCGACCAGCAAATGGACGCCGGCCATCGTAGCAAAAAATGTTTTTGCCGGAACCAGCAAAACACCAGATGCCACCGCTTCGATCACAACCAGAGCCGAACCGGCCTGTGCGACAAGGATGCTGGCGGCTATAGCCCCCGCAGAAAACAAGACAGGATTTTGACTCTTTCGGACAATCCCGCGAAAAACTGCATAGCCAAGATAACAGGGGACAATCGCGATATTGATGACATTGCATCCCAAAGCCAGCAAACCGCCGTCCTGAAACAAGAGACACTGGATAATCACAACTGAGGACAGCACCACAGTTGCCAAAGCAGGCCCCAGCAGAACCGCCAAAAACACGGCGCCGATGAGGTGCCCGCTGGTGCCCGGCATCATCGGTAATTGAAAATTAACCATTTGTGCCGCAAAAACAAACGCCCCCAGCACACCCATCATCGCGGTTTTCTCGGTCAATATGGATTGTCTGGCCGCGCGGCAAATCCACCCAAGCCCGCCGGCGGCAATCGCTATCGTCCCGGTCGCAACCGGCATCGAAATCAGTTCATTGGCCATGTGCATTGTCAATGTCTCCTTTTCATCGATTTGTTAAAATGTCATTTGCATCCGTACACCTAAGACAACGGCATCGGTCTGCACCTGGCCGTCTTGAGTCGGATTGACTACGTATTGTAGCGAAGGGGTCAATTGCGCCCAATCGGTTATGGCTATGTTGTAATAGACTTCGGCAGCGCTTTCATAATCACTCGGATAAGTACTGTCGGCGGCATCGCTGAAATAGCCGCGTGCGTATCCAACGCCCAGCGCATCCTCATCGCGGCCTTCAAAGAGCCCCTGATATTGGAAGCCGGCACTCCAGAATTGAGTCATATCGTTGGTTTTGGAGGGAGCATAGCCAAAACGGAAAAAAGTACCCAGTCCCTGTTCATCTTCTGCGTTTTCGCGAGTGAGCATCTGGTCGAAGCTCAGATAACCGCCATTGTCATCCCGCCAGGTCTTGTCGGGTTCATCGGAATTGGCTTTGGGCTGCGGGTCATACCAGAAACCCACACGATAGGCACCCTGCAGTTCCTGACTGCCGTTTCGCAAAACCGGCGTAATGCCCGTTTCAGCCAGATAGACAAAATAGTCCTCATCATGAAAAGCCGTATTCAAGCCTGTTTCCCGCCAATCCGCCTGTGCATCTGCGGCAGCGCCTGTCAAATACCACCCTTCCACAGGCGTATAATGCACGGCAATTCCAATTCCGTAATCCGGAAACGGAATCGCAGGATTATTGACAAGGGCGCTATTTAGAAATTGCGAGGTTTCATCGTTGGCAAACCGATTGCAATCGAACGACACCGGACAGCCGGAACACTGGAACCCGCCGGTAATATCCATTTTGCCGAGCCGCACAGATAAAACATCGTCGAATAACGCCTGCTCATACCACAATTCGGAAACAACCAGCGATTCACGCGGCGCCGCATCGCCGTTGACACCAAAATAACTGCCAACGGATGGGTCATCGATGCCTTCATCCTTGGGCCAGGTGCCTTCTGCATGCATGAACACTTGCGCCCCTTTCATATCCAGCAGCTTTTCCAAATCAAATGAAAGTTCCGCATCATAACTTCCGGCAAAACGCCCGCGGCCGTCATGGGTGCTTTTGCCGCCTCGCATATTTTGCTGAAAGATATTGGTCAATCCAAATCCAAATGAAAACCCCTCTGTTTTGCCTAAAATCCCAGCAGGCTCAGTCTTTTCTTCCGCTTCCGCTTGCACGGTGCCGCAAAATACCGCCACTAATAATGTTGCCGCCGCCATTGTTCGCATCGTTTGAGTCCTTTCTCTCTCTAATGGTTAATGCGCATAAAAATTTCATAGATGCGCATAAAATACAACGAAGAAAGAAGCTTGTCAAGAAACTTTTTTTGGATTACCATTCGATTGTGAAATCTATTTCAAGGATGTGTTATGTCTAATATCGAACGAATCGGGGTGTCGGTTGAAAGCGACCTGTTGAACAATTTTGATAGGCTGATTGACAAAAAAGGCTACCCAAACCGGTCAGAGGCGCTGCGGGATTTAATCCGTATGTCATTGTCTGAGAATGAGTTAAATGATCCATTTGCCGAGGCGGTCGGCGGAATTTTTATGGTCTATGACCACCATACCACGGGACTTAGCTACAAGCTCAACCAGATGCAGCACAGCCATTTCTACCACATAATCACCTCCACGCATATCCATCTGGATCATCATAATTGCCTGGAGATTATCGTATTAAAAGGCAAAGTTGCCGAGATTCAGAAATTGGCAGACCAGTTAGGGGCAGTAAAGGGCGTCAAAATCAGCAAGGTCAACATGATCGCCCTGGCCGGCGGGTGAACCTCGTCCATTGCTTGCCGGAAACTCATTGATTTGCAAAAAATAAAAATATCTCACTGTCCAAACACCTGCTTATTCTCGGAAATGGCAATAACTATGATAGTTAAATCGTCTAACTTTGCGTATGTTATAAAACTCAAGCAACCAAACTGGGAAATGTGATGGGTAGTAAAAAAACTTCAAGCATTACGGCAAGCAGGGTGTTGGTTGTTGCCTTTCTGTGCCAGGGTGTTGTGTCCGCAGCGGGAAAAACCCCTGTTGAGCCGTATGAAATAGGGGGTTATCACTCCGGTTTTAACGAGATTGACCGGTATGTGTTGTCGGAATTAAAAAAGGAGTCCATTAAGCCGGCTTATGTCTGCTCCGACGAGGTCTTTGTCCGGCGAATTACCCTCGACCTGACGGGCTCCCTGCCGGAACCGGAACAAGTACAGCGGTTTTTGGATAATCCCCGTCCGGATAAGCGAGCCACTTTGGTTACCACCCTGCTCAACTCGGACGGCTTTGCCGACTATTGGACGCTCAAGTGGTGCGACCTGCTGCGGGTGAAGGCGGAATTTCCAATTAACCTGTGGCCTAATGCCGTACAGGCATACCATCGCTGGATTTATGATTCGATACGGAACAACAAACCGTATGACCAGTTTGCGCGTGAGTTGCTGACTTCCAGCGGGAGTAATTTTCGCGACCCGCCGGCTAATTTCTATCGGGCGATACAGGGGCGCGAACCGGCATCCAGAGCCGCAGCTGCGGCTTTGACATTGATGGGTGTTCGCTTTGAGCAGTTGCCCAAACAGCAGCAGGCGGATATGGCGGTATTCTTTTCCCGCGTTGCCTATAAGGAAACCGCAGAATGGAAAGAGGAGATTGTCTATTTTTCGCCGGCGTCCGCCCCCATCAAGGCGGTTTTTCCCGACGGCACAACGACAATTATTCCGGCGGATAAAGACCCTCGCATAGTCTTTGCCGATTGGCTGATTAGCAGGGATAATGCGTGGTTTAACCGGGCGATTGTCAATCGGGTCTGGTACTGGATGCTCGGACGCGGGATTATTCACGAGCCGGATGATATCCGCCCGGACAATCCGCCTGTCTATCCGGAGCTGCTGGACTACCTGCAAACCGAATTAGTCAAGTCCAATTATAATCTCAAGCATATTTTCCGCCTGATTGCCGCATCCAGAACCTATCAGCAGTCCTCGATACCGCAAAGCGACAATCCAAAGGCGGCAGCCCTGTTTGCCTATTATCCGGTACGCCGACTGGAAGCCGAAGTCCTCATCGACGCTTTGTGCAGAATTACCGGCACCAGGGAAAGTTATTCCAGTCCGATACCCGAACCGTTCACATTTATACCCGATGAGCATTATACGGTCGAACTGGCTGACGGCAGCATCAGCAGCACTTTTCTGGATATGTTCGGCAGGCCTTCCCGCGACACCGGATTGGAATCCGAACGCAGCAATACTACTACCGAAACCCAGCGGATGCACCTGCTTAATTCATCGCATATTCAGAAAAAAATTCAAAACGGCCCGCGTCTGAATAAGATGCTGTATGCCAGCAGAAACAATCCGACAACATTGACCGAGACGCTGTATCTGACCATTTTATCGCGCTACCCGACCGCGGCCGAAACACAGTCCGTACAGGACTATTTTAAGACCCAGAAACTGCCGATGAATCAGTCGGCGGCAGATTTATGCTGGGCATTGATAAACAGCAAAGAATTTCTGTATCGGCATTAAACAAGGAATTGACAGATGAATACGTATCAGAATTCCATCCTGAACCGGCGGCAGTTTATTGGACGGGGGCTTGCCGCAACCGCAGCCGGCACACTCATAGACCGGTTCGGCTGTCCTCTGTCTGCCGCAGCACCGCCCGCAATCGCCAAAGCCAAATCGGTTATTCAAATCTGGATGTGGGGCGGGCCGTGCCATTTAGACACCTTCGATCCCAAACCGCAGGCGGGCCGCGATTATTGCGGGCCTTTGGATAAACCCATCGCCACCAATGTCGATGGCATTCAGATCGGCCAATTGCTGCCGATGCTGGCTGAGCAAGCGGATAAGTTTTCCATTATCCGCAGCCTGACTCACGGCAACAACTCGCACGAAACCGCTTCGTACATGGTGCAGACAGGCCACGAGCCTGACAGGCTGGTCTATCCGTCCGCCGGCGCCATTGTATCTCTGTTTAAGGGCTATAAGAGCGGATACAAAGGTTTGGTTCCCCCCTATGTGGTGTTGACGGAATTGCAGGGACGGTTTTCCGAAGCGGGCTTTCTCGGATACCAGTACAAGCCGTTTGCCACCGGCGGCGACCCCAGTAAAGACCCTTTTGCCGTCGAAGGCATTGTCGCCGAAGGCATCACCGACAAGCGTCAGCAGAGCCGCAGACAATTGCTGGGCGAATTGGATACGCTGGGCAGGGCAATCCCCAACGACCCGCAATTTGAACAGTTCGACGCCAGTCAGGAAAAAGCCTACGCGATGATGTTCGGCGACGCTAAAAAACTCTTTGACCTGTCGCAGGAAAAAGACGACCTGCGTCAGCGGTATGGACGCAATACATTTGGCCAGTCATGTCTGATGGCGCGCCGGCTGGTCGAACACGGCGTCCCTTATATCACCATCAATTACAAAGGCTGGGATACTCATAAGCAGCATTTTGAAATTATGAACCGCAAACTGCCGGAAATGGATCAGGCAATGGCGACGCTGCTGGATGACTTATCGCAGCGGGGCCTGCTGGACAGCACGATTGTCTGGTGGATTGGGGAGTTTGGACGCACGCCTAAAGTGCTATGGGAATCGCCCTGGAACGGCGGACGCGGGCATTTTGGCAAATGCTTCTGCTCTGTCGTCGCCGGCGGCGGTTTCAAGGGCGGACGGGTCGTCGGAGCCTCCAATGAAAACGGAACGGAAGTTGCGTCACGGCCGGTCTATCCGCAGGATTTAATCGGCACGATGTATTCACTGCTGGGCATTGACCCCGATGGACCGCTGCCCAATGCCAAAGGACTGGATATCAAAGTAATGCCGGCAGCAAAAGAGTCCGGCGGCAGACTGAAAGAAATTGTCTGACAATAGACAGGATACCGCCTTTATGAAAATGATACAGATACTATGTGCTGGACTGTTTTTGGCGGCGACCGCCCGGCCGGCAGCAAACAGCCAAGCACCGCATATCGGCTATCTTTACCCGGCTGGCGGACAGCGGGCATCGACCGTTGAGGTTTATGTCGGCGGGCAATTTCTCCGCGGAGCCGTCGATGTTTATGTGAGCGGCAAGGGCGTTCGCGGCACGGTGGTTCGCCAAATCCCCAACATACAAAATCTCAACGGCGACCAGCGCAAAGAAGTTCAGCGGCAGATGCGGCTGGCATGGCAAACCCAACTGGCCAAAATTCCCAACCGTCCCGGCTTTGCCCGATTTATCGAAGAACGCAAAAAAGCCCAGCAGGCAACCGAGCCGACAACACCTGTTGAACTGCCCGAACATCCGATGCTGAACGATTTGGAAAACAAAAGCCTTGCGGAACTGGCTCATATTACCACCGTGCTGTTCGGGTCCCGTGCCAAACAGCAGCAAAATCGCCAATTGGCGGAAACCGTGCTTGTAGAATTGACCATTGCACCCGACGCCGAGCCGGGTGTTCGGGAAATCCGCCTGCATACTGCGGCAGGACTAACCAATCCGATGAGGTTTGAAGTCGGTTTGCAGCCCGAAGCGATGGAGATAGAACCAAACGGTGGAGAAAGTTTTGGGGATTTTCCCAACATGCCGCGTCTTACCGAAATCAGCGATCTGCTCGAAAGCAAACCGCTGACGGTACCGACGGTGGTCAACGGCCAAATCCTGCCAGGCGATGTGGACCGTTTCCGCTTTCGGGCGCAGCGCGGACAGCAGCTTGTCATTACCGTCGCTGCCCGCAGTCTGATTCCGTATCTTGCCGACGCGGTTCCGGGGTGGTTTCAGGCGACACTGGCGCTCTATGACGCCGATGGTAAGGAAATCGCTTATACGGATGATTACCAGTTTGACCCCGACCCGGCAATGATGGCTGTCATCCCAAAAAACGGAGAGTATCAGATTGAAATTCGGGATTCCATCTATCGCGGACGCGAGGATTTTGTCTATCGGCTCACCATCGGCCAGCAGCCGTTTATCACCTCGGCATTTCCGCTGGGAGCAGCGGAAGGCAAACAAACCGCAGCGGCAATCGAAGGCTGGAACTTGAAAACAAACCAGCTTCCGCTGAACTCGGATTCCGGCGCCCCCCCCATCCGGCAAACGCGGCTTTGTGATGAAACGGCCGCATCCAATGTCATTTCGTATGCCGTTGACACCCTGCCCGAATGCAGCGAAACGGCGGATAATGACACGCCCGCCGCCGCCCAGCTCCTGCGTCTGCCGATGATTGTCAACGGCCGGATTGACTCTGCCGGAGATGTCGATGTCTTTGCCGTAGAAGGCCGCAAAGACCAGATGCTCGTAGTCGAAGTCATGGCGCGTCAGTTGCGTTCTCCTCTGGATTCACGCATTCGCCTGACAGACCGCACCGGCAAACTGATCGCCGAAAATGACGACTTTGTAAGTAAAGATAGTTTTTTATACAAAGATGCCGTCGGTACGATTACCCATCCGGCGGATTCCTATCTGATGACCCCGCTGCCGGCCGACGGCAAGTATTTTGTCCATTTGTCCGATGCCCGCCAGCACGGCGGCACGGCGTATGGGTATCGCCTGAGAGTCTCGCCGCCTCAGCCTGACTTTGAATTGCGGATAACGCCGTCAAGCCTGTATGTCCGCACAGGTAATTGTGTGCCGGTCTGCGCCTATGTGCTTGCCAAAGACGGCTTCAACAGTCCCATCGATATGAGCCTGGTGGATTCCAAATGGGGTTTTGAGCTGGAAGGTGGTCATATTCCAGCCGGCTGCAATCGACTTTGGATGACGGTCAAAGCCCCTGCCGACTCGCCCGGACAACCGGTCAACCTGCAATTTAAGGGCACCGCTGTTGTCAACGGCAAAACGGTCGTCCGTGCGGCAATCCCGGCAGATGATATGATGCAGGCATTTCTCTATCGCCATTTGGTCCCGTCGCAGGAGTTGTTCTGTGTGGTACAGAAATCCCGCGGAATGATGCCCTCGATGAAACTGTCGTCCGAAACGCCGCTTCGTATTCCCGCAGGCGGAAAGTCCGAAGTGTTTTATAAAACACCGCGCAAACCTGCCGGGTTTGCGGCGACTGATATGGTGCTGTCTGAACCGCCAAAGGGAATTACTCTCGAAAATCCGCAGGTGGTACAGAATGGAATTAAATTTGACATTCTTGCCGACCCCCAGACCGCCGCGGTCGGTTCGCGGGATAATTTGATTGTGGAATTGATTTTTGAAAATGCCGTCAAGGATAAAACCGGTAAATCCACCGGACAGACCCAGCGGACAACAGTTGGGGTACTGCCGGCAATCCCCATCGAAATCACCGCTGGGCAAAAATCTGCCGGCTAAGTCCCACCGGACGCGGAGTGGTCGATTTTCTGGAGATGATGCGCCGCTGACAGAGCAATCAAAATCAGATAATCCAGATCCGCCAGTGTATAATGAGGATGTTCGGTGGAATTTTCCAGATACAGCACCCCATGGCAATTCTTTTCATACATCATTGGCGCAATAATTACCGAACGAATGCCCTTATTTGTAATCTGCCGGGGCATTTGATGAACCAGCAGATACTGCTGCTTTTCGACCGATTCATTCAGATTGGTGGGCAGCGCCAGGTCGTGCCTGTCGATGGACAGGGTGGACAGTTTTTTGCCGGACTGAAAATCCATCGGCCCTGTGCCGGCTTTGCGAATCGCAACCCAGACATTGACCGCCGAAAACTGGTGCATACATACTTCGCACAGCGCCTCGTGAAGCTGACGGAGATTTTTCGATGCACAGATGCGGCTCATCGCTTGACATAGCTGTTTGATGCGTTTGGCTGGAAAACGAATCGGCGGTGCGTCAATCGCATCGAGATTGCGCTCAACGGTATGTAATTCCCGGCGTATCTGGTCGCTCACTACGGTATCTTCCATAGGGGCTGTCATCTTATCCTCGTCCACATCATCCTCTTCGAGGCTGACACGGATAGAAAAATCCGCAATCTGAATCATATCGTTGTTTTTAATCTCGTTTTTGTGGATGGCAACCTGATTGAGATAGGTCTTGTTCGAAGAGCTGATAGATTCCAGTATCCAGGTGCCGTCTTTGGTGGTGTAAAGGACGGCATGCTGACGCGACACCCGATTATCGGGCAAAAAGACCTGACTGCCCATCTGTCGTCCCACATAGATAGGCCCACGGTCAAACTTCTGCTCGCTAACACTGCTGCCGCCGAGACTTACAAATAGACGCATAATCGTCCCCATTGCCCCCGGTTCTATCTGATTATTCATCAATTCGATACGATTTTAGCCTCGATTCTCACTTTTGTCAATCGAAAATACGGGCATTTCACCGTTTTGCAGAAAATAACAAAATCCTTGAATCCGGTAAAGTTGTCTGGTAAAGTACTGTCTGATTGGCCAAATATACCCAATCCAAACTCCTTTATGGAGGAGTGGCAGAGTGGTTGATTGCGACGGTCTTGAAAACCGTTGAGCCGAAAGGTTCCGGGGGTTCGAATCCCTCCTCCTCCGATAGCGGCGGCTTGTCCGCCAGACCGTTTTTTTCGTGAATTCTTTATTTTCACAGGTCAATGAGCTCAAAAAAGACCCCAAAGGATATGTATGCCCAAAATATTGCAAGAACTGGCCGACCATATTGGCGGCAAAATAATCGGCAGCCCAGATATGGTCATTCGTGGCGCATCAACGCTGGACAAAGCCCAGGCCGGCGAGATTACTTTCCTGAGCAATCTCAAATATGCCCCCCAGGTCAAAACGACGCAGGCCGGCGCCGTGCTGGTCTCCGAGCCGATGGAATCGGCTGCCGCACTGATTGTTGTCGAAGACCCCTATTATGCGTTTATGCAGTGTGTCGTGCTGCTGCACGGACACCGAAAGCATCCCCTTTGCGGCGTCAGTCCGCAGGCGTCTATCGCCCCCACCGCCGCCATCGGCCAGGGTTGCCATATCCATCCGTTTGCCGTCATTGGGGACAAATCCGTTATCGGCAATAACTGCATCATTTACTCCGGCGCCCACATCGGACAGGAAGCCAAAATCGGCGATGACTGCATCATTTATCCCAATGCGGTCGTTTATGACCAGTGCGTGGTCGGAAACCGCGTGATTATTCAGGCAAACGCTACGGTCGGACAGGATGGCTTCGGCTTTGCGACCCACAAGGGGAACCACCACAAGATACCGCAAATCGGGCGGGTCGTCCTGGAAGACGATGTGGAAATCGGCGCCGGCTGCGCTATTGAGCGGGGAACGCTTGACGATACAATCATCGGCAAAGGCAGTAAAATCGGCGATTTGACGGCGATTGGCCACGGCACCAAAATCGGAGGCCATTGCCTGCTGGTACCGCAGGTCGGCGTTGCCGGCTCGGTAGTAATGGGTCATCATTGCGTTGTCGGCGGTCAAGCTGGCATCGTCGGCCATATTAAAATCGGCAATCTGGTCAAAATCGCCGCCAAAGCCGGCGTCGCCAATGAAGTGCCGGATGGAGCGATGATTGCCGGAGCGCCGGCCATTAAAGCAGGCAAAGCCCTGCGTGCCTACAGCTTGATAGAAACTCTGCCCGATATGAAAAAGCAGATTAAAAACATCCAGAAACAAGTGGATAACCTTACTAGCCCAAAATGAATTACAAACAGCAGCAGGTTATTGGGTTAATTGCCGGCCAGGGCAGATTGCCGTTCTTAGTTGCCGAAGGCGCTAAAAAGGCGGGATGCCGCGTCATTTGCGCCGGACTTGCAGACAATGCGGAGCCGGAGCTGGCTGACTGTGTCGATGTGTTCTTTTATGGCGCAATCGCCCGTCCGGGCGGCTGGATGCGGCAACTGCGGAAATACGGCGTCACAGATACCATCATGGTCGGCCGGGTATCTAAGAAGAACATCTATACTCCCTGGCGGATAGTCAAATACCTGCCGGACTGGCGGGCGTTTCGGATTTGGTACTGGCGGCTGCGGCACAAGGATAAACGCAACGACACGGTGTTAAATGCGATTGCCGATGAACTGGCAAGCGGAGGGATTATGTTGATTGACTCAACCAAGTACTGTCAAGAACATCTGGCCGGTGAGGGCGTAATGACCAAAACCCAGCCCCCTGCCTCGGTGATTGAAGATATCCGTTTTGGCTGGCCGATGGTCAAGGAAATCGGCAGGCTGGATATCGGTCAGGCAATTGCCGTAAAGGAACGGGAGATTATCGCCGTTGAAGCGATTGAGGGAACGGCTAAAATGATAGAGCGTGCCGGCCTGTTGTGCAAAAAAGGCGGCTGGACACTGCTCAAAGCCGCCAAGCCCAATCAGGATATGCGGTTTGATGTGCCGTGCATCGGCACCGATACCATCGAAAGCCTGGCACGCAACAAGGCCTGTTGCGTGGTCGTGGAAAAAGGCAAAACCCTCATAATTGATAAGCCGCAGACATTAGAACTTGCCGACAAACTCGGGATTGCGATTGTCGGCCACTGAGTCGGCTCAATCATTTGAGCGAGTGATAATCACATCAAATGGTCTGCGGATATTGTACTGAATACCGCGACAGATGATGGTGCTGCCGACAGCAGAGCAGTCGTTGGCGGCATGTTTTCCACAAATGGATTCATTTTGTAAAACAGGTGTGTAGGTATATATGCGGAG
This sequence comes from uncultured Pirellulales bacterium, assembly GCA_964537635.1. Classification (GTDB taxonomy): domain Bacteria; phylum Planctomycetota; class Phycisphaerae; order Sedimentisphaerales; family Anaerohalosphaeraceae; genus Anaeroglomus. The sequence goes on from CAZICJ010000032.1 coordinate 17,804, forward strand.
TATTGCAGTAAAAAAGAAGGAATTTGGGGTTGATACTGGCCGGATGGACAGGTATAATCACCGTCAGTTTCGGACAGAAACATCAGAAATGGAGAATGACGCTATGGAAGACAAACTGGTTGTTGTCGAGCAATTTGACACTCCGGAAAATGCTTATTTGGCCAGACTTGATTTGGAAAACGCAGGCATTGATGCGGTCGTCGAAAATGATCTTCTTGCCGGCATCGGCTTGTTTTTTACCATGCCGACATGTACCGTCAAACTGCTGGTGCGAGAAAGCCAGGCCGACCAGGCCAGGCAGGTTTTGGAGGACATCCGGAATAACCCGGCGACAGACATCCTGGCGGACATAGACGAACAAGATGGCCCCGCATGATTTGCTTGCGGTTGAAACAGGAAAATTGACACTATAGAAAGGATTGATTATGCCACTCAAACAGCACATTATTTTAGGCGTTCACATTACCGACCGGACGCATCATGTCCGCAACGTGCAGGACGCCCTGACGGAATTCGGCTGCAGTATCCGTACGCGGTTGGGTCTGCATGAGGCGGACAAGGGTTTTTGCTCAGCCAACGGCCTGCTGATTCTGGAAATGACCGACGATGCTGCCAATGCCAAGAAACTTGCCGACAAACTCAACGCCATCGAAGGCGTCGAAGTCAAACAAATGGTCTTTGACCATCCGTAATCGCTCTTTTATCCTTTGGTTTTTAAGGAGGCTGTGTATGAACTGCGTGATACCGGTTTTTGCGTTTTTTTTGTCGGCCTGCGTTGGAGGTGCTGAATCTCCTGCTCCAACTCAAGCAACCGCTGATTACGGCAATGCCATCGTGTCAGGTGTGCTGCGGGTGGACAGCCAAAGCCGCATCTACTGCGATATCGCCGGCTGGCCTGCGATTGTCGGCAAGGAAATGCCCGTGCAGATTCGCGGACTTGCCCCCACGGAAAGCGGCTTTAGCGTGCCGATGCGGGAATTTGTCATGCAAACACTCCAGGGCTGCCTGAACCGCTCACAAACCGCCGGCGACCCCAACCTGCCGGCTTCGGGCAAAATCCAGTTAACGCATATTACACGAGGCAGCGGCTTTTGTCTGGTGGCGGATATCCAAGCCGATGGAAAAGACCTGGGGCAACTGCTGATTGACAAGGGGTTTGCTCAGAAAATTCTTACTCCGGTTGGCAGCAGCGTGCCGCCGGCACAGGCAGACCCCGACACGCCCGCCCCAGCATCTGCGGCGAATGAACCTTCAAAAACCGGTTACGCCGCATCCAAAAACAGCCAAACATTTCACCGTGCGGACTGCCGGCATGCCAAGAGGATATTGAAATCCACCCTGCTTGTCTTTGAGACGCGAGAACAGGCTATTCAAACCGGCCGCAAACCCTGCAAGGTCTGCAACCCCTGATTGAGCCGGGCTATTATGATTCAAAATCCCATTTGTCGGAGTGCTTGATAAACCTGTTCTGAACAAAGACGCCAATGAGCGTCGGTACAATCAGGCAGACCGGCAAAAACCAAGTGGTCTGAAAAACTAATTCGTGAATTTTGCCCGGCGATGTCTGCAGGACTTGGGTTTCATACAGGTGCATCAGCGCCAGCAGACCTACGGCAACGACGGCGCTGCCGCCCAGACAGGTAAAGAGCATCACGGATATCTTGAGCAGAATAAAGGACATCAGGCCGCCGGCAACAACGCCGATAACGGCGCCCGCCCAGATAAACTCCTGCGGCAGGCCAAAGGCATACCAGAGGCTTGCAGTCAAAATGCCGCCGGCCGCCGCGCCCAGAATCGACACGCACCACTTCATCAGCGGTACTGCCAAAACAGCAAACCCTATCAACCCCAGCACGCCGCCCCATATAAGATTGATGCTCTGTCCGCCAAGCCGCTGCCCTATTTTGATACCCAAAAACATGCCGGCCATCGCAAAGCAAACCACCACCAGCACGCGGAAAATCCGCCAGCCGTACAGCAAATAGACAATGCCGAACGAAATACCCAGCACGGCCTGAAACCAGGTGAGGCTGGTAATTTGCTCCCAGATAAAATCAACAGGCACAACCTGCACATCTTGTCCGGAATTGGTTGATTGACTGGCGGCCGCCAGCAGCATATCCCAACTCATATCGATTCTCCTTTGGATGGAACAGAAGGTTTTCGTTTTTTGGGCGCCGGACACAGCGCCAATTCGACCAGTATCCCAAAAATAACCATTGCCGCAGCAATCCAGCCATACATCGGCGGATTCACAGCAGCCATATCAATCGGCGAAGCGCTCTTAAACAGCAGCAGGAAGAGCATTCCAATCGCAATCATCGCCGTGCCGACGGTCGAGCAGGCCGCCGCACAAATCCAGCGGCTCATCACAAATGATGCGCCGACGACAACAAGCAATGCGGTAATCGCTATCGCATACGCCAGACTGCCCAATCGAACAATCGGCTGTTTGATTTTTTCAAACAGGTAAAGCCCATCGGTTTTCAGGATGTTGATGCTGTGGATCATTTTGTCCGTTGGATTTTGCGGCGCCGGGGAGGCGGCGGGGATATCTGTCCAATGGTCCGGCGAGTTTAAAACCGGCGCACTGAAAATCAGCAAGCCTGCCAGAGCTGCCATGCCGGCGGCCAACAGAACTATCGTTATTTTGTCAAGAAACACCCCCACACAGGCAGGCACAATCGCAATGAAAACAAGATGCACCATCTGAGCAGGGAACAAAATCCGCCCCGCAATATACCCCGCAATCGCCAGGGTCAATCCGGCAAAAAACCGCAGCCATCGCAGACCGCCCAACCACAGGCACAACCCCACCCAAGTCAGAGCAAAGCCAATGCCAACCAATACCGCAGGCGATATCTGCTGGGCATCGCGTTGAAATTGAAATAAAAATTTAACCATCCAACATCTTTTTTAAGGTATTTATTCTTTCTATCGACGAATCGGGGGCATTATCGTTAAATTATGCTATATCCTATTCAAGATAGACAACCCCCGCTATTAAGTGGCCGTAAAAAAAATGCGGATGAAAGGAGTCGAACCTTCACGAGCGTTAAGCCCACAGGCACCTGAAGCCTGCGCGTCTGCCAGTTCCGCCACATCCGCATTGCAAACAGAGGAATATAGCCGTTTTTTGGGTGCGGTCAAGCAATTTCCTGTGCTTTTTGAGCCAATCTTTGAACTTAGAATGCTATTCGGGCTAAAGAATACCTCAACGAGGACTGAGATGTGGGGCAGACATCCTGTCGTATCAAATATAAGTCCATACTAAAAATAAAGTTATGATTTTTTAAGATGGAATGCCAAACACATTTGGGCTAATTCGTTCAATTGGTAATTCAGTTTGTCAAGACAGTTTTTTTGGATGGATAATTCGAGAGACTCTACTTTTCGCGAGATATCCGCATATTCGGCCAGTCCATTGAGCCGCTTGAATGCGGCCAATTTTAATTCCATTTCATTTTGATTGTTATCATGGATTGCCGCTTTGATATCGTCAATGCACCCGGGCAAACCGTGAACAAAAGTTTCTATGTTCTTCTGGTAATCGCTGTTGCCATCGAGGAAAGAAAGCGTCGATTCTCCGTTTGTCTGGCTATTGCGGTCGAAGGCGGCGGCAATTTTCTTGCCCAGCTTGACTTTTTCTATCGGCTTGGTCAGGCAGTCATCACAGCCGGCCTGTCTGGCGGCGATTTCATCCGACGCCATATCCGAGGCAGTCATTGCAACGATAAAGGCGCTGACATTCAAGCCCTCCTTGCGGATTCTGCGAGTTGCCTCCAGACCATCCAGAACAGGCATCTGGATATCCATCAGAATCACATCGTATTTCTGTTTGGCGCACAATTCCACCGCCTGCTGTCCATTGGTGCAGCAGCTCGGATGGTGTCCCATTTTTTTGAGAAATATTTCGGCCAGCATTCTGTTTTCCGCCACATCATCCACAATTAAAACATCCGCGCTGCGAGGACGGTCGGATTGTGCCGCAATCGAGCAAGATGCGGGCGACTGCAAGGGCATATTGGCGGCAGACTTTGCCTCAAGCGCCGCAGCCAGGCAGGATGACTGCGATTTTCCGGCCGATACGGCAATCTGGTTGAAAGAAAAGAAAAATTGTGTCGTCTGGTTTGCGGCTGACTTGCACTCTAATTTGCCGCCAATTATCTCAACGAGTTTGGAGGCCATACGCAATGTCATTGATTCCGGCTCGCTTAGATACGATTTAGGCCAACTGCCGACAGGAATTTCCAAATCGAGAACTTGATGGATCTTGTCGATGTCGGCAATTGTTCCGGGATTTTCGAAACAACAGCGGAATGTAGCCGTTTGCCCCGCCTCTGCCGGTTCTATGATCAGACGAACCGTTCCTTCGGCGGTACGCTGAACCGCCAATTCGGACAAAATGGATAACACCCGGGACAATCTTTCCTTGTCCACATTCAATTCTTTAGGCAGACTGCTTGTCTCTTTGATGAACACAAGGCTCTTTCTTCTCGCAGCCGCTTGTGCCGCCTCAAGAGCGATATCCAACCAGTTATCAGAATATATCTTCTTCGGGACGCCAGACATTTGCAGCAACTCCAATATAATATGGTTTTTGTCTTCCGTGAAGTCGGCCAAATCCGCCGGCGGCTTAATCAGTAAATTGCACCAAATTCAAATAAAGATATCCCCTGTCTTTTATTCTACGTCCTATAATGATTCTTTTCTTAATCAAAAGGAATTTTTCCCCGCCAATCACAGCATTTGGTTATGATATGTCCGCATGAATGACGACAATAACAGAAGGCAGTAATTACTTGTAAGTCCTTATAGATTATATTAGAATGCGGGTGTCTATTCGCTTTTTGCGGCGGAAGATATTATACCGATTCTTTATTTTTATTGAAAGGCAGATGTATGATTTTATTTGTAATGCGGTTTTTATTTTTTGTAACAGCCACCTCTATTTTGCTTGTTGGGCTGCAGGAAACGGTCTCAGAGCAGAAAGATTTTTCTATTTACATTGCAGGCCTTTCGATTGTAATTCTGGCGATTGCGGTGGAATGGCTAACGCCCAAAAAATCCCTCAACGCCCTTGCGGGGGTCTTTTTTGGACTGCTGGTCGGGATGCTGATTAACTGGCCGATGTTCAAAGTGCTGGATATGGTCAATATGCTTTATCTGAAATTGAACGACGATGTTCTCCAGGTTACCAAGTGGATTGTCGGGGTATGCGTCTGCTATTTAATCATCAGCATTGTTATCCGTACCAAAGATGATGTGCGTTTTGTGATTCCGTATGTGGAGTTTTCGCGTCAGATTAAGGGGCTTCGTCCGCTGGTGCTGGATACGTCGGTCATTATTGATGGGCGTATCGCGGATATCGCCCAGACGCGGGTGTTTGATTCACCGCTGATTGTGCCGCGGTTTGTGCTTAATGAACTGCAATTGATTGCCGATTCCGGCGACAAGATGAAACGCAACCGCGGCCGGCGCGGGCTGGATATGCTCAACAAACTCCAGCACAATACCGCCGTTGAGGTGCTGATTGACGACACCCCGCCGCCGGGCATCGAGGAGCGTGCCGGCGTGGATCAAAAATTGGTTGCGTTTTCCAAAAACTGCAACGGCCGGCTGGTTACCAATGATTACAATCTCAACAAGGTCGCCCAGCTTCGCGGCGTCGATGTCGTCAATATCAATGACCTTGCCAACGCACTCAAAACCGTTACCCTGCCGGGCGAAGTCATGCAGGTCAAAATCAATCGGCTCGGCGAGGAAAGCCACCAGGGCGTCGGCTATATGGAAGACGGCACGATGGTCGTCGTAGAAGGCGCCAACGACAAGGTTGGGCAGGTTATCAATTTCACCGTAACCAGCGCCCTGCAGACCTCTGCCGGACGGATGGTTTTCGGCAAGGTCGAAAACGGTTATTCCGCCCCTGAATCAGACAACAGAGGCGCTGGAACAGAACGCCGCGGATTTTCCAAAAAACGGTATTAAACGTTGACATGTCCCTTTGGAAATACGATGAGCGATTCCTTGTTTGACCAGGTCCTTGACCGTACCGGCTCAGACAGTCTCAAGTGGGCACGATTTAAGGATTTTTCCATATTGCCGATGTGGGTGGCAGATATGGATTTCCGTTGCGCCGAACCGATAATTGAGGCATTGCAAAGCCGCACGAAACACGGCGTTTTCGGCTACTCAACTCCCTCGGCACGCCATCATCAGGCGGCGGCAGCGTGGATTTTTGCCCAACACGGATGGGCAATTGAACCAGACTGGATTGTCTGGCTTCCGGGATTGGTCAGCGCCCTGAATGTCGCCTGCCGAGGACTGATTGAGCCATCGCAAAGTGTCATCTCGATGACGCCGATTTATCCCCCGTTTTTGACCTCGCCGCAGTATTCCGGCCGTCCGTTGGTTCGTGTACCGATGCTCAACCAGCCCGACCAATACGCCATCGACTTCGATTTGTTTGAGGCTGCCGCCCCGCCGCATTCCCTGCTGCTGTTATGCAGCCCGCACAACCCCACGGGCAGGGTTTGGACACAAGAAGAACTCCAGCGATTGTGTGATATCTGTCTGCGAAAACAGATTACTATCTGTTCGGATGAAATCCATTGTGATTTGGTTTTGGAGCCATCCTGCCGGCATATCCCGACGGCTTCATTGAGCCGGGAAATTCAAAACCAAACCATTACGCTGATGTCAGCCAGCAAGACATTCAATCTGCCCGGATTGAATTGCGCGATGGCGATTATCCCCAACGAAACACTGCGCAGGCGATTCAAGGCTGCCGCTGCTGGCATCGTCCCCCATGTCAATACGATGGGGCTGACGGCAACGCTGGCCGCCTTTGAACACGGAAAGCAATGGAGACAAGACCTGATTGGCTATCTGCGGCAAAACCGGGACTTTCTGCACACCCAACTCAATCGCCCGCCGCTGCATATACACAAACCACAGGCGACCTATCTGGCGTGGATTGATGTGCGGCAGATACAGCAGACTAACCCCCTGGAATTTTTCAAATCGGCAGGCGTATATTTATCCGACGGCAGGGAATTTGACGGCAGCGGCTTTGTGCGGCTCAACTATGGATGTCCGCGAAACCTGCTGGAAGAAGCCGTAAAACGTATTCAAAATGCCATTGCAAACCAATAGGCCTGGCGGCTATTTCTGGTACTGGATGGGAACCAGGCACATAAAACTGGCCGTCTCTGTGTCCGACAAATTCCGAAATTGATGCTTCTCATTGGGCATCACCAGCACCACATCGCCGACGCCTAATGGCGTTGTTCCCTTGTCGCTGACAACACCAATCTGGCCGGACAAAATCACAACCTCATGCTCGAACGCATGGGTATGATGGGGCGTATGGCCGGACTTGTCCAATTCAAACACCCGCATCGCAAATGTCGTGGCGTTATCTTTGGGACCGAACAGCACCCGGACAGATACTTTTTCGGCGCCGTCCATCGCAACCGGTTCGGCAGCCACATCTTTTATGGTTTTGATAATCATACGAGTTCCCTTTCGTTTCAGAATGCTGCGTCGGCAATCGCACGAGCAATGCGGCCGGCGGCGTCCATCCTGGCACATGCTGCGGCAGCTTGACACATCTGTTTTTGTCTTTGGTCGTCATCCATCAGTGTAAACACCGTCTTCATCAAACGGCTCTCAAACTCCGCCGGATTGGATAAATTCTGCGGTACAATCATGGCGGCATTCTTCAGACTTAACTGCTCGGCGTTGAGGTACTGGTGGTTATCCTTATGGTAGGGGTAAGGAATGCAGATTGACGGCCTGCCCGCCGCCGCATATTCAGCGACGCTCACTGCCCCCGCCCTGCCGATGATAATATCCGCCGTCGCATACAGACTCGGCATATTGTCGTAATACTCCACCGGAAAATAGGCAGCCGGACTGCCTTTGACCTGCGAAACGACGCCGCTGTAATTGGCCGTGCCGGTCAGGTGAACAATCTGCCAGCCGGCGGCGAATTTGCCGATATGCGGCAGCATCTTGAGTATTGCCCGATTGATATCCTGTGAACCGCTGGAGGCGCCGGTAATCAGCAGTGTCTTTTTAGTCGGATCGAGTTTGAGCGCCTGCTGAGCCTCTTTGGGGTCTGCATGTTGAAAACCATCCCGCAGCGGACAGCCGACGACTTCGGCAAGCCCTGCCTTAAAATAGCCGGCAGTCTTATCAAACTGAACAAAGACCTTTTTGCTGAATCGGGCGATAAAACGGTTGGCCTTGCCAGGAACGATATCGACATTAATCAGCAAGACTGGAATCTTCAATGAGCGGGCGGCCAGCACGACCGGCGCACAGACAAACCCGCCTGTTCCAACAACAACGGTATTGTTGCGATTAGCCGAGAGGAGCTGCTTGACGAAATAATAACTCTTGATAAAACCGCTGTAAAAGCCCGCCAGCCCCCTGAGGCTGAAACTTAACCCCTGCGCCGGCAGCGGCAAAAACTCATAGTCCGTCGGCGACAGGACTCTGGCGTCAACCGCCCGGCTGCTGCAAAAAAACACCGATTCCGCCTGCGGACAAATTGCCTTTAACTGTTGGGCAACGGCGATAGCCGGATAAAGATGCCCCCCTGTTCCGCCGCCGGCAAAATACACATTCATCGACACATACTCCCGTTATTATTGGATATTGGAATCCGCTGTTTTAGATAGATTCCTGCTGAAATTTCAGATACGAAAAGGCTGTTGGATTATCGATTTCCTGCTGTGTCTGGCGAACAATACGAATCAGAATCCCGACGGCGGCAGCGGTCAAAAGCATACTGGTTCCGCCGGCGCTGATCAGCGGCAGCGGAATGCCCTTGGTCGGCAGCACCACCGTAACAACGCCGATGTTGACGGCGGACTGGATGGCAATCGACAGCACAATGCCTGCGCCCAGCAGCCTGCCAAATCGGTCAGGACACCGCAGCACGGCGATTAAACCCAGCACGGTGAATACCGCAAAAAGCAGGACGATGGCTATCGCCCCGATAAAACCGCTTTCTTCGGCAATAATCGAAAAGATAAAATCGGTGGTATCTTCGGGCAAATGCCCGTACTTAAACACCCCCTGCCCAAGCCCTTTGCCAAAAATCCCGCCGGTAGCGATCGTTTTAAGAGACTGTTCGGCTTGATACGCGATGGTTCCGTGGTCGAGAAAATCCTTAATACGGTTCAGGCGTGTGGGCGACATCAGGATGGCCGCCGCAAACCCCGGAATGACCACCGGCAGCGGCGTCAGAAAATGCCACCAGACCGCCCCGCCCAGCCATAGCAGGATAAATGTCAATAAGGCAATAAATGCCGCCGTCCCGAAATCCTGCGTGATAATCAATCCGATGGCCGCCGCCGGCACAATGCACAGCGGGACAAAACATTTCCAAAACAAATGCAGATGGTCGCGGCAGCGGTCTAACGCCGCAGCCAGAAATATCAAGACCGCCCATTTGGCCAGCTCCGAGGGCTGAAAGCTGATATACATTGCCCCCGGCGCCAAATCCAGCCAGCGTTTGGAAAAATTCCGCTCCTCCCCAAACAACAGCACGACCACTAAAAGAACTAAGCTGGTTACAATTAAATACGGCGTCAGCGACCGCAGCGGATTGCGGCTAAGAAACGCAAATCGCCGGTAATCCATCATCGCCACCAGATACATCAACAGGACGGCGGCGGGAAAAAACAACAACTGCTTGAGCGTCGTAAAGTCATAAAACCGCTTCCATTCATATTCGCCTGACACACTGGCGCCGGCCGAAAAAACAAACACCGTCCCGATAGCCATCAGCAGCACCACCAGCATCTCTATCGAATAGTCGTAGCGTATCGTAATAAGTTTTTTCTTTATCATAACCATTACTTCGGCAAAAGACCGCCCTTTTCAGTAAAATAAACCGCTTCTGTCCATATAAATACTCTGATGAAAAGCCGATGTCAAGAATGGGGTCGTTTTGAAATTTTTCGTACAAGAGCAAACTATAAGCACTTCTTATTCTATTATCATATTGGGTTTGTTTTGCGAATATGCGTTTTTGGTCTGAAAATGGGGTAATTGGGTTCGTTTTTCAAAAAGCGGTTAGCCTTCAGCAGGAAAAATGGCTTCGTTTTTTAAAAACAGCTCTTATCTCGTAGAAGGATAGGATTTCAGGCAAGATTAACGGGATTTACAGAGCCAGATACTTATGCAATTGTGAAAGAACAGCGGCTGGCGGGGGGGCTTGCCAGCGTTGTGGAATTGGGTTCCACAACAACCGGTATTATACCACAAGAGGGCGGAAAAAGCAAGGGCAAACCATAAAGCATCACATTCCAGACTTGATTTATCTTGTAATTTATAAATATGGCTCTCCTCCAATAAAATTGGTTAAAAAGGGATAGAATTTAGTGGACATTATG
>CAZICJ010000033.1:0-27979 GCA_964537635.1 uncultured Pirellulales bacterium
AAAGACTAAGCCGTTTGACATTTTCGCCAAACGGCCATTTTCGGTAAAACAGGGTACTTGGGTGGACGATTATCGAACTGCTTTAGTCATCCAACCCGTCACTTTTGACCTGTTAATTGGGGCATAAACCCCATTTTAGGCCAAAAACTTGGTGTAATTGTACAAGGTGTTGTCGCCTTAGGCAATCTGAAAATCTTGCGATGACTCAGTTTTCACGATTTCTGCTTAAAAATGCTTGAAAGCACACTATCCACTCATCTGGCGGAGAGAGCGGGATTCAATTTGCTCTCTTTTTGCAACCTCATGAAAAACCTGTATTTAGCACTTAACTTCAATGAAAACAAAGAGTTAGAGTCTCTCGATTCTTTAATGTTCTTTACTGTCCTCGCACGATTTTTTACTGTCTTGAGCTCTGTTTTGAGGACAGTGGAAAATGCTGGCTCCGTATGCGCCGTTAGCACAGCGGCTCCAGAAAACGCTTCTATGGCATTTGAGGTCGAATGCCGATGGCAGAATCCACGGGGCCGCCCGTACCACACGGGCCTAAAGTATCGTTGTTCTGGGTCATTGTTTCGAGTCCCTTTCCGAGCTTTTTGCTCCACTATACCCGAAAACAATTCCACCTGCTAAATATCCATGAATTTTCATAATCGTCCTTTTTATAATTTCTGATCACTCTGATAAGATCGGTTCGTTCTTTGTTTTATAGAATTATTTTTGTTCTTTTCTTTTTGCGACCGTTACTTGTTTGAGAATTCCTTTTTTGTCAATGTATCGAGAAAAACCGAAAAGTTCCAAAGCGTAAGAACTTCTTCGTTATCCAGCGGGTCAGGAGCAAAATGCATCACTTCATTGCGGATATTTCGGATTTCATCCAGCTTATTGGTAAAATGTTTTCTATCGATATTCAAACTCAATTTGTCCCACAACTCCGGATTCTGAAAGGTTCTCATGTACTCACCAAATGATAAATCGCTGATGCAGGTAACCTCACGTTCAGTGTCAGCAGGGTCCTTGGCGGCTTTAATGTCTGTCAAAGACAGCTTGGCGCCCAACATCGTACGTATTTGGTTTTCAATCGAAGCCAATAGCAAAAACGGCTCCACAAAGTCTCTGAACTCCGCTGCAAGATCATACGTCGTGATAATTCCGACTATCATTCCTTTGCCCCGTACTAATGTAAAACCGTACTGTTTTATTAATTCAATGGCCGTAAATATCGATTCGTCGGACGATATCTCTGTTGCTTTTTCCATAAAAAATCGGACTTCGTCACCGTCGCAATTTTGTATCAGACGGTTTCCAATGGTTTTCCAGTTGATCACTCCTTTCAGCGTCTTCCCGTCAATCACAGGAAGCTGAGAATAATCATTCATCATCATGATTGTCGCCGCCTCCTTTAGCTTTGTATTGGTATTGACAGAAAGCGGTTTTTTATTCGCTGATTTCAATCGACCGACTCGAAACGCCGGTTCTTTCACAAATTTGTCTGCATCGGCTGCACCATTTATTGGGTCGGCCTGTACATGCGTATTTGTATCAGATTGCGGTTGCGGTTCATCTTTCCGTTTGAACGCGAATTCTTCATCAAGCCACGTCGTATCAAAAGGGGGAAATGTAATTATGCCGAGATTATCAAGTTGAGCCTTTATCTTAGGATTATTCCCTGCTCCTCTTCTGCTATAACCAAAACATTGCAGCAATTGTCTGGCCGAGCCAAACGCCTTCTGGCCTTTTTTGACATTTTCTGAAATCTTATAAAGTTCTTCCAGATTCATATTTTGCCTATGCTGAAATTATTTTAAGTGTTTCGTCCGTGCTAATATCGTATCATGTCGAGGTATGGAGGAGTCTTGCACCACACCGTGTCTGATTTGGCCTTCTCATATCCAAAATCAAAGATCACGCGCATATACTTCAGGTCGAAGACAGTATCGGATTTGGCTGGAAAGTCCGGCATTCGAAATGACGCAGTCATGTTCTGTCTCCAGATTGGGTTGGTTCAAAAAACGGACTATGTTCAGAAAAGCCCGACTCCATCAGTCGCTCCAACTCGTCTGGGGCAACGGCCTTGCTCCACAGCCACCCCTGACCGGCGTCCACGCCCGCAGCATGAAGAAAGAAAGCCTGCTGGCGGGTTTCCACGCCCTCAGCAGTGACCTTCACACGCAGGGCAGCAGCCAGAGCGACTATTCCGCGCAGCAGCCGGTCGGCCGTCGGTTCCTTCATCAGTGGGACCACCTCCGACCTGTCTATCTTTAGAATATCTAACGGCAGGCCGATCAGTTGCTTTAGGCTGCTGTGTCCGGTCCCAAAATCATCTATGGCGATACGGAGGCCCAGCGGCCGTACGATTGCCAACACTTCCCGACCAAAATCGGTCAGGGCCTGGCGTTCCGTGATCTCACACACCATCCGATCGATATACGGAGTCAGACCGGAATCTTCAAAGATGTACTTAAGCCGGGGTGATCCAAGAATCACCGGTGGCACATTGACACTGACGTAAAAGCGCCGGTGCCGTTCAAACAATGGCTTCATTTCCTTTGCGATAGAGCGGAAGAGGCGCCACGTGAGCGCCTCAAGATCGTCCAGATTCTCTTCGACTCGCTCGATGATGCCGCCGGGCCCGCGCAGGGTGCCATCCGGATTTACGAACCTGACAAGGGTTTCGGCCCCGAGTACCTGGCCTGTGTTCAGGTCCACGATTGGCTGGAAGTACGCGGTCGATCTCTCAATAAGCGACCGAATATCAGGTTGAGTCGGCATCATTGTTATTGTTTCGTGGCTGGCAGTTCGGTTACCTCCCGTTGTTCTGGAACCAGCATCGTGAGTATCTGCGGCTGCATAGGCCGGTTCTCCGGGTTGGGCACGCCGGCCCAGAACCAACAGCGTCTGATCATCCGACAGCGGCCTGTCGCCTGCAAATTGCCCGACCGCGCGTGCGACTGCCTCAACCGCCAAAGCCGGTGTTATCGGCTCAGGCAAGGTACGCAGAATCTTATCCAGTCGGTCCATACCGAAGATATCGCCTTCCGGCGACATCGCCTCAGTGATGCCGTCGGTGTAAAGGACGACGAGGTCGCCGGGCATAAGAACGACAGTTTCCTCCGTGTGCGTACGCGGCTGGTCAAGCATTCCCAAGGGGGTCGTTCCTGCCCTATCCAGGGACAAGACGGTCCGTTGCTTGGCTCGCAGCAGTCGCGGCGGATTGTGACCGGCCGATGAGTAGGTCAACGCTCCTGTAACCGGATCCAGGGCGCAGGAGAAAGCCGTGGTAAATACGCCACGCTGGGGCAGGCCCAACTCGCACAGGCGGGTATCTGCATAGTCCAGCAACGCCGCGGGGCTCGTCACCCGCGACCAGGCCGTTTCGTGCACAATTGTACGAAGAACGACCATCAGCACAGCGGCGGCGGCCCCTTTCCCGCTGACATCGGCAATCAGCACCCCCAGCCGGCCGTCAGGCATTTCATCCAAGTCATAGTAATCTCCCCCGCAATGGCGGGCGGTTTGGTACCAGGTCGCGATGCCGGTGTTGGCGACCACCGGTGTGGATGGCGGCAGCAGCCATCGCTGAACGTCGGCGGCGGCCTGAAGCTCGCAATCCAATTCGCGACAGGTTGACTCCAATTGGCGGGCGAGGGTCTGTGCGTGAATCGCTCGGTCCAGCAAGTCACCCATCATCGCCAGACCGCACAGATCGGTTGTGCTGCAGGTGTGCGGTGAGGGGCCGAGCATCACTACCATCCCCGTGCTGACTCCCTTCTCAAACAGTGGAAACGCAATCAGCGAGCGGCTGTCCCGCAGAAGATCAAAGTCAGGTTCGGAGGCTTCAGGCGAGAGGTCGGCGATATTCTGGAAACTGCCGGCGTAAAGAAGCCTGGCCAGAAGGCCTCCCTGGCGAACCTCGGCGGGTTCTGTCAGTACGCCTCCCTTATCGGCATCCCACGTGATGCTGCGGACGATGCGGTACTGCGGCGCCATTACCCCGGCGCGAGTGAGGACCAGAACGCGTTCCACATGAACGCTGCGGCGAATGTGATCGATGAACAACCGGAGCAGTTTGTCCGGCTCAGTTGCCGCACTCATGTTCTTCAATAGTTCTGTCGTTGATTGAATATTCCACATGGCTACATATCTCCAATCACATCACCGTGATGTTACCGATTTCCTATACCCTGCCAGTAGTTCGTTCCGGCAAGCGTTGCTGAACTCCTTGAGCGGGTCGAGTTCGTCAAATTTATGCGCCGCCACGGTCTCGCGGAGCTGGTCCGTCGTCAAATTAGGCTGTCCATACAATTCGATAATACGGCGGCAGCAGGCTTCCCCCTGGCGCACAACCTCTTGTCCGGACACGAGTCGAATGCAGCTCAAAACACCGTAGAGGGTTATGATCTGATCCGGCCGTTCCATGGAGTGAATTGCCGCGTCGATGGTCAGACGCGAAGCCTCCGTGATAAATTCCTTATATAGGGACTGGCGCTCCCGCAGCTTCCATTCCATGCTGGCGCGGAGATTTTGCGTGCGTTGGGTGATCCAGGTCGTAGCGATAGAAGCCGAGGCTCCCACCAGCGATCCGAGGGCTGCGGCTGAAGCAGTGACGACTGTTGATTCCATTATAAACCCTTTCTCACTTGGATATATGTGCACATGTGACGTTGAGTCTCAATCATCAATGCCTCTGCTCTGCGCCTTTCATGGGCGCTGCGGCGAACGTGGTCGAAGAACAGCCCAACCAGTTCGCCAGTTTCGGTCGATTGGCTCATCTCTTTTATAAGTCGGTTTGTCGAATCAATATTCCACATCGTCGGTACTCTCCTTTCCGCAATCACAGTCGCTCCGGTTGACCTGTCGCAGCCAGCACACCGGCCCACACGGGGCCGGTCGGATCAATGGACTTCCGGCGGCTGGCGAGCAGTTCAATGGGGACATGAATGAACTCGTCATGCAGAAAACCGATCACCAGGCCAGTCTTGCCGGCCATGGCGGCGTGAACGGCGTTGCGGGCGAACAGATCGCAGAGGATCGAGTCTTCACTGTTGGCTGAACCGCTGCGTACGTGGTAGCTTGGGTCGAAATAGCGCATCACAACGGGGATATTCTCCGCTTTGAAATACGCTTCTATCTGCCCGCGCAGAAAGGAGCCGATATCACCGAGCTTCACGTTGCCGGACGCATCACGCTCAGCGCCCGTGTTGCCCAGCCACTCCTGCCCGGCGCCCTCGGCCACCACGATCACAGCGTGTGCACGATTGACAATCCTCTGCTTCAATGCATCCAGAAAATTATCCAGCTTGAACGGCACTTCCGGAATGAGGCAGAAGTTCACCTCCTGGCTGGCGACCGTCGCGCCTGCCGCAATAAAGCCGGCGTGACGGCCCATCACTTTGACCAGTGCGATGCCATTGTACACACTTCGGGCTTCCGTGTGCGCGCGGTCGAGCACGGATGATGCCTCTTGGACCGCGGTCAGATAACCGAATGTCCGCGACACGAACGCCACATCGTTGTCCACGGTTTTCGGGATGCCGACCACCGCCAGTTCATGCCCGCGCTGCTGGGCCATCTGGAACAGTTCATTGGCGCCGCGCTGTGTGCCGTCGCCCCCGACGGTGAACAGGATATTCACTCCCAGCCTCGCGAGACTTTCGACCGCCGCCGCCTTGTCCACCATCCCGCGCGAGGTTCCGATCGCCGTCCCCCCGCGGCGGTGGATGTCGTCCACGAACTCAGGTGTCAATCGAAACGGCTTTTCACAGCGGGCGGAGTCGAGACCTTGATAGCCGCCCCGAAATCCGAACACCTCCTGCACGCCGTAAGCGTGCCTCAGTTCGTTGAACAGCGAGCGGATGATATTATTCAAGCCGGGACATAATCCGCCGCAGGTGACAATCCCGGCACGGGTCTGTGTAGGGTCGAAAAACAGTTTGGGGCGCGGACCGGCCAGTTCGAACAGCGATTCCTCCCGCGGTGACGACATACCACGGATAATATGCTCAGGCACGTACAGATCGTCACTGACGAAACGCCGCAGCGGTGATGGATATCGGGGTTCTCCCAAAGTGGTTATTTGATGCAACACGGTTGACCTCCCAGATTTCGTTCACGTACTCGGCGACGGTTTGCTGCTGTCGGCGTCTGTGTCGTGTTCGTTGTCATGTTTGTGTCCTTTCTGTGTCTTAGTTATCAGATTTGTCGCATCCCGCCATGCCACGCGGTCTCTACCCACGGTTTGAGATCCTCTCGCGGACGGGGGCCGAGACGGTGCAAGGCGGGTGCTGCCTGGTAGATGGCGAAGCCTGCGGGCGGGAGCGTAATCCGCACGGTCGGCAGATCGGCGCGGTGTTCCATCGTCAACGTCGCCGCGGGTGCCGCCGCATCCGGCTTGGGTGCATGCCAGAAGATCAGGTGGAATTCGTCGCCTTCCATACGTAACAGCGGCGTGACAGTGGACCAAGCCGTAACCGCCTCCGACTCGTCGGTGTTGAAGACAACCAAAGTCTCCTGGTCTAAGAAAACGCGCGACCAGCACACCAGCGACCGTATCCGCTCGTCTCCCAGGCGGCGCGGATGGCTAAAATTCACACCGTCCCCGGAGACACGATGCAGCACCTGTGAGCCGCGCCGCAGGGTGATCAACTGCTTGCGCAGCGCGGTGAGTAACGCAAGGGCGCGGTACAGGCGCCCTTGTTCGTCAAAGAAGTGCCGGCCCTGTGTACACAAACCGCCAAACCGGCCTCCAAACATATTCTCGCGCAGCACGACATCCGAGTTGCTCGTGCGCCCGCCGCTGTCGAAGCCTTGTTCTGACCCGTAGTAAATGCAGGGGATGCCGGTCGTGGTCAGTTGCACCGCCATCACATTGAAGGCCAGGTCGCGGTAGCGGCTGTCGCCGCAGAATCGCCGCTTGGCCGTCCACTTTCGCACCTGATCATGGTCGTCCACCAGCGTGACGACCTGGTCGCGATACCACCGGTGCTTGCCGCCGTCGGGCTCGTCCAATCGCCAGTTGCGGAAGGTAGAGAAGTACTCGAGCGGGTCGGCCTGGCCCATCACCATCCGTTCCAGTTTCCCGGGGATGTCGTCGATCCCCAGAGCGGCATCCAGCCCTGTTTTTCCCACCAGTTCCCACGCAAGCTCGCGTCCGCCGGGCACCTCGCCGACCAGCAGGAATCGCTCTTTGCCGATACTTTGGGCGAACTCGCGAATCCAGTCGCAAAACGATCTGAGCGCATCGGTATCCATGTGCTTGGCGGCGTCAATGCGGAAGCCATCCAAATCTGCGTAGGCAATCCAGAACGAGTATGCCAGGCACAGCCAGGCCATTGCCGGCGACGGCTGACGGTATTGCCCCGCCCAGCGAACCCGGACATCCAGCGTCTTGAGGCCTTCAGCCATGTCACCTTCAGCGTACTCAGGATAGTAACCCCAATTGGTGATCCGACCCTTGCGGCAGAATAGCTCGCCGCGCTGGAACTCTCGCGGCCACACAGCGCCATCGGGCCAGGATTGCTCCAACAGTTCAGCGGCGGCAGCGCCTGCGGCATTGGAGATGCTGAACGGGAGTATCGGCCGTCCCTCGCTATCGCGAAAGCCGGCCACGGCGTAATGATTGCCATCCCATCGGGGGTCGTTGAACGTACTGCTCGTTGCCGGGTCAAGCGTCGGATAGCGATCGGGATTGTAGCCGAAGACATTGCCGGTGTGATGGGCGATCACGTCGAGGATGACGTAAATTCCCTGATCATGGGCGGCACGGACGAAGTCGCGAAACTCCTGGCGCGTACCAAAATGCGGGTCCACGTCCAGGAAGTTCTGCACCCCGTAGCCGTGGTAGCTTGGCTCGAATGCGACCTGGCGGAAGGGCGGGCTGACCCACAGCGCGGTGACGCCCAGCCGGCGGAGGTAACCAAGTTTGCTGACGAGTCCTTTGATCGTGCCGCCCTGCCAGCCGCTGCCGGCGCGGAACCATGTATCGTAATCCACCCACAGTCCCCGGTCGTCCGGCCGATAGAACGGCGTACTGCCGGCCGTCACAGGCCGGCTGGAGGCATCCGCGTAACCCCCGTTTTCATTGGCATCCGAAAACCGGTCCAGCATCAGGAAGTACAGCACCTGATCCTCCCAGGCGGCCGGCGAGGGAGTGAACGGCCCACGGGTCAGCGAGGCGAAGTCAATGTCCAACAGACTTTTTTCTACATCGCGGCTCATGGTCAGATCCCTTTATAACAGGGTTTTGCCGGACTCCGGCTTGCTGAAGCATAAAGTACATAACTATAAAACCAATTTGCCATTATTTCTGCCATAGGATATACGAGGCCTCTAACGGGATGGACGCATGAATATCACAGGGGATTATTCGGGGCGTATAATCCGTTGCCGGCCTACAGGCCGATAAGGTTGCTGTGTATAAATATGTTCCGTGGAAACTCGTCTGCCTTTTATCTTTTTGCATGGTCTTACGCACTTTTTCACAGCCGTCGATGGCGTCGGCATAAAGTTCCACTTTAATGGATTCGGGATCAAGCCCGTTGAGGTCAACCTCTGTCTCAAAGACCAAATTGCTGCCGTCTTTGTGGAACGTAAATCCAATAAAATGCACCCCAGGCCATTTCTCTTTCAGCAAGTTTTGCCATGAAACAATTTGTTTGCCGATTGCACAATTTTTAGCTGTACGTTCAAGGTACGCACAGGCGGCCGGGAGATAGTATTGTTCCGTATATTCCATAACGGTTCGAGTCGCGGAAAATTTATCCGTTAAATTCGCCATGCTTTCTCTGACACGTTTTAGCCACGCAACCGGCAGAACGTTATCCTTGCGATCATAAAATTCCGCAGTCACCTCGTGTTCAAGAAGATGATAAAGTGATTCTGCTTCTACTGCATCCCGCGAAGGGTCGTCAGTGTGTTCGTTCCCGCCGCCGAGAGCCCAGCCGACTTCGGGGCTGTAAGCTTCGGCCCACCAGCCATCCAGCACGGACAAATTGACTCCGCCGTTGACGAGTACTTTCATACCGCTGGTGCCGCTTGCTTCATAGGGCACTCTTGGGTTATTGATCCACACATCAACACCCTGCACCAGGCGTTCGGCCAATTGCATATCGTAATCACTCAAGAAAACGGCACGAGAGCGAACTTCTGGCTGTCGAATAAATTGTGTCCATTGCTGTATCATCGATTGTCCCCATTGGTCTAACGGGTGAGCTTTACCGGCAATAATGAGCTGGACTGGACGGTCTGGATTTGTCAGGAGTTTCATGAGACGCTGGGGATTATGCAGCAAAAGGTTCGGTCTTTTGTAGGAGGCAAAGCGACGAGCAAAACCGACCGTTAAAACAGTCGGGTCCAAAATGTTTTTAGCATTTTCAATGGCTTCGCTCGTCGCCCCGGACGTCGCCAATTGAAACGACAGCCGCCGGCGAACATATTCGATCAAGCTGCTGCGATTGGCGCAGCGAAATTGCCAGAGCTTCGAATCGCTGACGCCGCGAATTCCCTGATCATGGGTTTGCACCGTGCCCAGCCAGCGGTCTTTTCCACAGGCCTGTGTCCATAAATCATCTGCATACGACGAATCCCATGAGGGCATATGAACACCATTGGTGACATGGCCAATCGGCACATCATCCTGCGGCCATCGACCAAAAAGGGGTTGGAACAATTTTCGGCTGACTTCCCCATGCAATTTGCTGACACCATTGATTGCACCGCAGCCGCGTATGGCTAAATAGGCCATATTAAATCGCTCCGAGAGGTCCTGCGGGTTGTTGCGGCCTAACGACAGCAGGCGGTCAATTGAAATTCCAAGTTCTTTGCCGGCATAGGCGGTCAGATAGGTTTTAATCAGCTCGGGTTCGAAACAATCAAATCCGGCGGGAACGGGCGTATGCGTGGTAAAGAGATTCCCTGCGCGTGTTGCTGCCAGCGCCACATCAAAAGAATGGCCGGTTTCCTTCATTAAACTTTTGGCGCGTTCAAGCACAACGAACGCAGCGTGTCCCTCATTAATATGGCAAACCTGCGGCCTGATACCCAGTTCGTGCAGTAACCGCCACCCTCCAATCCCCAGAACAAGCTCTTGCTTGAGTCGAAGTTCCGACCCGCCGCCGTAAAGCTCGCTTGTAATTCCTCTGTGAGCCGGAATATTGGCAATGTCATTGGTGTCCAACAGGTACAGTTTAACTCTTCCGATATGAACCTGCCAGGCACGCAGCCATACCGAATAACCTGGAAGTGCAATTTCCAGCCGCAGCCATTCGCCGTTTGATTTGCGCAGAGGCGTGATGGGCAGTTGCCCGGGGTCATTATAGGGAAACAGTGCCTGCTGTGCCCCATCCTTATCAATCACCTGGCGAAAATAGCCCTGTTGGTAGAGTAATCCAACACCGACTGCCGGTACACCCAAGTCACTGGCAGCCTTGAGTTGGTCGCCCGCCACATTGCCCAACCCGCCCGAATAGATGGGCAAGGCTTCGCTGAGCATAAATTCCATACTGAAATAAGCAACGCAGTTCAATGACGATTTACGATGATTATTTTGGAACCATCCCGGCTTCTGTTCGGATTCCCGCTTTTCACGTAATATCGTGTCAAGTTCTTGATTGAATGCCTCATCTTCCAGAAATCGTTCGAGCTTTTCCCTGGAACAAGCAAGAAGAACGGCCCATGGATTTTGCGTCAGATCCCATAATACCGGGTCCAGTTGACGCCAGATTTTGTCCGAATAATGACTCCATGACCAGTGCATATCCAACGCCAGTTCCGCCAACGACTCAAATCTTTTGAATTGTCTCGGCAGAAAAGAAAAGATTGTATTTCTCATAAATCCTGTTTTACTACTCATAAATATCTCCTGTTCAGTACTGGTATTTCCCATTGGCTCTGAAGGATGCCTTAGAGAATACATTTTATCCACTATAAGAGGTTATTGTGATTCCACTATCTGCCCTGTCACCGTTTTCAAATTAATCAGGGCGAGCTGATATTGAATCCGGCTGGTTTCAAATTGCCCGGCGGCTCTTACAAGGTCGGTCTGTGCCTCGTTCAGGCGAGTCAGCGGTGCGGTGCCGGCCCTATAGGTTTTTTCGACATGTTCTCTGATTCGTTTTGTCAGTTCGAGGGCCTTTTCCTGCCGCTGGTAGGTCAGGTAAGCCGTCTCGGCGACATCGAGCGCCTGCCGGATCGACGACTGAATGGAGAGAATCTTCTCCTGTCTTTGCTGATTGAGCTTGCGTATCTCGGCTTCAATTTCTCTCGCTCTGGCGGACCGCTGACCGCCGGTAAATAAATCCCATTTGACTGTAACACCAACGAAAGTGCTGTGCTCATCCTGGTCAACCCAACCCATGTCGTCTTGATTGAGATAGTCCAGTCCTGCTACGAGGTTGACCTTTGGAGCATAACTGCCTTTTTGAGATCTCAATCGCTGCCGTAATGCCTGAATCCCATAGTCAACCGCCTGCAAATCGGGACGATGATATAGAGCGTATCGGAATTCACTGTCGAACTCAGGCAGTTCACTACTCTCCAGACCCTGGCCGCTTTGCGGGTATAACTCGGGCGGAAGATAGGTGTTATCCAGCGCCATGAGTTCGGCCAAAACAGTGCAGGCGACTCGAAAACTTCGCTGCGAGTTTAAGAAATCTGTTTCGGCCTGCAGCGCTTTAACGGAAAAATTCAGCATCTCCGATTCAGGTGTACTGCCGGCCTGCCATCGTTTGCGAGCATCTTCTTCGAGGATTTTATTAAAGTTGCGGTTTTGCTGAGCAATGGTCATATTGGCAACAGCAAGCTGGGCCTGATAATAAGCCGATGAGACCGATTCGATCAACAATCGTTTCACATCGATGAGAATCTGCTCGGACCGGTTCACGGAATACTTCGATGCAAGGATATTCGCTTCCCGCGAAAATCCGTCGAAAACCAGCCAACTGGCCTGGAGTCCGGCATTCGATTCCCCATGGGTTCCCCGCATACGAGTTCCTGGATCCCAATCCTGTTGGATACTGCTGTCAATGCTCTGGTAAGCTCCTTTGGCTGAAACCGTCGGCCACCATAGGGCATTGGCTTGAGTCACGACTTCTTTGGCCGCCTGAATGCTTTCGACAGCCTGCTGAACCTGCGGATTGTTTTTCAATGCAATTTGGCAAGCCTGGTCAATCGTCAGGGTTCCGACCGGAACAATCAGGGATTCTTCCGCCTCGCGGACTTGCCCATCCGAGGCCGCAGCCATCCCGACGGCAACAAGTAAAAAACTTATTTGAAATAGGGTTTTCATGGTGATTTCCTTTTAAAGATACTGTTGGTCAGGTTTAATCCTGAAGATTACACTGTACAATACCGGCACGAGCAGTAACGTCAGAAATGTCGCTACCAGCAGTCCGCCCATAATCGTCACTCCCATCCCCGCGTACAGAGGATCAAATACAAGGGGAGCCATCCCCAGGATGGTCGTTCCCGAAGCCATGAATACCGGCCTCATACGACTGACGGCCGAATCCAGGATCGCTTTATAGGGCGGCTTGCCGGCCTGCAAGTCCAGTCCAATCTGATCAATCAGCACGATGGCGGTTTTGATCTGCATCCCGGATAAACCGAGAAATCCGAGGATCGCCATAAATCCGAACGGCACGTCTGTGAGCAATAGCCCGGCCGTCACGCCAATCATGGACAGCGGAACCGTGAGAAAAATAATCAGCGGCAGCTTAATGGAGTTGAAAAGCCAAACCACAAGCACAAACATTCCCAGAATGCAAATCGGAAAGATTTTCGCCAAAGGAGTCTGGGCCTTTACGGATTCCTTGAATTCACCGCCCCACTCCAGGCTGTATCCGGCAGGCAGCTTAAGGGCTTCGATGGATTTAGCCATCGTGTTGCGCAGTTGGCTGGCTACCCCAGCGGCAACATTACACTGCACGGTAACTGCCTGTTGGCGATTCCGTCGTTGAATCTGCGGCCATTCCCATACCGGATCGACTCCCGTAATTACCTGTCGAATCGGAATGAACTGGTTATACACCGAACTCCAAACCTGAATATCGTCGAGAATATCAATCGAGGCCCTTTCAATTTCCGGCGCTCGATACATGATGGGAATCAGTTCATCGTTTTCCCGGTACAAGCCTGTAATAACCCCGTTATAGTTGCCCTGCAAAGCAAGCGCAACATCGCTTCGGGTCACACCGACACGGCGGGCCTGGGTTTCCGAGTAATGCGGTCGGATAACGTTCACCGGCTGCCGCCAGTCTGTGCGGACATCCTTGGCGTTCGGGGTTTGGCGCATGATCTCCATAGCCTGTTCAGCAAGCCCCAGCAGAACATCCGTATTCGGCCCGCGAAACCGGGCTTCTACAGAATAGGAAACGGAAGGACCGGTTGCGATGATTTTGGTGTAAGACTCCGTATTCGGCATGTGCTGATGCATATAAATTTCGATTTCATCCTTCATCCGGTTGATTTGCCTGTAGTCATCCACCTCAACAAGGAGTTGACCGTAACTGAAATTCGGGCTTTGGTAATCATAAGTCAGAATGAAACGAAGCGCCCCTTCACCCACAAACGTGGTGACGTTGCGAACCCCATCCATGTGACGGACCATCTCCTCAAGGTCTCTTAAGTCCTTGGCAGTATGGTAGATATGGGTTCCCTGGGGTTCCCAGAAGTTGACATAGAAATACCGCTGTGTGGAGTTGGGAAAGAAGATGGTGGGCACCCAGGTAAAACCGATCGCCGCGGCAACCAATACCAGCAGGGTTGCGGCGATAACAATATAGGGATGTTTCAGGCAGTCGTGCAGCATCTTGCGATAGGTGCGAAACATGCGTTTATCGTAGGGATCAGCCTGACCTTCCAATTTGGGAATCTGCAGAAACCAGACGCACAACAGCGGCGTAATGGTAACCGCCAGAACCCAACTGAGCATCAGGGAAAGGGCCATGACATAGAATAAGGTCCGGCAGTATTCCCCCACATCGCCCGCGGCATATCCGATTGCTGCAAAGGCAAGAACTGCCACAAAGGTCGCCCCCAGCAGGGGCCACTGGGTATCGCGCACGATTTCTTCGGCGGCCTGCTCTCGATTTTCCCCCCGCTGCACTTTAACAAGGACGCCTTCGGCAACGACAATCGCATTGTCCACCAGCATTCCGAGGGCCAGGATCAAGGCTCCCAGCGACACTTTCTGCAGTTCGATATCCATGATGAGCATCGGGATGAATGTGCATAAAATTGTCAGGATCAAGATCACCCCGATAAGCAGCCCGCTCTCCCAGCCCATAAAGACCACAAGAAGGCCAATGACGATAGCCACGGATTCGAGGAGGTTGATAACAAACGCGTTACACGATTCCACGACGACATCAGACTGATAGTAGACGGTTTCCAGCTTCATTCCGACCGGGCGTTTACTGTCAAGCTGCACCAGTTTATTCTTAACCGCCTCTCCCATCACGACCACATTTCCACCTTTGATAGTCGAGATACCCAACCCGATACAGGGCTGGCCGTTGTAGTACATGATATTCCGCGGCGGATCCTCGTAGTCCCGGTGGATCGTCGCCACATCCCCCAGTCGCACCAAACCCCGGCTGCCGCCAATAAACAGGTCGGCAATTAATTCCTCGCTGGTGAAATCCCCCGTAGGAGTGATACGCATGTATTCCTTATCCACATCAATCTGTCCGCTTTGTACCACGGCATTCTGTGTCTGCAGGGCTTGAATGATTAGGGCAGGCGACAGACCCAGTTCAGTAAGCCGTGCACGCTCAAACTCGACATAAATAACTTCCTGTCTCAATCCCCAAAAGTCAATTTTCGCCACCTCTGGGCACAGCAGCAGCTCCTTCTTGAGGTATTTGGCATACTCTTTCAGCTGGGCATAGCTATAATCAGGGCCGGTGACCGCGAAAAAGACTCCGTACACATCACCGAAATCATCGTTAACGATGGAAGGACCGGCACCGGGCGGCAGCGCACCCTGCATATCATTGACTTTTCTGCGCAGTTCATCCCATATCTGGGGCAGTTCTTTTGTGGTATAGGTTTCCTTGATTTCAACATAAATAACCGATAGGCCTTCCTGGCTTGTCGAATAGATTTCCTTGACCTGGCCAAGCGACTGGACGGCTTCCTCGACCGGATCGGTAACTTCCTCTTCCACCTCTTGAGAACTGGCTCCAGGGTACTGTGTTGCAACCAGCGCTTTCTTGATGGTGAAGGTGGGATCTTCCAGTCGTCCCAGATTCTGATATGCCAGGATACCTCCCCCCAGAACCATGAGAGTCAGCACCACCATCAGCGTTCGTTTTCGAAGGGCAAATGCTGCAGGATTCATTAACGGCCCCTTTCATGCAAAGAGGAATTTTCTTCAGTATTGGATTTAATGGGATTAAGCTGCATCGTTTCTTTAATGAAGCTGGCTCCTTCGCTGACAATGAGTTCGTCGGGTTCGAGACCTTTGAGGATTTGTATTCGGTTGGAATTGAATAGTTTGCCGGTTTCGACCAACCGCCTCTGTGCTTTGGAGGATTGGGAATCAAAAACCCAGACAAACGACTTTCCTTGTGCATCCGCAACGACCGATCGGGCCGCAATAGCCACCACGGGGACAGAAGAGGTGTCACAAGCCCATTTGGCCTGTGCCGTCATTCCCGGAAAAATGTTGACATTTTCAGGCGCTTCCATCACGAAGACTACCTTATAAGTGCGAGTGATCGGGTCTGCGGAAGTAGTCCATTCCTTCAGAACGGCCGCATATTCACCGCCCTGTACCGACGGGAACTGAACCTTTACGGGTTCCCCGTTTTTAATGGGGTGTTTTGCAATTTCATTTTCCGGGATTTCGACCTCGATCTTAAGCCGCGAAATGTCATGGATTCCGAGAACAACCTGGCCCACATTGATCATTTCATGATTTTCGACATACTTTTCCGTGATGATTCCATCGTAAGGAGCAATCAGGGAGGTGTCTTCCAGTTGGTGTCTGGCAATTTGGACCTGTGCGTTGACATCTTTGACGGATGCGGCCCAGGCATCATAGGAGCTTTGAGCGGAGTCATAATCGGCCTGTGGAATGACGCCCTGCGAAAAGAGTGTTTTGGCTCTCTCATAATCCGCGGCTGCTTTTTTATACTCTGCTGACATTCTGGCCAGCTGTGCATCCAAGGCCTGGATTCGATCCTCAAAATCACGTGGATCGACCCGCATGAGTACCCGTCCTTTTTTGACAGGATCACCGGGTTTTATGTTGACCTCGATGAGCGGTCCGTGAATACGAAACGATAACTGCGCTTTTTCTACGGCATCGACAACCCCAGGGAAACTGCGGGCTTGAAGTGATTTGACTAAGGAAGCCTTCTCCACAGTAACCGGCCGGGGACCGGATAAGACATCCGCAAGGTCTATTTTCTCTTTCTGATCTTGTTTATCAGACGGCCTTATTACAAACCATAGAGAAGCGGCGGTTCCAAGGAAAACCAGCAAACCGATACCGCAGATGATAAGTGTTCTTTTCTTTTTCATATTTTATTTTCCTTAAATGAGTCTATTTTATTTATTGCGTTTCCCATGCTTGTATCAGTAACTCTTTTATCCTGTGATGACTCCATCGCCGGCCTGGGCGCCCCAGACCCAATGACCTCTAATTGCTCTGCGCGAAGTATGGTGCGTACGGCGGGAGATCTGTCTGACTTGCGAAATTCCACTTCGAAATCAAAATCTCCCGGTGACACCCAGACGCCCACCACAACTCCTTGGTCGCCGCAGCGCAACCGAAGTTTGGGAACATCCACGGTCAGACGAACCACTGCATTTATATGTGTCAAAGGCATAATCCTATCTCCTGCCGGATCACATGCGGCCCATTGTCCGCGTCAATATGATCCAGAAAGTTTTTACTCTGAAAGGGCCCCGATCCTGGTTGGAGTCAATGGACCATTTTCTGATAAACAGATATGCAATCTGCGTGCCAATGTCTGATTAAAACTATTAGTGCTTTATTGACAGTAGGTTATGCTAATTAATTCACCTGTTTGGGTCGGACGATATTTCGTCCAACAGAGAACTCGTACCCGGTTAGGGTTGACAAATCATCCGATTTCGACTGTAAGTTCTCTTGCTGTATGTATGTTGAAGCATCTTTATCTCTCATCGATCGCGTTGACTGTAAATTGACATGGGTCCTTGATTGACAACTAAACAGCACCCGCAGCGGAGAATTCTATAATGTGGCGGGTTATTGCATTCGGCATGAGACGCAATTTCACGCACGCTTGTTTTATGAAAGCCTTTTGCCGCAAATAGCTCTGTTGCCGAAGATAAAATTCGGCATCTCGTTCCTCGAGAATCACCGCGGCGTTTTTTATGATTTTTCTTCATTGTTAAACACGTTGTAAATCGATTTGATATTCGTTTTGAAACAGCCATTCAATCGCTTTTTCAACATCAGAAAACATTTCAAGAGCTATATCATGCGCAAGAGCCATATTGTGAGTGCGAAAGAACCGTGTGATAAAATGAGTGTCCTGTTTATTCAGGTCGAATGTCAGCCAGGCCAGTCGGCTCCTGGATGGAAACTGATCGGCAATCATTTTCAACAGGGACTCCTCTCCCATAGTGGAAAACAAGAACGGTTGTCCCCGCGCATCCATAATAATTCGATTCCATTTCTTTTCTTTTAACAGTTTTCCTGCTTCCCTTGCTATTTGCATAAAATGTTCTATTTTCAGAACTTGCCTAAGTAGAATGAGAAGGCATTTTTCGTCTTCAGAGGCTACTATTTGATACGACATCGTCTGTCTCCTTGAACCAGGCCATCGCTTCGTCTGGGTTTTTAAATACTCCCAAAAAGATATTTCTGCCTGCAAAATATCTTCGGATTAAATAGGCCGTGTCCTCATTGTCAAGATAAGAAGTCAAAAGCCCCAATCGGATATCATCAGGCATTCGTTGCAGAAATTTCAATACGATCATTAACTCTTCAAAAATAGTTAATGAGTCAGTTATTGGACGAATGTCCACAATGGCATTGTTCCATTGAAGAGTGCCGAGCGATTCGGCAAGATCATCGGCCGACTGCTGCAGAGATTCGGAAGAATCTTCATAGATTGTCAGAGTCACACATTTTGTCTGTTCACATAAATCATACGTCTGTACCATGAAACACCTCCATAATTAATCCGTGTTTACCCGGCTATTTCCGGGAATTGATAATTCATCTTATTGACTTTTCAATCTATTTTTAATCATACCTTGTTACTCAAAACTGAATCCGGCCATCCGCTTTATCCTGTTGGGGCATCAGGAATTTCCGTAATCGGTCATTGTTAAATTCCAGATAGTCCTCAAAATGCTGAAATCTCTGTTTTTTGACCGAACTCAGTTCGGAAATACCCTGGCGGATGATTTCCTCGCTTTTTTGTATCGAATCACAAATTAAATTCTCGTACGGAACAATCTGATCGACAAGATTGAACTTGAGCAATTGTTGTGAATTTATCCTTTCATTGGAGGTCGCGATATCGACTGTCTTGAGCGGACCTGCAATTCGAGCAAGAAAATATTGGCTGAAATCCGTCAGGAGAAGACCTATTTTGGTTTTTGGGGCGGAAATATAGAAATCATCCGTGGATATCCGATAATCGCAGGCAAGGCTCAAAGAAAAGACACCAATATCCATGCTTCCGGTCATGGCAGAAATGAATATCTTGTCTCGTTTCAAAATCTCCAGGATCATGCGTTCAAATTTGTCGGTTATTTCAAAAACACGGTCAAGATGCTCTCTCGTCTGGGCCCACGAGTTAAATTTCCCCAAATGACAGTCAATATCCGATTGTCTTGCAGATACATAAAAAACGACACTGAAGATGTCACGATCATGAATGAGATGATCAAGATAGGCAATAGTGTCTTCATTTTGCCTGTTTTCACCAAATAAGAAATCGCAGTAATTTTTAATATGAACCAGAAGAACGCAATCCTGTTTTTGGACTTCAAAAATTTTATTTTTGGGGCTGATATTCAAATGTACCATAAGTCAACTCCCTGCACACTGTACACAAAGTACATTCTCAATAGCGTGCATATTTCTTGTATTAATATTTTCGTAATGGCTGATTTTTAATGGATCAAAATTCATGATCATTTTTTCCAGTGCCTTTTTGTTTTCCCAGTACCCACCTCTGGAAGCTGAAATATCGACAGTCTGCAGCTCATTTTCGATATATTGCAGGACGAATCCGATGTGGTTTCGTTCGACGAATAACCAGTAGCCGGAGGATATAATTTGCTTGTATTTCTCTTGACATCTGTCATCAATATCAATTTCATAAAACTTTCTTTCTCCGGTTGGCAAGAGATATTGTAATAAATTCACAACCATAATATTAATCCTCTCTTTTTAAGCTTCCTTTCTTGTTCCATATTCAAATGGCTCATAAGTCAATTCTTAGCGGTCTAAGGCTACTGCATTTACATGGTTCGAGAACACAAACTAATCCTGTCCCGGATCACCTGTGACCCGTCGGCTGCGTTAATAACAAATACATGACCAGTAGTCCTATTGCTATCATCTCCATACTGATTTTCCTTAAAACCTGGTTCAACTTTATGAGTTTGTGACCTGGCTGCTGGTTGGAGCCGCCAGACCAAATCCATGACAGAAGCAGTCGCAATTCCTGTGCCAACGTCCAGTTAATGCTGTTAGTGCCTTATTGACAGGATGTTATGCCAATTGGCTCACTGATTCGGGTTGGACGGAATTTCGTCCGACAGAGAATTCGTACCCGGTTAGGGTTGACAAATCGTCCGATTTCGACTATAAGGGAGCAATGAAATCAAATTCTCCTATTCATGTAGATGTTGAATTCATGACGGATGCGCTCTTGGATATCGCACAGGAGCGGTCGGTGGAGAAGTTGTTGCAGAAGATCGTTCACCGCTCGCTGGAGATGCCCGCGGCCCTTATTACGGCAGCCTGGCCGATCGACAGCGAAAAAGAGTATCTCGCCGGTACGCCGAGGGAAGGTTTGTGGCTATGAGTATCCGCGTAACACCCTATTCTAAAGTTTCAAGCTTGAGTCCAGGTCGAATTGCACTGGGCTACGCTGTAATCGCGACTTTATGGATCTTGTTTAGTGACGCGATCGTAACGTCTCTCAAGCTGCACCCGGCTGTGGAGCCCATCAAGGGGAGTTTCTTTGTCTTCGTGACCGCCGCTTTGCTGTATTTCACTATCAGGCGATTGGTGCAGTTCGTTGAGCTAACCTCAGAGGCCTTGCGTCGTTCGAATCGCGAACTGCGCGCGATTAGTAACTGTAACCAGGTACTCCTGCGCGCCACCGACGAGCAGAGTTTGCTCCAGGATATCTGCCGGATCGTCTGCCAGGACGCGGGCTACCGAGGTGCGTGGGTTGGCTATGCCGAACACAATGAGGCCAAGAGCGTCAGACATGTTGCCTCGACCGGGGTCGAGGAGGGAGTTCTCGCGGAGCTCGGCCTTACTTGGGCCGACACTGAGTTTGGGCGCGGCCCTTGCGGAACGGCCATCCGGACCGGAAAAACTTCCTGCATGGAGGATTGCATCACGGATTCTCGTGGCGCGCCGTGGAAAGAGATTGCTTTGCAGCATGGTTTCCATTCTGTCGTTGCCTTGCCGCTCAAAGACGAACAGGCCAACACCTTTGGCTGTCTGATCATCTATTCTGCCCAGACCAGCGCTTTTACATCGGAGGAGATTCGGCTGCTGGAGGAACTCGCGGGGGACCTGGCGTTCGGCATTGTCACTCTGCGTTCCCAAGCGGCACGTCAACGGGCAGAGCAGGAAGTCGCCATGCTGAGTTTCGCCCTGGACAAAGTACACGAAGCCGCCTTTCTGATGGATGAGGCACGTCTTTGTTATGTTAATGAGGAGGCCTGCCGCCGGCTGGGTTATACACGCGGGGAACTGCTCGACATGGGTATATCCAATATTGATCCAGATTTCCCGGCCGAGCGTTGGTCCGACCATTGGCGAGACCTCAAGGCGCAGCAGTCGCTGACACTCGAAAGCCGCCACCGAACGCGAGATGGCCGCATTTTCCCGGTCGAGGTCAGCGCGAACTTTTTCGAGTACGAAGGCCGGGGTTACAACTTAGCCCTCGTGCGGGACATCACCGAGCGCAAACGCGCTGAGGAAGAGCGGCGGGAAAGCGCAGAGCGTTTCCGCGCCATCGCGGATTACACGTATGACTGGGAGAACTGGATCGGGGTGGACGGCAAACTCCTCTGGGTCAACCCGGCAGTCGAACGAATCACCGGGTACTCGGTCGGCGAATGTATGGCCATGCCGGATTTTCCGGTTCCCATCATCGCAGAGGCTGACCGCGAATCGCTCGCACAACAGATGAAAGAAGCGGTTCAAGGATTCAGCAGGAACGATTTCGAGTTCCGGGTGCGTCACAAAGATGGCCGATTAATATGGGTGGCGGCTTCCTGGCAGCCCATTTACGACTCACGAGGGCCAAGGCTCGGGTATCGATCCAGTATGCGTGACATCACCAAGCGCAAGCGAGCAGAGGAAGAGGCGCGTAATACCGCCGCGCAATGGCAGGCGACCTTTGACGCGGTGCAGGATTTAGTTTTACTGCTCGACAAGGATTTTCGGATATTGCGAGCCAACCGTGCAGTGGCGGAGTTTCTGGGACAGCCGTTCGACAAAATCGTCGGCGAACACTGCTTCAATCTGATCCACGGGACGTCCATGCCCCCTGCCCAATGCCCACTCGCCAGAATGCGCCAATCTCGACGGCATGAAGAAATGGATGTTCTGGCTCGAGAGGGAGGTCCTTGGTTGTCGGTTTCCGTTGACCCCATATTTGACCCCAATGGTGAACTTACACAGGTCGTCCACGTGGTGCGCGACATCACCGATCGCAAGCGCTCCGAGGATGCATTGCGGAGAAGTGAGGCCTGTCTGGCCGAAGGGCAGCGGCTCAGCCACACGGGCAGTTGGGCCTGGAGCCCCGTCACTTTCCAGCCCTTGTACTGGTCTGAAGAAATGTCCCGGATCTATGGCTTAAACCCACAGGATGGCGTGCCAACCGCCGAAACATGGTGGCAAAGAATACACCCTGAGGATCGCGGCCGCACGCATGATCTGCTGCACAAGGCAGTAGCTGAAAATAGAGATTACGAGCATGACCTGCGGATTGTCTTGCCCGATGGAACCATCAAGCACATCCATGCGGTGGGTCACCCGGTTCACGACAAAGCGGGCAATCTCGTCGAATATATCGGCACCGCGATGGATGTGACGGAACGCAAGCGGGCGGAAGAAGCAGTGCGGCGAAGTGAGGCTAATCTGGCCGAAGGGCAGCGGCTGGCCCACATGGGCAGTTGGGCATGGAACCCCGCCACTCACGAGGCTCTTTACTGGTCCGATGAAATGTACCGAATTTTCGGTTTAAACCCGCAGGACGGGGTGCCGACCCATGAAGCATTCCGGCAGCGACTCCACCCTGAGGATCGCGACCAGGTCAAGGAATTGTTCATGAAAGTGGCGCAGCAGAGCATGGAATACGAGCATGATCACCGGCTGCTCCTGTCCGATGGAACCATCAAGCACATCCATGCGATCGGCCATCCGGTTCACGACGAAGCGGGGAAACTCGTCGAATACGTCGGCACGGCGATGGATGTGACAGAACGCAAGCTGGCCGAGGACGAGCTGCGCAAGCATCGGGAACATCTGGAAGATTTGGTGAAGCAACGGACGGAAGAGCTGGCAGTGCTCAACCAGCTTGTCTACGGGTCGTTGGAATCGGGAGAGGTCGGCGCTTTGTGGATTGATTTTGAGGAACCAAACACGTTACACGCCTTGGACAATACTGCCCGGATGCTCGGCCTGGAACCGGACCCGACGGGAGAAAAGGCTTACCAGCTCAGTAACTGGACCGAATTGCTGTCGGCGACCGCGGTCGCATTCCCCGACCATACGCCGATCATTGAAGAAGCCAGAGAGCGGCTGATCGGGGCAATCACCGGCAAGTATCAGAACTTTCGGGCCGTTTACCCTCTGGCAATGCCGGATGGTTCTCTCAAATGGATTGATGCGCGCGGCGAGATAGCCAAGCGGGGCGATTACGGCCAGGCCCTGTTGATGACCGGCACACTCATTGACATCACCCGGTTAAAGCAGGCCGAGGCTGACCTGGCTGAAGCCAAGGCCCGGGCCGAAGCCGCCAACTGCGCCAAGAGCACGTTTCTGGCCAACATGAGCCATGAGTTGCGCACTCCCCTCAACGCAGTGCTGGGCTTTTCCCGGTTGCTCAAGACCGGCCCAGACGTGACGCCACGCCAGCAGGAGACGCTGGATATCATTGTCCGCAGCGGCGAGCACCTGCTGAATTTGGTTAATAATGTCCTGGACATGGCCAAAATTGAGTCCGGCAA
Organism: uncultured Pirellulales bacterium; assembly: GCA_964537635.1. Classification (GTDB taxonomy): domain Bacteria; phylum Planctomycetota; class Phycisphaerae; order Sedimentisphaerales; family Anaerohalosphaeraceae; genus Anaeroglomus. Next base: position 23,428 of record CAZICJ010000033.1, read on the forward strand.
GGTGGTTTTGGACGAGTCCGAGGTTAATTTGCACCGGTTACTGTACGAAATCCAGTCGCTGATGGGGGTAGGGGCTTCGGAAAAGGGACTCCCATTCACTTTGGACAGTGCCCCGGATCTGCCCCGGTTTGTGGCCGTGGACGCCGGCAAGTTGCGCCAGGTGCTGCTGAACCTGGTTGGCAACGCCATCAAGTACACCGATTCAGGTGGGGTGATACTCCGGGCCAGGCTCGCCAGCCAAGAACAAATCGAAGAAGCCCAAATACGATTTGAGGTCGAGGATTCCGGGCCCGGCATCAGCCCGGAGGATTGCCAGCGTATTTTCTCTCCCTTCGTGCAAGGCAGCCAGGTTTCCGCGCAAGCCGGGACTGGCTTGGGGTTGGCCATCTGCAAGCAATACGTCGAGCTTATGGGCGGCCAGATTGGCATTACCAGCCAGCCAGGCAAGGGGTCGGTGTTTTATTTCAGCATTCCAGTGAGCGTCCTTCCGTCGGTGGCGGAGCCCGAAGAACCGAAGTACGGGCGCATTGTGGGATTGGTCCAGGGGCAGCCCCGCTACCGGTTGCTGATTGTCGAAGACCAGCCGGAGAACCGTCTGCTGCTGCGCAGGCTGCTGGAGCCGCTTGGTTTTGAGCTGTGCGAGGCGGCAAACGGGCAGGAAGCGGTGGCCTTGTTTGAGCAATGGCGGCCAAACCTGGTTTGGATGGATATCCGCATGCCTGTCATGGACGGATTGGAAGCCGTCCGGCGGATTCGGGCGGTCAAGGCTGGCGCCGATACCAGAATCATCGCGCTGACGGCTCATGCTCTGGAGGAAGAGAGAAGAGCGATTATGGCAGCCGGTTTCGACGATCTTGTGCGAAAGCCATTTCGTGAACACGAGATATTTGACGCTTTGGCCCGACACTTGGGATTGAAATTTATCCATGAACAGGCGCCGTGTCAGGAAAGCCCCGAGACATCAGGGTTTGTTCTGCGCCCCGAGCAGTTGGACGCGCTGCCTGTACAACTGTTGCAAGATCTGCGTCAGGCCGTTGTCGAACTGGACACGGTTCGCACGCAGGCCCTCATCCAACAGGTCGCCGAGCGAGATGCCTCGCTGGGGCGGGCATTGAACACACTGGCCACGCAGCTTGGCTACACCCGTCTTTTGAAATCACTTAAAAAGGAATAGACATTGTGAACGAAGAAATGAAACCGATTTCAGCACGGCAAGAGATTCTGGTGGTGGATGACACCCCCGCCAGCCTGCGTCTGATGACCGAACTGCTGACCCGGCACGGCTATCATGTGCGACCGGCCGACGACGGCTCTCTGGCGATGGAATCCGTAGCCGCCAAAGCACCCGACTTGATCCTGCTCGACATAAATATGCCTGGCATGGATGGCTATGAGGTGTGCCGCCATTTGAAGGCAGACGAGAAGAGTCGCCGAATCCCCGTTATCTTTATCAGCGGCTTTGGCGATACGCACCGGAAAGTCGCAGGTTTTGAGGCCGGCGGTATTGATTATATCACAAAACCTTTTGAGGCCGAAGAGGTACTGGCGCGGGTTGGAACGCATTTACGGCTGCGCCAGGCGGAAGAGGCACTGCGCCATGCCCATGATACGCTGGAACTCCGCGTGCAGGAACGCACCGCCGAACTTCATGCATCCAATCAAGCTCTACGCAAGAGCGAAGAAGAAGCGCGCCGGGCCTTCGAGGAAATCCAGCAGCTCAAGACGCAGCTCGAACAGCAAAATGCCTACCTCCGCGAAGAGGTTGTGCAGGCTAAAGCGTTTGGCAATCTTGTGGGACAGAGTGCAGCGCTGGAACAAGTGATCCAGAAGATCGATCTGGTCGCGGCGACCGACGCATCAGTCCTGATCCTCGGAGAAACCGGTACCGGCAAGGAATTGGTTGCTCACGAAATTCATCGCCGCAGTCGGCGCCGGGATGCGCCGCTAATCCGGGTCAACTGCGCTTCTATCCCAAGGGAGTTGTACGAGAGCGAGTTCTTCGGCCATGCCAAAGGCGCTTTTACCGGGGCTATCAAAGATCGCGCTGGTCGTTTCGAGACAGCAGAGGGCGGTACTTTGTTTCTGGATGAGATCGCCGAAGTGCCCGTCGAATTGCAGAGCAAACTGCTTCGCGTACTGCAGGAGAAGCAGTACGAACGGGTGGGAGAGGACCGGACTCGACACGCAGATGTGCGCATCATCGCCGCCACCAATCGCGACTTAGGCAAGGAGGTGGAAAGTAACCGTTTTCGTCAGGACCTCTACTATCGCCTCAACGTCTTTCCCATTCAGGTGCCCCCGTTGCGCCAGCGTAAGGATGACATCCCGCTGCTTTCGCAGCATTTTGTTCAGCAATCGGTCAAAGAGTTGCGCTGTCCGAAAGCGCAACTGACCCGGACAGGCATCCTTCGACTTCAAAGCTACGACTGGCCCGGCAATATCCGCGAACTTAGAAACATGATCGAGCGAGCCGTCATCCTTGCCAGGGGTGGAGTGTTGGAGTTCGACCTGCCGATCCGCACTGCTCCTCCAACGGCGAAACCCCAGCCAGATTCCCCCAACGATGACGCGACGGAATTCCTCACGGAAAGCGAATTGCGGCAGCGAGAACGGGAAAACCTTCTGATGGTTCTTGAGAAGACTCACTGGAAGATCAAAGGTCCCGGTGGCGCAGCGGAACTCTTGGGTGTGAATGCAACCACGCTGCTCTCGCGCATGAAAGCCATGCATATCGAGCGGCCGAACAGGACAGGTTATTAAATAGTGATCTCGCCGGAGTTTTAACCGATGATGTTTTCAATGCAAAAACCGAAGAGTTAAAGTCCGAAATAAGAGCGACAGAGAAGCGGCAGAATGATATCGAAAACAGTGAGACGTTAACTGGACTCGAACCGCATAAAATCTTCGATTTTACACAAAAAACAGGTGAAATATAGAGAGGTTCGAACTTTTCGGAAAAAAGATCACTGCTGCAACTGATACGTTCAAACCGACACATAAGCGACATAAGTGTTTGTCTATAAAAGACTAAGCCGTTTGACATTTTCGCCAAACGGCCATTTTCGGTAAAACAGGGTGGAAGACGGGATTCGAACCCGCGACCCCCAGAACCACAATCTGGTGCTCTAACCAACTGAGCTACTACCACCACAATGGGCAACTCAAAAAAACCGCTTTGCGTGCCTGACTGCCGAATTTTACAGGAGTCGGCTGGACTTGTCAAGAATAACTTAATCAAGACAAAAATTATCCAATACTCCTGCGTGTGCTATGTTTTTCGGCGGGGCGTTGGGAAATCTGTGTTTTTTTCTCGCCCTGCCAATTGCCATCAGGCAAAATCCACAGGGTTTCAGTATCCCGCAAAAATGCCATCTGAGCGATGGAACAGTCCGCCAGCGCCTCGGCGTACGCATCTTTGGCCGCATACAAATCCTTTTGCGCATCCGGCATGTCGCGCTTCGAGCCTGCACCATTGAACACCAGAAGCCATTCTAACGAAAATACGGCAAAAAGTGAATAAAAAAAGACACTGCTTGCCTATCTGAAATATCCCGAAATGGAGATATGATCACCTCATGTCATGTGAACAGGGCTTCGACAAACTCATCAGGGTCAAATTCGGCAATATCTTCGGGTTTTTCGCCCAAACCGACGAATTTCACTGGGATATTGAGCATGTCTTTAATTGCAATGACAATGCCGCCGCGGGCAGTGCCATCCAATTTTGCCAGAAAAATACCGGTAACCTGGACGGCCTCGGTAAAGAGTTTTGCCTGCTGGATGGCGTTTTGTCCGGTGGTGGCGTCGAGGACTAAAATAACTTCGTGCGGGGCGCCGGGGATATGACGGACGATGACATTGCGGATTTTGGTCAGTTCATCCATCAGGTGTTTCTGGGTATGCAGCCGGCCGGCCGTGTCGAGTATCAGATAATCCGCCTTGCGGGAGATTGCCGCCAGACACGCATCATACGCCACTGCCGCCGGATCGGAGCCTTGCTTGTGCCGAACAATCTGCACGCCGATACGATCCGCCCAGATGGACAACTGCTCGACGGCCGCCGCACGAAACGTATCACACGCAGCGACAATGACTTGCTTGCCATCCCGGCTGAGAGTGTAGGCTAATTTGGCGATGCTGGTCGTCTTGCCAGCGCCGTTGATGCCCGAAACCAGAATGACTGTCGGACCCGACGCGGCGGTCTTGAGCGTGCGGTCTTGCCGCGGCCAGTATGCCTTCATCGTTTGCTTCAAAAACGGGATAATATCGTCGCTGGTGGAGACTTTGCCGGCTTTCCAGGCTTGCCGCAAATCGCCCATCAGCCGCTCGGTCGTTTCCACGCCGATATCGTCGGTAATCAGCGTCTGTTCGAGCTGGTCGAGCAATTCCTGGTCGATTTTACGCCCTATTGGCAGAATGGCCGACAGGCTGGATGTTATCTTATCCCGCGTCTTGCCTATATGTTCTTTAATAAATTGTACGGTCTTTGAGAAAATACCCATAATCACTCCACATTTATCTATATCTTTGCCGCCAGTTTCCCAAAAAAGCC
>CAZICJ010000034.1:0-25751 GCA_964537635.1 uncultured Pirellulales bacterium
ATCAATTTGGCACCGGTCTTGACAGAATGATTACTAAATTTGAATACTGGTGGCCTGAATTTAAAAAACAAATTGAAGACGCCTGGAAAGCAGCCTGGGAAAAAATTACTTCCTGGTATAACAATGTCAAAAAACAAATTGAAGACGCCTTGAAAGCAGCCTGGGAAAAAATTACTTTCTGGTATGACAGTGTTATAAAAAAAATTGAAGAGGTAATAGAAACAGCCAGGAAGTGGATTGATTATATAATTAAAAATATTGCCGATATTCCAAAAATACTTTTACAAAAATTGACAGAAGTATGGAATAATCTAAAAAATTGGTTTAACAGAGCAGTTGAATATTTTACTAAATTATTTAATGATATAATAAAAACCATTCAAAACCTGCCAGAATTAATCCAAAAAAAAATAAATGAAATAATAGAAAAAATTGGAAGTGTAATTAAAGGAGCGATGGAGGCTATCAAAATGTGGGGTATGAGAACTTTTAAAAGTATACTTGCAATGTTCAGCGATGGTTGGTTAAAATCTATGTTCAGATTTATACAAATGATGGAAAATATCATGAAAAAAATTGCACCATTTATTGGAATGGATCCAAACAGTATAAAGTGGGCGGCTGATTTTTCAACACAAGCTCAGGACGTAATGCAAAAAAGATTTACAGAGGAAATACGGTTATTGAGTGCGGAGGGAGCAAGAATTGCCGCTCTTCCAGCCGCAGAGCGCAACCAACTTGTAGATGCTTTTAATCAACAAGTAAAAGATTTAAGACAAAGACAACTTGATCAAGCTATATTTTTAGCGGCACCAGGACAAAACAGAGAAAATTTCAAACAGTTGCAAGGTCAAGTTCCAAATCTTCTATCAAGAATTGCAGAAGCTACCGAAGATGGCGCACGAAGCGGTGCCGACACAGCCAGAAGCTCAGCCGCTACGGCGGGCAATACAGGCGCAACAGCGCGTCATACCGAAGCAATTGAAAGAAATACTCAGAAGCCTACAAGGTTTATTGATATTGATTCTCTGGCAATCAGAGCAAATGAATCGCGAAATGTATATCTGACCTACTCATCTACGCCAACCGGAGCATAAAAAACCCGGCGCTTTGCACGCCGGGTCTGATTATTTACCGAAGTCTTGTTGCAAGACCATCAATATCTTCTCCGCTGGCGGCGGGATCATCCATGATCCCCTCTACCGGCTCATAAAATCTCACGCTGTTTTCATACGTGCGGCGGTCATATTTTTTAATATTTTTTTTTCCGCACAGATCCTGATATCTATCAGCCATTTTTTCAACGATGTCTTTTGATATTCCAAAATACTTCAAGTAACCCTCAAATGTTTTTTTTGCAATCATGAATTCTTCATGAAGGTCAAGAATATCATCGACAACATCTTCACTGTAATTAAACTCTTCAGCAATCAGTTTCAGAAACTGAGTTTCATCAGGTTTGTAGTGAAATTTGTTATATCTCCACACAACATCCATGTTCCAGGTTTTGTCCATCCATTCGCGCAAACCTTTCGCCTCTTCAATGGGAAAATCCTCATCGATGTTAAACGTAAGATTAAACTCATTTCTGAACTCGCCTGATTGCGGATGACATTGCCACATGTAACCATCGCTTTTGCGAGTAATTACAAAAAGCTCGCCGCCACGCGAAGTATAATGAAACCAGTAACTGCTGTCTTTTGGAAACGCCGTACACCACGTTGTTTTTTTACAATATTCAACGGATTCAGGATATGATTCCAGAATTACAACCAGATACCGGTCATCTTCATACACTTTTTTCATCTGTCCCCTCCTTAATTCTCGTTTTTTAACTCTTCGTCTTGTTCAAAATCAAATAAAACCTTGTAAATATTAATAAGAGAGTTGTTGTCAATCTCGCTCGTATCAATGGGGTTTCCGCAATGATCATAGATCTTTTCACAGTCGTCATACACTCTTATTACATATCTACCGCTGTAAACAACCCCTTTCATGACACCCATATTTGTTCCTCCGTAATACATTCATTATAGCAGAAAACTCAAACGTGTCAACAATTTTTTTAATGAAATTCACAAAAATATATACCCGCTGAAATAAGCATTGACATTGTAAAATCGTTGATTTTGCGGCAAAATCAAAGGTATTATAATCATGCCTTTCGTATTTCGCGATACCTACAATCTGGAGATGTCTAAAAAGCGTAAAACCGGAGCGGATACCCGTGTCGCTAAAGAATTGAGTTTGAAAATATCAACAAACATCAAGGCAAACAGATGGGAGTCTGCCAGACAGTTTCAGACTCTCGCTCAGAATGACCTCGCAAGGTTACAAAGCGAATTGAATCAGGCACAGACAGCAGGTAATCAGGCTCGTATCGAACAACTTCAGAATGCAATCACTGCGCAACAGGCGCAACTGGATAGAGTCTCACAAGAATTAGAACTTGCCGAGATTGATTTAATCAGACAGGTCTTGAAAGACAACTCGGACATCAATGGAAAAAACAACGCACTTCAGATTGGCACTGTCGTAGCAAAATACAAGGCTTTTAAAACTATAGACCCGAATATAAATCCGCTTACATTTACACAACTTGAAATTCAAGCAAATCCTCCTGTTTCACCGCTTAACAGAATCACAGATGAAACTTCGAAACTTTCTGCAGCCGCAAATCGCTTCAGAAACATAGTGGAAGGCAAACCTGATGGACAGCAGGCAGGGCTTGAAGCCAGAGATCCATTTGCAATATTTGACCCGAGTGTGTGCGGACTTATCGCTCTTGACAACGAAGGTTCTATTCTCGCTGACACCAGATATAACATTCCATTTCAGTACGTCTGGGGATTTAAAGAGTCTAAATCAGCGCAGTATGCAGACGTGACTCCTATGGGCAGATTCGAACCTCACAAAGCTTATACAGGAGGCGGACCATTGCAAATTTCATTTGATCTCGCATATATGGCTTATGAATCAGGTCAAAATACTGATGAAGGTTATATTATGGAAATGAAAGACAGATTGATGTCAACGCAATATCCGATATATGGTAAAAACCAACAGAATGGCGTATTCAGTTATGGCGCTCCAAACAAGTATCTTCTGAATGTATTCAGCAGATATATAAACATACCCGTAATAATTGAAAGCATTCAATTTGGCGACGAATATGGATATGACCCATCAACATGGTTTGCTATGGGATTTCAAATATCTATTTCGCTTTCAACAAGCTATCGCCTTGCACAGGTTGTATCTGCAGACGATATAGTAACCAGAGGATTGAGAACTTACTCTCATCGATTTTTTTAATTGACAATATCGAGAGTCTGATTTACACTGCATTATGAACATGAAAGATCTGAATCCTGTTGGAAGAATGCTTTACAGAATTGGCGCTGTTAGTATGAAAGACTGATATGTAAAATGCAGAATTTTGCATCCTGTTGCCTTTGTTGTGGTTTGCGTTTTTGCGTTTTGATTCCTGTAATTGCTATTTTTTCAGAATCACCTGCACAGAAAATGTTTTCAGATTTGTTTAAAATGATAACGCTTTGGTAATTTTTAATATCTGACAGATAAAATCCCGATAACAAAAATAAGTGCGGCGACCAGAGCGGATAAAACTATCATTTCCATTCTTTTATCTTTGAATTTATTCCATAGCGCTTTTACATTCTTCTGGTTTGTGTTCTAATATACATGTATTCCAGCGAATTGTTTTTTGCTCATCCTGTTTAATATTGCATACGTTTACCATTACTAATGTTGCCAGTGCAGTAAAACAAATCGTGATCAACCTGACGTTGCTTTCAAGCAACCAGAATTTTCCAATTTCAATCACGTCGTCGTTTTTTTTATTTGAATTAAATAATTTCATATGATTGATAGACCCGCTGCTATAAAAACAGCGGGTCTGTCTCATCCTATTCGGCAGTTACTCGCTCAAGCATTTCAATCAGATCTGAAATTTTTGTGTTTCCGTCTTCTACCATTGCCCAGTCGCTATCAGACAGGTCAACATCGAAGGTTAGTTCGATTTCCATTGCCAGATCTGTTTTTACATCGTTTGCATCTCCGCCAACTTCATCGAGCGTCAGATCAAGTCTGCCTTCTTCAATTGCATTTACGTCAAGATCACACATCTCAAAACATTCTTTGAGATTTTCAATGATTGTCTCTTTTTCTGTCATATATACCTCAATTTGTCCACCGATACGCTTTCCATCCCTTTTTCACAGCGCCTGTAATGGTGCGATGAAGACAGTAAACTTCCAGCCACTCGGCATATTCTAACCATCTTAATTCTTCGCCCACTGTTTTTGGCAACCACAAAAATCCGGAATTTTCTCTTGATAAAAAATTTTTTTCATCTGATTCAGACATAATGACCTCCGTGTAAAATAATGCGTCAGTATTCTATAATCTTGAAGATAATAACGCAATGGCTGAACGCATTTCCAACAATATAATCAGATATAATCCAGAATCAAATTTTGCAAATTATTATCGCCAAATTATTTCACCTTCTTTTTCAAACCAAACCATTCTTGGAATTCCAGAGTTACCCAAAAACCTGCCTGTTTCAGCGCTCGATCGTCGCTGGGAAATTACGAAAGAATACGAATATCGCGTCGATAAAATAGCCTTTAAATTTTATGGAATAAACTATATAGACTACATCTGGATTATTCTGCTTTATAACAAACCACAAACAAGCATGACGACAGAAGAGGTCAACAAAAAAATAATCATTCTTCCGGATGAACAGGATCTTGATCCAGAGCCGAGAAGAGGCGTAGATCCATTTCAAGATTTTGTAGTTGGACGAGAAATTTATATACCAGATAGATCAACTGTAGATGGAAGATTGATTCCAGCATAATATGAATATATCAGCCACAGAAGGACGCCAAAAATATTATGGCATCTATACAGGAACCGTTATTGAGTCTCTTGATAATGGAGATGTTCGCGTAACGGTTGATGGAGTTGCACAGGAACCGACAATTGCAAAAATTGTGGATATGGCTGGCGGGACTGATTCTCTCGATGGTATAAGGTCAAGACCGGTTGATGGGGCGCGATGCAAAATAATGTATGAGCAGGGCAACGTTCGCGCCCCGCGCATTATTGGATACCAGAACTCTCAAAGAGCTGGAATTATCGGAGATTTAAAACAGGGCGAAATGATGGCAAGATCAGCCGGCGGCGCTCTTATGCAACTGGGCAATGATTCCAACCTCCGTTTTGTAAACAGAGAAGGGAGAGGTCTTGATATAAGTCAGAATGAATTGTCTCTCAAAGGAAAAGGCTTTGAATTAAGAAGCAGTCCTGTATATGCAAGAATGCGAATGCCCGGAGCTGTGCATTTTTACGGTTCAGGACAGGCTATTCTTCAAAACTTGAATGTCAGAGAATATTTTAATGACCTGACGACATTTTCTGAAAATCGCAAAGACGAAGTCTCCGGCAACTGGGAATTGAATTCAAAAAACAACATAATAAACAGATCTTCTCAGTTTAATGTGGTTGCGTCAGAGGAGATAAATTTTACCGCACGCAATGATACGGCGTTTATGACCGATACGTTTTCGGTTACATCTTCCACCGATCAATTTTTTGGAAGTGTTCTTGGAAATATAGATATTGCAACTCTTGCCGGCGATGTGACGATTGCTGCAGGCGCTGTTGCCACAGCAGACACAGGAATTACAACTCACACCGCGCAGATTACGCTTGAACTTCTCGGAAATATAGAAATTGATAATCTTACATGTAATACAACATATGACCTTACAGGATCTATAAGTGAAAGGGCGCTGCTGGGTAGAGAAAATCAATATGGACCTACCGGTCTTTCTACAACAAGCGTTGGTAATGTGGCTTTTGACACATCTTTAAGTTTTACTGTAAACGCTCTTTTGAATATAGAAATGAAGGCGACTGTAGATATTTCTATCGAGTCTGTTGTGAACACAAGCGTAACTGCAGGAGTAAACATGGATCTCACTGCAGGAGCAATACGCAATGATTTTATTGGCGCAACTTACAATCTTACAACTCCTGGAATAATGAACCAGACTACAAATCTTTTGAATTTGATTTCGCCATTGATCAATATGCGTATAACTGTTCCGGTTCAGGGAGTTCGCGTATTGACATTGCTCGGTCCGCAGTATATAATACCGTTTGCGTGAGCCCTGATTAAGTTAACACTTATGAAGGATCTTGTAGAATTCAGAGACGCAATGATTACCGTAAGAGGCGCGTTGCAGGCTTATATTAATTCACAAACATCAAACGCAGAAAGAATAAAAAAAGCCTTTGAATTGCAGGATAAGATCAGAGAGATGCGCAAGCTTGATCGCAAAGAACTTAAAAAAAACAAACAGATTGAAAGAGAAAACAGAATCAATAAACTTGATGAGAAGTTGAAAGAATGGCAAAAAGTTCGCTGACAAATCTTGTCAATCCTGCACGCCAGGCGACGCTGAATCAAACTCCCGCGCCGTTGGCATGGAGGACTTCTACAATCGCTCCTCTTGATGGAGTTTTCAGCGATGACATCAGATCTTCATTAAACAGCGTGGCAACAACGCTTGAGTCTGTAATAAACACTCTTGATCAAATACAAAACATAACAGAAACAATTTTGCGCCCTGTAATTTCGATATTACGCGCTGTCGAAGACCCATTTTCGGCGATCATTGATCAGATTCTTGGAGAAATAGAAAAATTCATTCAGGCTCTTGAGAATCAGGGCATATATGTGCTCGACAATATAAGTCCTTATATAAATGACAGATCAACAGATGCCACTCTTATATCTTTTGGGGCTGGCGCTACTATTGATAAAACCTATATAAGACAATTTAACAACTGGATTCTGCAGGCAAGATCAAGAACCTATTCAGGCGGCAACGATCCTCAAAGACTTGAAGCTGCGGGGAAAAGAATAGATGACAGCGGAAACGTTGTTGATGACGAGCAGGCAAGATTTAACCTCACCCCCGCTGAAATTCAATCTCTCGCAGACAGGTCGCAACTTCTTGAGCAGGCAGGACAATATATAGATCAATATAACGACGATGTGATCAGATTGTTTGACGCCATTGTCGCAAAATACAGCCAACTGGATACAGGGATAAGGGCTTTAAGAGATCAGTCTCCTGTAGGACAGCATTATCTCGGAACTACAAATCTGCCAGATCTTCCGGCTAATTCCAGAAGGATTGCGGAAAATGTTGTTGGCATCATCATAAAGAAACGCATGAGCGAACTTGTTGATATTGGCGCTTTTAATTCATATATAAACGACCTTTTTACAGAGGGCGACGGAGCGAGAAACATATTGAGATACACAGGCGGTCTGCCGACAAACGACATTGATTTTACCTCATCAAATCTTTTTTCAGACGAGCTTAATGTAAATACTCCGCAAAACAAATTACTCGAAATACAGCGCGCTCAGATAAGAATAAATCAGTTTATTGATGAGATAGACAAAGTAGAAAAACGCTTTGATGAGGCAATCGATACAACTGATAAGAAAAAAGAAATATATGAAGTAATAGAAAGATTCATAAGAAAACCGGGCTGCACTTCTGTAAACAGCACTCTGGATTTCAGTAAAATTCCAGCATATAATAGAAATTTAAACACACGTTATCGTCAGAAAATAACAGCCGCTCTGAATGCACCGGTGTCTGAAGTTCCCGCAGATTTAAAAGTTGCAATAAGATCACTGGCAAACAATAAAGTTGGCAGCGATAATTCTGTAACTCAAAACAACATAATTGACACCTTTCCGGGATTCAGATACGATTTATTTCTTGCGACCGAACTTCGTGATAAAGTTGTTAATTTCAGAAACAGAGAATCGAAATTGATGAGAGATGTCATCGACTTCATCAATCTTGAAATAGAATCACAGGGAAGAAACAATCAACAATTCAGAGGAACGCAAAATCCACGAAGCTTTCCCGCAAGAAGAACTGTGCCGCCGGTTCCAGCATTTAATACAAGCGCCAGCACCAGTTCTTCTGAAACTTCCGCTGTTAGATTAAACAGAGAAGATGTTGCAACGTCTTTAGCTTTGCTTGAGAGCATATCTCAGCAACTTGAGAATAATGACGCACAGGTTTCGCTTGTTGGAGGATTGCGCTCGAATTACAGAAGTCTTTATACTGAATTTTTAACAATTGGCAGAAGCAAATTTATACAATTACAAACCGCTCTTGAAGCAATTCAGGTTAATGCACAATCAGCGCCGTCTCAGGTCATAAATACAATAATCGCTCCAATAAGATCTACTGTGCAGAATGACTTTTTTTCTTTAATAAATGCCATTATTTCAATCAAACAATTGTTTTATCCGTTTATCATAAATCAAACATTTATTAAAAGAGCGGAAGCTGAAACGTCAGATCAGAGTGGAAAAAGAACAGCAAGTATAGAGCGCCTTTATAACGAGTTGATAATTGGAGATTATAATTTTACTCCATACAACGTAATCAATGAATATCTGGAAAATCTTATTGAGATTCTGGAAGTTGATAGCGATATTTTTTCAGATGTTTTAAGCGAGCTTGGAATATCAGCAACGGCATACAATCCATTTGAAATATTTCAGGATGGCTTTACAGAGCCTTCGCCGGATGTCGATGAAAACAATACTGAGTCGCTTCTGAATAATAGAATTGCTTTTCATGGATACTTTGCAGCCATATTTGACAGACTTTCGCAGGCTCAAATTGACCAACCGGTTACATTTTTTGACACAACTGCAAATGGTCAAGGAATTCCATTAATAATTCTACAGATCATTCAACGAACAAATGAAATCAATGAAAACGCAGTAGACAACTTAAACAATATCAGAAACCGAATTTTATATGATTTACAAACTGCAGAAGACATAAGAAGATGCGCTGAAAATAGAGGCGGAGTAGAATTGAATGATGCGCAAAAGAAACTCATTCAAGACCAGATAGAAGAAACAAACATTGAACTTGCGCAGGTGACAGCAAGGCGCGACGCTTTGAGACAACAACTCAATGCGAAAATAGCGCAAATACCACAGGCTAATTCCAGCAGCGATCCGACTCTAAAAAGAGATTTAATAAATGATTTAAATCTGCTTGTAGAAGAAATTGGCGGTTTTAACTATACTTTAGATCAAACAAATCAAATAGAAATTACAGCGGATGAAGAAGTTGGATCGATTAATAATAGATTAAGCAAACTCATCAATAGAATAAACATTCTCAAAGGCAGCGCGCTTGAAAGAGACACAAATATTGGCGACTTTTTCAGCGACACAGATTTAAGATCGCGTATATATCGTAATATATCGCTGCTTGATCAACAAATCAGCGATACAGAAAGAAGAGTTGTTGAGGCTGAAGCTCCTGGCTCTCCATACGCCTCTTTTCTGGAAGACTTAAAACTTGAAGTCGCCGATCTCAAGAGCCAGAGAGAGCAATTAAATAATTTGCGAAATACAATAGTAGAAAACTTCAGTTCTTCTCAAGATGCTGTATTCAGAAATTCAATGAATTTGCTTACAAACGTAAACAGAGCTATTGTTTCGTGTACAAGCATCATTGATAATATACTTACGCTTCAATCTACTGCCAGCGGCACCGCTCTTTATGATGTATATCAGGTTTTACTTGGAGAAGAACAAGGAGAAGTCATAACACCAGGAGAAACTTCTGAATTTATTGCAGTAGTAAATGAAAACAGAAATTCATTCGAAGTAAATGACAGAGACCTTCCAAGAGAACATATTGTAAGTCTTTTTCAACAAGAGGCTGTGAGGCGCGGTTTGAGCGGCGAAATAGAGTCTCTAATTGATGTATATTTAAATCAAACAGATACAGAATTGCAGATTCAGGTCGATGCTGATGTCATTGATTTGATTCCATATTCGGTTAACTACAATGCTGAAATTACGCTTCCAAACGGGGCGCCTGCAAGAAAATTTGCATTGCCATTCAGACAGCGACTTGATAACTACCAAGAAGTCAGAAAAGCGATAATCAGCGCTCTTACACAAGCTTCACGACAGAATCCAAGAGAAAGAAATCACGCCGGTGAAATAGATATACGCAGACAATGGATTGAGCCGGTTACGAAAGACAACTGGATATCTGAATTAATGATAACCTTCAGAGACGAAAGAGATATAAGACGCCCTGTTTTTATTGACGACGTTTCAAACGCACAGCCGTTTAACGCTCTTCTTGGAGAAAACCTCGGTCCAAGAATGCAGAGTAATATTGACAGAGCCATTTCTTTTGGAGAGATGACGGTGGTTATTTTCGCAGCCGTTTCTACAGACGCTCAAACGGTTATTGAAGATATAAAAAATCTCTACTATCTAATAGTAGATCCTTCAAAATATCAGCAACGCTTGAATAAATTCAGAGAAGAAATAGGAAAGCAATTTGGCGATCTTGTCATTACTGATTTGCTTGAAAACGTAGAAGATTTTCTTGAAGCGCCAGACAGCGATCCTCTTGATAGAATTTTACAGTCAGTTTCTCTCGCTGACAACGCAGATCCAGATTGTATAAATAATTATATAAGTCAAAATCAACTTACAAGATTTGATAGATGGCTTTCAATTCGTCTTACTGACATATTTATCATTGCTGATTTGCTTGACGTGTCCAGAAGGCTTATTGCAAAAGCAAAGAACCTGTTTATGCCTAAAATAGGTCTTGCCGATTTACTCGAAGATCTTCTTGATTTCATCACCGAAAGAATAAATATATTGAAAAAAGTCGTAGCCGGCATCGGACTTGTGATCGAACTTGCTGATTTTATAATCTCTTTAAGATTTAATATCACCCAGTTAGTTATACCAAATGTCAGAAGCGCACAACAACTCGAACAGGAAATAAGAAGAGCTGTAAATTTTCCACAACCATTTAACGTACAAACATCTGAAGATCCGATGTATATACTTTCAGTTGTATTCGTAATGCCATCGTTCTTCTTTAACACCGTATTTCAAAGATTTTTTACAGAAGCTCCGCCGATTCTTCCATTCGCTCCACAGGTTGATGCAGCTGAGGCTCAGCGTCTTGCAAGAGGGGCTGAATCAGTTGGAACTTATGATCAATTGCAAAATGCAACTTCATCCCCTTCTGACATTACGGACAGAAGTCTTCTTATATAGTCTTTTTGTCACTATTTTTGCCAGACGTATTGGATGATATATCATAAGAGCCAGACACAGAAGCGGATAAATCAGAGAAACAAATAAAGAGGCGAGTATTCCAACAATAACGCCTTTGAATCCTCCTGCTACAGCGTCCAGTCTGTATGCCAGAAAAGCAAGCAGCGGAACGCTTATGCAGTATCCTATCCAGTAGGCGAAAAGCACGATCTTAACTTTCAAATTAAAAACTCCCTTTTTCAAGAACTAAAAAAGTTAAACACATGCCACGCGGAGAAATAAGATCGCCAATAAATCGCTTTAACAAACTGCGCGGTCCTGTTATTGATAAGGATGGTTCAACCTTTTTAAAAATCGGCGATCAACTTGATCTGATCAAGCAGGCAATCATACGCATGATTTTTACTCCAAAGGGAACCCGCATGGGCAATCTGGAGTTTGGAACATCAATTTCTGACCTTTCCTTCACAAACAACTGGGAAAATCTTGAACGAATCATAGCGTATGAAATATCAGAAGGAATCGCGAGGTGGGAACCGCGAGCTGAGTTCATTGGAATAGAGTTAATAGAACTTGATAATACGAGAGTTAATTTTATCGTGCGTTTTAGAGAAATTGTAACCAACTCTGTAGATGCGGTGCCGGTTGTTGCAGAGTTTGTCTGAGATCAATTTTTATCAAATTTATTACAATGACACGAAGATAAAACCATGCCTTTACCACAAGTAGTTACTCCGCTTGGCAGGATAGATCTAACCCGCCTTGATTATTTTGGAATAATCGAACAGGTCAGAAGCATCATGGCTTCTGACGCCAGATACAAAGAAAAATTTTCAAGCTTTTTCGAAGGCGACGCAGGCGTATTGCTTGTTGAATTATTTGCGCAAATTGCACATCTGAATAATTTGCGTCTTGATTTTCTCGCAAACGAACTATCATGGGTAAATGCAGAACAACAACAAACCATTCTTAATTTCCTGCCTATTATTGACTATCGTCTTGAGTCTGTCAGGGGAAGTACAACACAGGTATTTGCAAGCGTAATTAATCAACCTGGCAATCGCGCACCATCTCAAATATTAATCCCGGCGCGAACAAAACTTACGGCAAGAAACCTTGATGGAAACGAATCAATCGTAGAGATTCTTGCAAGTAAAACAAATTACACTGGCGATGTTCTTCTCGCCCCGAATATAAGAACTTATCAACTCAATGCATTTGCTGGAATTACAGACGTGACTGAAATCCAGGTTAACAAACCTGAAAATTTTACATTTAAATTAACACAGACAAATATTATTCAGGATTCCATTCAGATATTTTTACAACAGGGTCCAAACAACTTTGAACTTCTTGAAGAGGTTCCAACATTTATATCTCCCCTTCTTGATCTTCCAACATACATTGTAAGACATGATTTTGACGGAAGGGCCACAATAGCTTTTGGCAACGAATTTCTTGGCGGTAAGTTTGACGGCATTGTTGAAGGAAATTCTTCAACATATAAAACGCTCAGAATTTATTACAGGTATTTAATTGATGATGGCGGAAGCGTAACTAACTATTCTCCCGGATCTATTGATGAAACGCTTGAATTTTTTGTGCCAAATTTAAATACCACTGTTGAAATTGCCTTCTTCAATCAAACTCCTGGCGCTGGCGGAACAGACATTCTTACGATTGATGAAGTCAGGTCAATTGCTCCGCTATCTGTTAGAACTGCAGACAAGGCTGTAACCAACGAAGATTATAACATCATTCTTTCACAAAACACCCTTGTAAAAAATGTAGAAACTGTAACCCCTAACGACGAACCAGCGCCAAGTATTCCGGTTTTTCATGCGCATATATTTGTTGCACCGAATAGAAATAATACAGATTTTTTACCTACAACATCGCCGGTTCCTGATAACAGACTTCCTGAAACAGTTCCCGGGGAAACAGAAAGCGAATACGAAGCAAGATTTTTGACTGCACTTAACAATTTTTATAATCTGAGCGGAATGGAAACGAGCGCTTCTCTCACGTCTACAGTGAACGACACAGTATATCCAATAGTGTTAAATGTAAGCGATCGTATGCGTATTATTGTTGACAATGACGATATTGTAAGCGGATATGTCGACATAAAATTTACGGAAAATTTTTCAAAACCAGTTGTTGATATAATAAATGAGATTAATGAAAAATTTGATTATCCACTTGCACTCCTTAATAAGGACGGAAAAATTGTTTTACAATCAAACGTTCTGGGAGATGGTTCTTTTATACAGCTTCTGGGTAATTCTGACTCTGCCATAGACGACAGCATCCTTGTTCAAACGTACTCCCTCCTTGGATTTTTTAAAAATCAATTTGATCAGGGATCCGCTCACACAAACGAAGCCCTCGCACTTAAAGAAATAATAGATGATAAAAAAATAATAGGCATTGAAAACAGATTCAGACCTATCATTGCAACGCCATTCAGATTTTCTGCTCGTGTATATGTCAATAGAAATTTTAATTTAGATCTTGTCAGAGATCAAGTTCTTGAAACTCTGTTTGACAACTATTCGTATCAATCGTCATCAATGGGTAAATCTGTAAGACCTCCGCAGGTTGCTAAATTGATAGTTGATGTAGATGGCGTTGATTACGTCGAATTTGACGACTTTGAAGAATCTCTTTTTGCAGATCGAAATCAAATATATTTTCTGGTTGATGAAATCATTCTGGATGCTCCCGCATTTCCAAATGATGTGTTTCCGGATCTTGCTGCGAAATATAAAATCCAATTAAATATGATCAGAAATGAAGGAAGTTGATGGGCTTTCTTGTTGATAATAAAGCTTCTCTTTTCAATCAATATGATTTTGATTGTATAACAAGTAATGAAGCTCTTGAAATATGGCTTGATGCACAACTTCAAGTTATAGATCAAATTATGGAATCTTCTGATAAGATGCAGGATCTTATCAGCATTGATGACATTCCAGAAGATCTTATACAGCACCTTTCGAGTCTTGTTGGTTGGAGACAGACAGACTATAAATTTAATTTTCTTACATTCAGAGAACTTGTAAAAAACATAGTAAGAATATATAAAATCAAAGGAAGACGCCTTTCATACGATACTTTCTTTAGAGCAATTGGATATATTCCACAAATTTCAGAATGCTGGTATGATAGAAACGGCAAGCTTGTTGAAACAAAACCAGTTGGCGCGCCCGATCAAACAAAACCAACAAATGTATTAAACAAATCAAACTGGTTGCAGATAACGCTTGATCTGGAATTCAACAATCCGGCTTTTCCGGAGCCTTTGTCTGATGGAGAGTTTATTCGAATAATTTTAGAATATTTAAAATTTCTAAAACCGGTTCACATCAGATACAAACCCATATTAATCAACGTACCTGGATTCGTCGAAAACGTTGTTATTGTTGATGAAGCGTGTCCGATAATTATTCTTGGCGATTATGATAGTCCGCCAGGAGTTGGATTTGATGGATTGTTTGAGGATAAACTGGAAGGCGATATAATTGATGACTTTCAAATATTTGTATTTTTCAGCACAGAAGACTCTTTTGTTCCTTATTACAACAACACATTGCGATATGGAAACAGCGTTGCAAAGTCAGTTGAGTTTATGAACATGCAATTTCCGGTTCGTGTGATTCAAAGAAATGCATTTAAATATGGCGGAATATCGCCAATACCTGATGAATTCAGAGTTGTCATACAAACTGATTATGTTATCCCGGAACAAAAATTTGAACTGCGATACAACAACTTCGTTTATTACAACAATCAAACTACATTTGCAATGAACAAACGAGTTGTAATTGACGATTCATTTAAATTTGATTCTCAGGCTTATGGTTTTGCGTTTGGAAATGACTTCGGGGCTGTCAGCGTTTCTGGAGACCCGCTGTATGATTTCGATCACAACACTCCGGGATTCATGGAATAAGCTATTGCGTTTTCAGTGCATTTGATACGTGTTTTTGTAATGAAATTTTTTTTCCATTCGCCTTGAACACGACAACATGCCTTGCCTGTTTTGAGGCGTCAAGCAATTGCATTAATTTTCTCAATGGAATCTTTTCATTTTTGTAGTAAATTACTTCTCCCGAATGTCCGAGAATTTCGAGAATTTTGACTGCTTCGTATGCCGTGAGGCTTTTCATAATTGTTTATAGCATGCCGCTGCACTGCTGTCAAGATAATTTCGACGGAAAAATAGCTTTTTTCATACACCAGAAAGATAAAGACACATTCAATGGCAGATCGTAAACGATACAATAGATTCATACCTGGATTTCCATACGACTCAACAGTCAAATACAATTTCCAGGATTATGTGTTTGATAATGAATATCTTGAATTCAAACCACGGGACATATGGGTTGCTGCAGGCGACCCGCCATACATAGTAAACGGTCTTGGAATCACAGTAAATGGCGGCGATCCCCTGAAGGTTGATATTGGCACAGGAACCGCCTTCGATAAAAATTTTGTTGAGGTAAATGTGCCGACAACAATGGCTTTTCCATTGTTTGATATTACGTCCGGCGTAATTAACTACTTAACTGTCAGATATAACAGAGTTGAAGATTTCGGATCTAATAGACCTGCTTTCAGAAATCCATCAATCATTTATAATGCAGCCACACAGGATTCATATAAAATAGCATGGAAACTGGCCGCTCCTGTAAACCCGGAGCAAACCGGAACGATTGCCGGTCCGTATAATCTGACGCCAAATGTAAACAATGTAATTCTATTTTCTACAGATCAGTCATTACCAGAATACAACATAACGCTATCTACAAACGTAGCCTCTGTAACCGGCGGGTCTCTCGCATCTGGTTCTGTTGAGTTGCAGGATGGAATCAATGACACGTTTGTATTCACCGTGGACACGTTTGATTACAATCTTGATCTGACAGCGTTGCCATCAGAAATATTGACGCTTTCTGGAGTTGCGACAAGAATAAACACACAGGCGTTTCTTGCTAACGCCCTTCTTGTAGATCCGATCGCGTTTGTAATCAGCGGCGAAAACAGACTGAGAATTACATCTCCAAGAGATCTTACGCCAATTATAGACAAAAAAGTAAACATGGGTTCAGGTAATGCTAATGCAACGCTTGGATTTGTAGACGGCGACTTCTCTCTTGAAAGCGATCAAAAAACAGCCGCTGACATTGTCGCAGAGATAAATACAGCAACGTTCCCCGAAGTGACATCTTCCGTGTTTGGCGGAAATCGTGTAAGATTGAAAGCTTTTAATCCAGATGGCTTTCTCGATATTCAAGCCGTTGCACATTCTGCATATTCAACCCTTGGATTAACTCCGCTATTGATTAACGGCGCAGAATCAATCGACCTCAATAACGACATTATACTTGCAGCCGTAACTAACGTTGGAATGAGTGCGAGCATTGATTATTCTGTCAGAACGCACAATTTCAAGCTGATTGATTCTCAAACCGGATGGGAGCATCAAACTACAATTGTCGGCATATCCGGAGAGCCTGACGACGTAACCGTTCTTATTCCATCAGGCGATTACTATGTTGTAGGCGCAAACGAACTCGAAGTATTCAGAAACGGACAAAGGCTTTACAGCGGAAAGGGTTATGACGAAATTGGAATTCCCGGAGATCGGGCTACAAGTTTTACGCTTAACGCAACATATAACAACGATCAGGTGTTGATGCGTCGTCCAAGTTCAGCGCCATCAAATGTCACGCCTCTTGAAGTAAGCAGATCAGGGCAGACTGTACTTGTATCCACTACAAAATTGAATTTTGCCCCCGAATTCGGAGTGACAGATCTTGGAAATAATGAAGTTCAGATAAACATTGGGATTCTATCAGGCGATGCAATAGGCTCTGGCGTAGTTTTAGCAAATCACGGACATATGCATGAGTTTGGCGGATCTCAAGAAATAGACGTCACAAACCTTACAGGTCTTCTGCTTGAACCGCAAAAAATAAACATACTTGTAAGAGACGCTCTTTCTTATGCAACACGCGGAGTAAATTTCAAAGGCAATCGCTTCACAATTACAAACAACGCAGCAAGTGGATATGTAAATGTTGAATTGAATGAAAAAATATTTGTCGATGACGCCGGTGATGCGTGCATACGCCTTGGCTTTGATGGCGGAAGCGTGTTTTCAGGAGTCATAATCGAAGACCAGGTTTCCGGAACATGGTTTGTAACCGTTGATAATGATGGGCAGTTGAATACAGAAGCCATGGCGGGTTCTCCACAAAATATTATAGTGGAGTCGCCATCTGGCGGACTTTACCAGCTTGGCATAGAGGCTGTTCTTGGTTCTGGTGAAATTACAACACAACTTGTAGTTTCTGGCGTACCGCTTATATTTTCTCTTGAAGCCCCAAACGGCAAAGGCTGGGGTGTCAGGGTCGAAGACAATGGCGAGATTTTCACCCTTGACCCTGACAACGTTTTCAAGGTTCAGGACGCCAATGCCAATGACATTTTCAAAATTACCGAAAATGGCGTTACGTATCTGCACAAATTTGTTCACAATGCTGTTTCCGGGTCGCCAGAATATTTGCCTCCAGCCAATGAGTCCAGCGGCGGCATTGCCACCTACTACAATTCATCGGGAGAATTACATCTGATTATGTCTGATGGTTCTGGATGGCTGCAATTCGAAAAAACTCCTCTGATTCTATGACACAGAAAAGTTAAAAATGTTCAAAATCCAGACTGGACAAAAAGTCGGTCTTCTGGTAGGATGGGTCTATGTCGTTTGTTTTGCCCGCAAATACTGGTATATCTGACATCATTTTATCGGAAATAAGAGGTCTTCAAACTCGCAATCGTTCTGGAAAAATTTCATACGTAAAAAAATCATTCAAACCATTTCAAAATTCTGAATTTTCAGACATATATTTGAACACGATTGTCAAGCCCTACAGGAAGGACATTCCAAATTTTTACAAAAGAGTTGAAAAACTCAAAAACAAAATGGTTATGCGTATTCGTGATGATAAATATCTGAAAGAGTATAATGGCGAATTTGACTTTTGTTGCAGCGCAACTTTTGACAACAGAACTCTTGAAATCATATATTTTAAACCGTTTTTTCAGGAAAGTGTTTTCAGACAAAAAGCTTACATTGAACACGAATTAACACACGCGCTTCAAAGCCTTCTTGATAAAAAAGAGCAGTTTGGCAGATCCAGACAGACTGACATAGACATGTGGCAAACAAAAGGATATAATTACTGGCAAGATCCATGTGAAGTAGAGTGCTTTTCTAAAGACATTTACTATGAAATAAAGTTCAAGCGCAAGTGCGGATTGTTACGTACAAAACATCAAGTTCTTGATTTTATCAAGAACCATGAAAAATTTGTAGGAATGAATTACGGACAAAAGCGCAAATATCTTCGTGTAATAACAAACCAATTGTATGTGGTAGATGCATTGCATGTCTGAAAAAAGACGACGGTTTCCTGGAAGCCGTTGTTGGTCTGCCCGGTTAGGCGAATTCATCCGATTTCAAAAACAAATCAATTCTACAAAAGTTAGCATATTATTTTCGCATGGTTAGTTAGCCGCCTTTCCTGTGCAGGTTCGAATTATTCTCTGAATAGTATATGAACTGCACCGACTTTTACCATTCAGAGAAGATGTAGCAAAAAAATCTGTAAGATAAATGCATGTTTATGCATTTAAATGAACTTCGGATTCCAAGAAGAAAACTGCACAGAAAAAAAGAAGCGTATGGAGATACAATTCTCCATCGTAAGCTTCAAAAACAGCAGAAAATTGAAGATCGTTTTGTATTGAAATTCTTCAATACAATAGAAAAATACCAACCGGCAAACGAACGGGCTGTAGATAAATTCATTTCCAGATATTATAAATACATAGAAGAATTCAATTATCCCGGAGATTACAATCCGGACATAACGATCAGTCAGATATTCAACTTTGTCAGATTCCTTGGCGCTGACAGCGAATACAATAGAGTTGGACGCACAATGGGCTTGATAAAGTCTAAAAGCGAAAAATTGTCCGGAAAGGATGTTGAAAGAATACGCGCACTCAAGATGGATCTGTGGCAAAATCTACTTGCTCCGCTTAAAAGAATAATGCGCGGAACGCAATCTGATAAAACTCATGCGGGGGTTTCTCACGTTATTGATATAAACGAAAGATACAATGCTATGCGAATAAAATATATAAAGGCAAGATGGCACGCACGCAAATTGAAAAGACAACTGGCTGACATTTCATGAATAAAATCATCTGCGTAAAAGTCTTGTTGAAAGTTAATAGCGACTACAATCAATTGACTTCAGCAGGTATTGTCCGTGAGTAAACAAGTACATAAGGTTCGTAGAGAACAGTTAATTCAAGAAGTTGGTATTCAGGTAAGAACCGACAACCCGGCTACGCCAGAAGATTCTCAACTGTGGTATAATACAGTAGAAGGATTGCTGAAAGCGAGGATTGGATCTACAACAAAACAATTTGCGTTTGCTGGAGAATCAGCCGGTCAAACTCTTTATTCAACTACAGTAGAAACATCCTCTGAACTAAAAGCCGCCGTAGACGCCGGACTTGCTGACACAATATACTTAAGAAACGGCACATATGATTTAAGCACGCTTGCGTCTCCTGGAATTAAAATAGAAAGATCATTGCGATTGATTGGTGAGAAAAATGCGGGCGACACAGGAAAGAAAGTAAGAATTATTACGGATTCAACTCATATAATCAACGTAGAACCTCTCGTAAGCACAATTGTAAACAACAACAATGTAAGCGTCACAAATAATTCCACAACAATTAACCTTGTTGGCGGCGTTTGGAGCGCCAGTCTTACCGGGCGTTATATTTTTGTAGATGGCGTTCCATACTTAATCGTTACAAATCCATCTACAACGCAAATTACAGTCAGTCGTGCGTTTGCTGGAACCACGTCAGCTTCAAAAACATATTTTATAGCTTCAATGGTTCCAGAAGTCAGGTTTGAAAATATAGAATTTATCGCTTCTGGATCTGTACACAATGCAATTACTATAAAAAATGCAATAAAGCCAGTATTTAATTTGTGCTCTTTTGACTCTGCGGCATCTGGCGTATATGGCAAAATAAATGTGCAATATTCTTATTTTCCAGTTTTTACAAAGTGTGATTTTACAAGATTTAAGCTTGATTTTGTAAACAACAACTATAATGCAATTATAGCCGAAAATAATTTTATTTCAAGCGTTTCAATGCTTGCAGATCCAACAATATCAATAAGCACTGGCGCCGGCGTTCCTTCGCTTGAAACATTTTTTATCGTTGCACAAAACATATTTTCCGGTCCTTCTGCTGTGTTTGATATCGATGACTCGTCACGAAATACATTTGTTTCGAATGTTGTTAATCGCGCTCAAACAAATCCAATTAATTTGAATTCTAATTCAAACAATAACGTAATAAGCAATAACTCAATCAATGGAGTGTCCGCTGGCGGAACTCTAATTCAAATTAACAGTTCAAACAACATAGTCTCTTCAAACCGTCTTGTAAAATCTTCTGGCTTTGCAATTGAACTTACCGGAACCGCTCAGGGCAACACAGTTATGGGCAACCTGATTACAGGCGGAGCCACCATTTCCGATTCAGTAGCCGCCAATCTTAACAGGATTGAAGATGATCTCTCAAGAATAGGCGATCAGCCAAGCGGTTTTGGAAAAGACTTTATTGATCACTTTAACGAGGTTCTGGAAGATCTGCAAAACGTCCCATCTGGATTAATCCAGATTAATGTCGCAGTGCAATCTGGCGTCATAGACGAGTCAGTAGTCTACTGGAACACAGGGTCTGCACAATATCGTCTTGCTGACGCCTCTGCAGGCGGCGCAAGCGCCTCTCCAGTGGGCTTTATACGCCTTCTGGGGGCTACCAGCGGCGATTTAATAACGCACGGGCAGGTAAGGCTGGTTAATTCAGGAAACGTCAATAATGCGCCCCTTTTTAACGCTGCCAACATAAATCAGAGATTCTATCTGGGAACATCAGGGGCTGTGATTCCTGAGAATCAATTCTTGAATTCCGGCGTGCTCACACAGCCGATCATTCTGGGTCAGTTAATTGACGTTGTTGGTTCAGGACAGATTGCTGAATTTTTTGTAAATATTCAACAGGATCAGAAGTTTGGCACGCCTTCTGAAAGTTTTACTATTGGCTCTATCAATTCAACTAACAAGGCGTTTTATGCCAGAAGCTCGGTTTCTGGCGACATTGGATTTGTATACAATCCGCTCAGCAGTCAGTGGTATGTGTTTAACACACATGGAATTTCTGGAGAAATCACACAGCCGTTTAATTCTGCAGCCGAAAGCAACATGCTCTACAGCAGAGTTTCTGGAGATTTGTTTTCTGCAACCACATCGCTTGCAAATGTGATAAGTCATGTGGCTTATGTAAACGGAATAAAGAAAGATTCTGTAAGTGGGTTGTTATTCGCTCCTGATGCGTCTTTTTCAGGAGATGTTCACGTATACAATCACTCAACCAGCGGCGTAATTACAAGCAGAGAATTTGTTAATGATGCGTTTCTGGTTGGAAGCGTTTATAATTCTGGAAGCGTTTTTTCAAATTCAACTCTGTCAACATCGGCGAATGGCGGATACAGACAGACCAAACCGGGAAGCGTTTTCACGCCACCGACAAATTCATTTACATCAATCGCATATGTTTATTTTACAGGAATTTCAGGGTCTGCAGATGTGCTTGTAAATGCAAAGGTAAAAGGACAGGCTGATCTTCAAGAATTGTTTCCTTATCAAAATGCAGAAATGAAATTGCAACTTAACGGAAGCGACGTTGATGGAAGTTTGTGTATAAGCACAATCCCATATGTAAGCGGCGAAACTTCATACACAACTATTTCAGAAAGTATCGTTGTAAGCGCTTATTCAAACTCTGGATCAATTAACAAGCTTGATTTGCTTGTGAGGTATAGCGAAGGCGGCTCAACAGCCCCGGTTACATTTACTGATGCAGTTTTAAATATAAAAACCCTGTAAGATAATTTTTAATGGCTTTAAGCGGAAAAAACAATAGAAAACTTCAGGGTCCGGGGCAGTTAGAAAACATACGCCGCGAATCTATTGTCGATGGCGAAATAACAGCCGCGAAATTAAATGCAGATGTTGTCGGGTCAGGATTGCGCCTTAATCCAATTACAAATTCTATTGAACTCGAAGCGTTTGTTTCTGTAAATACATCATCTGGATTGATCGAAGCAATTACTTCTGGAAGCATGTATATATTTCTGGCTGACGGAACATATGACATACCGCAAATAACTGTTCAATCGGGAACTCTGCAGTTGACAGGTCAATCAAAACATGGAGTTCAAATCGTTCTTTCTCCATCTGGAACGATTAATGTGAATCATGTTTCTGGCGTTATTCTTTCTGGTTCTGCGGCAATAAATCAGTCTAATCCCGGAATTGTTGTAATCAGCGGCGGCAATGTTTCTGGAAACGCACCGTTGCTTTCGTGGGAAAATTCATATATCGTACTTGATGATATACCATACAGTGTACTCAGAATATCATCCGGCGAAATCAGCGGAATTGCTGAACTTGAACTTGTAGAACCATGGACTCAGGCTACGTTCGCAAGCAAGCCATTTAAGTTGATGTATCTCGTAGAAGACTTCTTACTCAGAAATCTTACAATAAGAAGCGCTTCTGAAAGCGGCGTTGTTGATGTAGAAAGAGCAATCAACGCCGCAATTGAAAACGTGCGCATTCAAGGGCTTGATGTCACAAACAGAGAAACATCTGGATTGCGTTTGAAAAAAACCTATCAATCTATATTTTCAGCAGTTGAAATACTGCATACCAGATCTGATGTTCAAGAACAATATGCGATAATTCTTGATGATGTTCATTATTCAAACTTTTATAACATGAACTTGTTTAATGTAAATTCTTCTGCGATTTGTGTGAGTGGAAGTTCTTACAACTCATTTGTTGAATCACGTTTCGTTAATATAAATGAAAATCTTTTGTATGTGATCGCCTCGAATAATATAGATTTTTCAGAAAATATATTTTCAAACGTCTTTGGCGGATCTACAATTGTAGATTCTGAAAACATATACATTGATAGTAATCGTTTTGAATCTTCATCTGCAGGAAAAGTTATTGATATAAATTCTTCAGATCGCGTATTTATTCACGCAAATACTTTTAATGCAACTTCTTCAAATCAGATTATTCATTCTCGAAACAACTCTCAGGCATTCTTTACAAGAAACCATGTAAGAAATGGACAGAGTGGAATCGTGGCTGACGCAAGCGGCAGTATTGTTGTTTCTGACAATCAATTTTTTAATGTGAGTAACGGGGTGTTCTTTGACTCCACCATAAACGAATCTGCGATAGACAACAACATAATAGATGCCGTATCAGGAGCGATTAACGTAACAGGAATTGGCAATTATATTGCCGGAAATTCTGTGCTTAACGGCTCTGTTGTTGTTGCATCCGGCAATACGTTTTCTGTTGTTGCAACCATCGAGCC
This sequence comes from uncultured Pirellulales bacterium, assembly GCA_964537635.1. Classification (GTDB taxonomy): domain Bacteria; phylum Planctomycetota; class Phycisphaerae; order Sedimentisphaerales; family Anaerohalosphaeraceae; genus Anaeroglomus. The sequence continues at coordinate 23,765 of CAZICJ010000034.1, forward strand.
TCAAACTGGCTCAACAGATCTTGGAACTCAATTCAAGCCATTCAGAGACCTGTATCTATCAGGCGAAATATATGGCGCTCAAGCCTTATTCTTAAGTGGAAATCAAATCACCTCAGCTTCTGGCACCATATATGTAAACGGAATTCCTGTAAGCGGATCTGGCGGCGGATCTGGAACTACAATAATTCAGGGAGGCGGGTCTGGAGATATTGATTCATATGTTCACGTTCAATCTACACTGGCAACAACGTGGACAATTAATCACAATCGTGGAAGCGATAACTTTGTAATTACAACATTTGACGCAAGCGGAAATGTATATTTACCGCTGAACATCAAAGCAAATACGACAAATCAAATTGTTGTAGAAAATTCATTTGCAAGATCCGGTAAAGCAACCATAATTTTTGTTTCTGGAACTGCTAACGGAACAGCAAATGCATATCAATATAATCATGAACAACCTTCCGGGGCGCTGACGTGGAGTATAAATCACGGACTTGGAACCGAACGTTTATTAATTCAAACGTTTAATAGCTCTGGCGAATTTTATATTCCAAACACAATTACTATTGTTGATAGCGATAATGTTGAAGTAGTTAATAGCTTCCCAACATCCGGATTTGCAGTTATTTTAACTGCCAATTTAATTTAACATTTTGTAATATAAACAAGCTCAAGATTTTTACGTATTTCTAAAAAAAAAACTAAAACACAAAGTTAATTTCATGCGCATAGATGGCATAGATATTGTTGGTAAGGATATTCAATCTCTCTTTGATGGAGAGATAAATATTGAGGGCGTGCCAAATTCTGGCATTGTTGAAAATGTAAACTCTGGCGGCATTGGAGTATTCAAGCAACAAATAGGCGATGATCTTCAATTTCGTGGCGTAAGTGCAGCAAGCAACAAAACCACTGTAACTCTTGACGCACCGACAAATGAAATACGCATAGATATTAACGAAGCAAACTTCACCGGCATTCCACAATCAGCTGTCACTAATCTTATTTCTGATCTTGCTGCAAAAAATTCAGCCATACAATTTCAAGATGAAGGTGTAAACGCCGGAACGTCTGGAAATATTGCTCGTATAAATTTTACTGGCTCATTTATTACAGCCTCTGCAACTGGCGATATTCTTACAGTTAACGTCAGTGCGCCTGTAGCAAGCGGTGAAGCAAATACGGCATCAAATGTAAACTCTGGCGGCATTGGAGTATTTAAACAAAAAACAGGAGAGAATCTTGAGTTCAGAGGGGTAAATGCGGCAGACAATAAAGTTTCCGTAGCTCTTGATGCGGGTAATAACGAAATTGATATTTCAGTTAACGAAGCAAACTTCACCGGCATTCCACAATCTGCTATAACCAATCTTGTTTCTGATCTTGCTGCAAAAAATTCAGCCATACAATTTCAAGATGAAGGCGTAAACGCTGGAACCTCCGGGCAGATAAATAGAGTAAATTTTGTAGGAAACAATATAATTGCCAGCGCTGCTGGTAATGTTCTTACAGTCACTGTTGTAAGCGGCAATGTTGATTCGTATGTACATACTCAAACAACACCGTCTACAACCTGGACAATTAATCACAATAAGGGAACAAGAAATTTTGTAATTAATACTTTTAATGAAGTTGGAAATATGTTTTTACCGCTCAATATATCAGCGCCAACTGTAAACCAGATTCTTGTTACACATTCAAATGCAACGTCAGGTACAGCTACAATAATTTTTTCATATGCTTAATTTGTTTTTTTTATCTTCTTTCATTTTAGCAATTACTCTGGGATGTTGTTTGAGAAGATTAACTATTTCTGTGTGTCCATTTTTTTGCAGCCCATCTGATTGCATAATTATAATCTGTAGATGGATCTACTCTTCTGTCCTGTAAAAGTATTTTAACTATTTCGATGTGTCTACATTGTATAGCCCATCTGATTGCATAATTATAATCTGTAGATGGATCTACTCTTCTGTCCTGT
>CAZICJ010000034.1:25851-26110 GCA_964537635.1 uncultured Pirellulales bacterium
AAAAGTATTTTAACTATTTCGATGTGTCCATTAAATGCAGCATATTTGACTGCTTTATTATTTCCTGCAGATGGATCTATTCCAGATGCAAGAGCGTGCTTTATATATTCGACATTATTTTCATTTACAGCTTCAATAAAATCAATATATGGCTTTTCTCTATTTTCTGCTATTTCTATATATTTTTTTAACTCTTATTTTTTATTATTTGTTAACGACCTGTCTTTACTGTCCATATATTGTTTTGTTTGAATATGAA
>CAZICJ010000035.1:0-25081 GCA_964537635.1 uncultured Pirellulales bacterium
TTTTTTTTCCACCTATCATAAAGCGATGTCCCTTTTTTGCAATATGCCAACGCATCTAACGGATGAACCGATTAAAAGACTTTTCCCTTGCAGTTTGGCAACCGCGGCAAAACCGCCTCGGGGAGAAAATTCGAAGCACTAAGCACGAAATTCGAAACAAAACTCAACACTCAAAACTTAGAAATCAAAACTGATTCTACCGCCCGCCCGCCACCGTTGTCAAGCGATTTTACTCTGTATTTGGTTCCTGACACCGTTTCGTTCCCTCACCTGCAACATGATAAACAAAGTCGGTACAGTTTTCCCAAAAAGCCCCATAGTTATTGCCATCATAATTGTTCACATAATTCGCTGCGGCGATAGCCTTTTCTTGGGTGATGTGATAGGTGCTGATTATGTATGCATTATTATTTCTCCATGTATCATCCCTCTTGCCTGTCCGGTAGGTACCTCGATTGGTTATTGTTCCATTATCATCTTGTATCTCAACCCATGCGTGTCCATAGGCTCCGTTAGCAGAACGCCATGAACTTGTTTCACCCCAAGGAGTTCCCCTTTCAACACGAATAATTATTGATGCCAGCCCCCACGGGTCAATGAAGTTAATCGGATTATTGCCGCAGTAGGCATAGAGGTTCATCGTGTCGGCATAGCCGATGGGGTCGGGCTGGAGGAAGCGGCCAAGGGCATCATACCCATAACTTATAGTCCCGCCGCCGACCGATGTCAAGCGATTTTCGCAGTCATAGCCCAGCGTGGCGCCGCCGCCGTAGCCGCTGGTGATATTGCCGTTGCTGTCATAGGTCGGCGTCTGGCTGCCCACGGCGGTATATTGGTTCATAAAAATGTCGGTATAGTTTATCGACATACTGCCCAGCGTATTTGCCCAGGATGTATGATTATGGGTCGATTCATGCCGGATAAATTATTTTTTATAAAAATAGTATTGACATAAACAATTGTTTGTTTTATACTATTGATTGAAACGAATGTTTAATTTTGAGGGATTTATGGAATCCGTAGAAACGGTAAAAAATCGGCTGCTGGATGCGGCTGAGAGGCTGTTTTGCGAAAAGGGGTTTGACGGCACCTCGGTTCGGGATTTGACGACGGCGGCCGGCTGCAATGTGGCGGCGGTTAATTACTATTTTGGCGGCAAGGAAAATCTCTATGTTCAGATGTTCCGTCGGCACATGGAGGCCATTGTGGATATGCAGATGGGCAATATCGATGCCATTTGCGCCCGTCCGGACGCCATTCTGGAAGACCTGCTTGCGGCACTGATAACTCCAATGCTCAAAGCATCTTATGAAAAACAGCCGCGCGGGGAGGTGATGAAACTGCTGGTTCGCGATTTGCTGGGGCATAAAACATCAAGTCAGGGCCTGGTTGAGGATTTCCGGCAGCGTCTGTTTCGCCGAATGATTGTCGCCATCCGCCAATTTGAGCCACAACTGGATGAACGGACGGCCGAACTTGCGGCGTATTCCTTTGACGCACTGAAACTGCACCCTTTTTTATTTATGGAGCATTATATGGAACTGGTAGATAACTTAACGCTGGACGAGCTGATATCGCATATCGTTCGGTTTGCCTGCTGCGCGATACGCGGGCTTGCGGCGCCGCGGCAGGAGGCGGCACGATGAGGATGCGTCAAGTTGTTTGCAAAGCAATGATCTGTCTGGCAGCGGCGATGATTCTGCTGGGTGGCTGTATGGACGACAACGAATTTTACACGCAGGTGCATACCAGCCGTGTTTCGGCGTATAACGACTGGTCGGCACAGCAGCGGCGGCAGCAGGGACAGACCGTCCAGGTCGGCGGGTCGCTGATGATGGCCGACGCCCTGAAGCTGGCGCTGATGAACAATAATGAGCTTCTGGCAGCCGTAGAAAACCGGCAGATTGCCAAAGGCAAGGTAGTCGAGTCCTATTCGGCTGTTTTGCCCAGCGTTTCGGCGGTCGGGGATTATACCCGCCGCGATGAATTGACGGGTTTTGAGGTGGAAGGCTGGCGGATCGATTTTGGTCAGTTGGATAATTACTCGGCGGCACTGGTGGTGCGGCAGCCGATTTACCGCGGCGGCGCGATCAGTGCGGCCATGCGGGCGGCGCGGCTGTATGCCCTGTACAGCGACGAGCAGGTTCGGGCGGCAATCCAAAAGACGCTCTACGAGACGGCGCTGGCGTATTATGATACGCTGCTGGCCCAGCAATTGTACCGGGTCAATGAGGATGCGGTGTTGTCGGCCGAGGCGCAGCTTGCCGATGTGCAGGCTAAGCGCGGGCAGGGGATGGCGTCGGAATACGATGTGCTTCGGGCGCAGGTCGATGTGTCCAATTTCCGCGCCGAGATGATTCAGCAAAAAAACCGCATCAGCCTGTCCAAGACCAAACTGCTCAAGGCGATGGGCGCGATGGAGATGGGGGAATTGGTTTTGAGCGATGAATTGGTCTATGAAAAAGTGTCTATGCCGCTGGCGGATGCGGTTCGCATGGCGTATGAAAACCGTCCGGATTTGTACCTGGGCGAATATGAACTGCGTCTGCAAAAGGAAGCCGTAACCGTTGCCAAGAGCGAATACTGGCCGCAGGCGTACGGTACATTTTCGCAGGGCTGGGCGCGTCCAGATCCGCATACATCGATGCTGGATGAGTGGGGCGATATCTGGACGGCGGGGGTAACGATTGAATGGCCGCTGTTTTCCGGGCTGGGACGCGAAGGCCGGGTGATGCAGGAACAGGCCAAATACCGCCAGAAACAGTATCTCTTGAACGACGCCCAGCAGTTGGCGTTTTTGGAAGTCCAGCAGGCACTTTTGAACTTGCAGGACGCCGACGAGCTGGTGGATTCGCAGAAACTGAACTTGCAGCGGGCACAGGAAGGTTCGCGTCTGGCGGAAGTCGGTTTTCGGGAAGGCGTTACTACGACGGTGGAGCTGACCGATGCGCGGTCGGCTCTGACACAGGCCAGTGGTCTGTATTATGAATCGCTGTATGCCCACTCCTTGTCGCGGCTGATTCTGCAGCGTGCGATGGGCGTACTGGGTCCCAGGGCGGGACAAAAGCAAACGACTGATATTGTCAAGCCGGGCAGTTTTGCGGATGTGCCAGCGGTTGAATCGACGATAAGCGACCCCAATTCAACAGGGAGATTAAACGATGAAATCAAATAAGCCAGTTATTGGAATCCTATTGGCGGCGGTTGCCGTTTCGGTATTGTTTTGCGGATGCAGCAAAAAACCGCCTGCAGCGGCAGAACAACTAGCCATTGCAGTATTGGTTGAGACAGTGCAAACCGGCACGATTGAACAGGTCATTACGCTGACCGGCGAACTGAAACCGAAAGTGCAGGTCGAATTAAGCCCGCGACTGGCCGGCCGGCTGGAACGGCTGTCGCTGGACGACGGCACGCCGGTGCGGGAAAATACGCCGGTTGCCAAAGGGCAGGTACTGGCGGTACTGGAACATCGGGAACTGTCGGCACGGGTCGAACAGTTGAATGCGTCAATCGGGACGGCAGAAGCGGCGATTCGACAAGCCAAAGCAGAATTGGCCGACAAGCAAAAAAACAAGGTACGAATGGAAAACCTGTTCAAGGAAGGGTCCGTAACCGAACAGCAAAAAGACCTTGCGGCAACTGCCTTTGAAGTGGCCGATGCGATGGTGCAAAGCGCTCAAGCCCGTCTGCTGGAGACCCGTGCCGCGCTGCTGCAGGCACAAGTATCGCTGGACGATGCGTTTGTCAAATCCCCAATCGATGGCGTGGTCAGCCGCCGGTATATCGATGAAGGCAACATGGTCAGCCCGGCAAGTCCGATGCTGTCGCTATTGCCGATGGAAAAACTCAAATTTCTGGTCGATGTGCCGGCACAGTATCTAAGCACGATTGTGCCGGACAAAACCGATATCCGGCTGTCCGTCGATGCGTATCCCAACGAGAATTTTCCTGCCAAGGTGGAAAAGATTTATCCGGCCATCAGCCCGCAGACACGCACATTCACGATGGAGTTGTCGGTGGATAACCACCGCAATCCGGATGGGTCTTATCTGCTTCGTCCGGGGATGTACGCAACGGCGGGTATCGTGCTGGACCGGCGCGAGAATGTGATTGTTGTGCCGGCTGACAGCCTCGTGCGGCTGTCGGGCAACTATCTGGCGTATGTGGTGGAAAACAATGTTGCCCGCCGCAAAGATGTCGAGGCTGGACTATGGAGTGGCGCCCAGATGGAAATCAAAAGCGGCTTGTCGGCGGGGATGCAGATTGTTGTCGGCGGCCAGCACAAACTGACGGATAATACGCCGGTAGAAGTCATTGCGGCATCCGCAGCGGCAGAAAAGGACGGCCTGAAATGAAACTTGCCGAATTCAGCGTCAAGCGGCCGGTTACGGTCGTGATGGTATTTATGGCGATTTTTCTGCTGGGGGCAGTCTCGCTGGTCAAGCTGCCGCTGGACAATATGCCGGAGATTGAACCGCCCAGCATCAGCGTGCTGACGCCGTGGCCCGGCGCCGGCGCCGAGGATGTCGAGACCAAAGTAACCCGGATTATCGAAAACGATTTGAGCATCGTCAATAATCTGGATGAGCTGACCTCGATATCCAAAGAAGGCTTGTCGATGGTAACCTGCAAGTTCAACTGGGGGACGAATCTGGATGAGGCGTCCAACGACATTCGCGACCGGCTGGAGTGGTCGAATCGGCATCTGCCGGACGATGTGGACCAGTCGATGATATTCAAATTCAATACCTCGATGTTTCCGATTTTGTTTTTCGGGGTAACCGCCGATGAGAACTGGGAGAAGATGTCCGATATTGTCGATGATGAACTGGTGGACCCGCTCAAGCGGATTGCCGGCGTCGGCGCGGTGCAGATGTTCGGCGGGCTTCGCAGGCAGATTCAGGTGGAGATTGACCGTACGAAATTATCGGCGTATGGGCTGTCGCTCAAACAGGTGGAAGATGTGCTGCGGGAAGAGAATCTGACGCTGCCGGCCGGCAGCATCAAGATGGGTCGGATTGAATATACGATTCGCGTACCGGGGGAATACAAAACGCCGGCAGAGATTCGCGATATGGTGGTCAAACGCGACGGCAACGCCATGGTCTATATGCGGGATGTGGCGCAGATTACCGATGGGTTTGAGGAGCAGCGGCGGTTTGTGGAAGTCAATGGCCGCAAGGCCGGCATGATGATTATCCAGAAACGGTCGGGCGCCAACACCGAACAGGTTGCCCGTCTGGTCAAGGAAGAAATTAAAATCCTCGCCCAGCGGCTGCCGCGGGATATGAAGCTCTATAAAATTATGGACAGCAGCGAGTTTATCGTTCAGTCGCTGGACAATCTCAAAAATACGATTCTGTGGGGCAGCGTCTTTGTGATTCTGACGACGCTGTTTTTCCTGCGGAATGTGCGTACCAGTTTTATCAATATCATCGTGATTCCGTTTTCGCTGATTATCTCGTTTGTGTTCATGTATTTTATGGGCTGGACGCTCAATGTGATGAGTCTGGCGGCGATATCCATTGCGCTGGGCATGGTGGTGGATAATGCCACCGTCGTGCTGGAAAATGTAACCAGCCATATTGAACGCGGACAAAAGGTGCGCGAGGCGGCTATTTTTGGAACCGATGAAGTCGGCGTGGCGATTTCGGCCAGTACGCTGACGACGATTGTGATATTTCTGCCGCTGATATTTATGACCGGTATCGCAGGTATCGTATTCAAGCAGTTGGGCGCGATTATTACCGTAACGCTGGTCGCATCGCTGTTTTGTGCGGTTACGCTGACGCCGATGCTGTCGTCGCGTCTGCTCAAGCCGGCGGCAGGCGGCGCGGCGCAAAAACGGGGCTGGTTTTTCCGCACCAGTGAAGCTATGCTGTCAGCGGTAGAGGCTCGCTATGAGGGCGTTTTAGCCTGGTCGCTTGGACATAAGTTTATCGTTGTCGCGCTGGCAACGCTGGTGTTTATCGGCAGCCTGGGGCTGGTTGGGCTGGTCGGCAGCGAATTTTCGCCCGAACAGGATACTGGCGACATTTCGATTACTGCGGAATTGGCCGTCGGGACGCGCGTGGAAGAAACCCGTGAAATCTGCCGTCGGATTGTCGCACTGGGCAGACAGGTCGCCGGCGACGGCGCCATAGACAGCAGTTTCTTTCGCGCCGGCGAATCCGAGGGCGGCATCGGTTCGGCTTTTGGCGACAAGGAAGGCACGCACATCGGCGAGGTCAATTTCAAGTTGGTCAAAATGAGCCAGCGCGATAAAGGCGTCAAGGACATCACCCGGTTGATTCTGGACCAGGTCAAACAATGGCCGGAAGTGATGAAGGTCAGCGCGTTGACTTCGGACTGGATGAGTAATATGCTGTCCGGCGGCGGCAAACCGCTGACTATCGAAATTCTCGGCCACGACCTGGATGCGACGGATAAACTGGCAAAACAAATTAAGGCGATTGTCGATGCAACGCCCGGCGCCAAAGATGCGATTATCAGCCGGGATTTGGGCAAGCCGGAATTGATTGTGCGCGTGAACCGGCAGAAGGCGGCGTCGATGGGTCTCAATGTTACGCAGATTACCGAAGCGCTGCGGACGCTGTTTTACGGCAAAGAAGCGACGACGTTTCGCGAGGGCGAAAATGAATACGATATCTTTATGCGGCTGGGTGAATCGCAACGGCAGAATATCAATGATTTGCGCAACGCTGAAATTGTCAGTCGCACCGGGTTGCGGGTGCGCATCGACAGTATCGCCGAGATTGTCGAAGAACTGGGGCCGACGCAAATCGACCGCAAAAATCAGCAGCGGCTTGTCAAAGTCGGCGCCGACACCTACCAACGGTCGCTGGGCGAAGTGTATGCGGATGTACGCAGCCGGGTGGACAAAGAAGTCGTGGTGCCGCAAGGTGTGGAAATCCGATTCGCCGGCATGGTCGAAGAACAGAAAAAGGCGTTTGGGGATTTGGCTCTGATGCTGCTGCTGGGCATTGCCTTAGTCTATATGGTCATGGCCGGCCAGTTCGAGAGCCTGCTGGACCCGTTTGTGGTGATGTTTTCAGTGCCGTTTGCATTTACCGGCGTGGCCCTGGCAATGGTACTGACAGGTACAACGTTGAGCATTATGTCGTTTATCGGATTGATTACGCTTATCGGTATTGTGGTCAATAATGCCATCGTGTTGATTGACTATACCAACATCCTGCGGGCAAGGCGCATCGGATTGTATGAGGCCGTCTGCCAGGCGGGCCGGCATCGTCTGCGTCCGGTACTGATTACGACGGCGACAACCGTACTGGCAATGCTGCCGCTGGCGCTGAGCCGCGGGGAAGGCTCGGAGTCGTGGCGGCCAATGGGGATTGTCTGTATCGGCGGCTTGAGCGTTTCGACGCTGGTTACTCTGGTGCTGGTGCCGACCATTTATTATATTTTCGAACAATTTCGCGAAAAGAAACACAAAGGAGCGCCCAACCCATGAAGATGATTTTGGCAATCTATAATATCGCTGTGGACAGTGAAGTGATGCAAGCAGTTCAGGCGGCAGGTGCGGTATGTTATACCAAATGGCCCCGCGTTATCGGGGAGGGCAAGACGACCGGCCCGCGGCTGGATGACCATATCTGGCCGGGTGTCAATACGATGATGATGATGGTCGTGCCGGATGAAAAGGCGGCGGCGGTGATGGATGCTATCAAACAGCTTCGCAGCACTATCGGCAAAACCGAAGGCGTCAAGGCGTTTTTGCTGAATGTCGAGGGGCAAACGGACTGAGTGGAATTGGGAAAATCCGAAATCCGAATATCGAAATACGAAACAAATTCAAAATCAGAAATGCGGAAATTTCAAGAACGAAGAGGACTGGATTCCCGCCTGCGCGGGAATGACACGGATTAGAGAATAGAGAGAAGAAAGTGGAAAGTAGAGCGGGAAATCAAAAAGTGGAAAGAAGTCTGAAGACAGGAGTCAGAATGGGAATCAAGAATACATCTTGTCAATCCCGTTAATCCTGTCTAAGAAAATCTGTGTCATCTGTGAAATCTGTGGTTTCTTCCGTCTCCGAACTAAGAACTGTAATAAAGCCCATCCTACTGTGCATCCTGCGGCGTGTCGATCCAGCGGCTGCCATGCAGGCGGCGGCTGACCAGCATTGCGGCGACGGTATCGCCGGAGGAGTTAACCATGGTTGCCGGCGGGTCCACAAACGCTCCCAGCATGGAGATAATCGGCAGGGATTCCGGCGGGAATCCATAGAGCGTAACAATCAGCATCTCGCCCAGAAAGCCGCCGCCGGGAATGCCGCTCATTACCGTGCCGGCCAGAATCGCCACGCCGATGGCCTTGCCATAGACTTCCACGCCGGTGAAGTCTTTTCCAAACAATGCAAAAAGAACCGCGATTTTGAGAATCGCTGCCAGTGCGGAGCCATCCATGTGGATGGTCGCCCCCAGCGGCAGGACGATTTCGCGGATGTCTTTGGGGATGCCGATGCGTCTGGCGGCTTCGAGATTGACCGGCAGCGCCCCCAGGCTGCTGGATGTCCCCCAGGCGGTAATTGCCGCCGGCCAGATATGTGTCCAAAAACGTGCCAGTCCTTTTTTGCCGGCAGCGATAAAGGCATAAACGCTGAAGCCTGCGGCAAAGTAAAGCAGTGCAACTGGATAATACAGCCCGACGGCTTTGGCATACGAACCCAGCAGTTGGGCGCCGAAAGTCCCGACCAGATACGCGAAATAGGCGCCCAGGCCAATCGGGGCGTACAGCATAATCAGGCGAATCATCGCGGCCATGACTTGCGAGCCGGAAACCAGAAACTCGCGGAAAGCCTTTGCTTTTTCGCCGGCCGCATGAGAGGCAAGACCGGTCAGGATGGAAAAGACAATCATTGCCAGCATCGCTTTGCGGGTCAACAGGTGCTGAAAATCCGGCACCGTCAGGGCATTGACAATCTGCTGGCCGATAGTCTGGGTTTCGGTTTGTGCCGGCGGGGTCATTTGAATGGATATCCCGTCGGCGGGATTAAACCACTTGACGGCGGTAATCATTAGAATGGAGGAAATCAGGCCGGTCATCACAAACACCGCCAACATCCAGCCGGCGATGCGACCCAGCCGGCGGATATCATCAGCAGCGGCAATCGCCGAGGATAGCGAAAAGAATATCAGCGGCACGACCGCCGCAAACAGCAGATTCAAAAAGATATCGCCCAGAAACTTGATACAGGCGGCTTTGTCTCCCAGCAGATAGCCGATTGCCGAACCCAGAGCGACCGAACCAATCAACAGCAGCGGAAAACGCCAGTTTTTGAGCATATCAGCATATCCTTGCTTTGCGGACAGTTAATTCCTCAGTGCCTTGATGGGGGCGGGCATACGGCCTTTGCGGGCGATGAATTGCGGGCTGGCGACTTTGGCGACTTTCATAATTGGCGCCGAGCCGAGCAGTCCGCCAAAATGCACAATTTGGCCGGTCTTTTTGCCGGGAACAGGAATCACGCGGACGCTGGTGGTCTTGTTGTTGGCGACCCCGATAGCCAGTTCGTCGGCGATAATGGCGCTGATGACATCGGCCGGCGTCGAGCCGGGTATGGCGAACATATCCATCCCGACTGAGCAGACACTGGTGAGGGCTTCGAGTTTATCCAGCGACAGCGACCCATCCCTGACGGCACGAATCATGCCGGCATCTTCACTGACGGGGATAAATGTTCCCGACAGTCCGCCGACATTACCGGAAGCCATCGAGCCGCCTTTTTTGACCGCATCGATGAGCAGCGCCAGCGCCGCAGTCGAGCCTGGGCGTCCCATCCGCGATACGCCCATCGCCTCGATAATTTCGGCGACGGAATCGCCTGCCGCCGGCGTCGCGGCCAGCGAGATATCCACAATCCCGAACGGCACACCCATCAGGGCGGCCACTTCGCGGCCAATCAATTCGCCGGCACGGGTAATCTTAAAAACCGTCCGCTTAATGACTTCGGACAGTTCCGTCAGGTCGCAGTCGGGATTTTGACGGATCACATCCCGCACGACACCGGGGCCGGAGATGCCGATATTGAGCGAGTAATCGCCTTCGCCAACGCCGTGATGGGCGCCGGCCATAAAGGGATTGTCCTCCGGCACATTGGCAAAGACAGCGACTTTGGCACAGCCGATGCCGGTCTTGGAACGAACGGCTAATTCTTTGAGGATATGGCCGAAACGCTCGATGGCGGTCATATTCATGCCGGCCAGCGTGCTTGCCAGATTGAAAAACGCACACAGCCGTTTGGTTTGCGACAGAGTCGCCGGCAGGGCATTGATGAGGTTGTCATCGGATGCGGTGCAGCCCTTTTGCACCAGGGCGCCGAAGCCGCCGATAAAATCGATGTTGGCTTTTTCCGCCGCCTTGTCTAATGTCTTGGCGACGGCGACGGCGGTCTTGATATCCTTGGGTAGCGGCTCCAGCAAAATCGCCGCCGGCGTAACGGCGATACGGCGATTGGTAATCGGGATGCTGTATTTCTGCTCAATGACATCGGCGCAGGCGTTGAGTTTGGCGCCCATCTGGCTGATGCGCATAAAAATCCGCCCGCAAAAATGGTCTAAATCCCTGTCCATGCAGTCTTTGAGGTTGATACCCAGCGTAACGGTGCGGATATCAAAATGCTGACGCAGGGTCATCGCGACAGTTTCAAAAATTTCTTCTACGGTAATCGACATAGTCTTATCTCGTTTTCAAATAAAAGTCGGGGGGTTCAAAACAGCCTTACACGCGGTGCATCATCTTGAAGATATTTTCGTGCTGGAAGGTGATGTTGAGTTCCATGTCTTTGGCGATTTTCTGGAGCTGCTTTTGCAGGGTCTTCATATCGACGGTCGCCTTGGCGATATCGCAGGCCAGACTCATCACGAAAAACTCAGCCATAATCTTCTGGCTGACATCGACGATATTGACATTGGCTTTGGACATCAGGACGGCAATTCGGGCGATAATGCCTACCTTATCCTTGCCGGTAACGGTCAGGATGCAGATTTGAGATTCTTTGGCAGCCATACAGACTCCTCTATACAAGGGTTAGTGATTATCCTATACTACTGGGGGTATTGTATGCGGAAATACGGCCTTTTCCAACAGGAAAATCCGCCGTCGGTGCCTTTTGTTTCAGGCGGCGCGAGTTATGGTTTGCCAAACGGAGCCATCGGCTGTACAATCGTCGCGGTGTGTGTTGTATTTCCAACATTTGTGACACTGATTTTACGACGAATTCGAGACCATTTTAAAAGGTGAGTTATGGTAAAAAATGTATGGTTATTATCTGTTTTTGTCCTATTGTCCTGTTGTGGTTTTGCCGGCGACTGGGCGCAGTGGCGGGGGCCTAATCAAGATGGTTCAACCAATGAACCCAACCTGCCTGCGGTATTGACGCTGGCCGACCATCTGGCGTGGGAAACCGCACTGCCGGGAGAATCGGCCTCGACCCCGATAATCAGCCAAGGCAAGGTTTTTGTTTCCTCAACCCAGAGGGGCGGAAAGGACCTGATAGGGCTGTGCATAGACGCCGCCAGCGGCAAGATACTCTGGCAGCAAACACTGGCGGCGGTCAGTTATAACCCGCCGCGCAACACGATGGCATCTCCATCGCCTGCCGCCGACGGCAAGACGGTCGTCTTTCTCTATACCAACGGCGACTGCACCGCACTGGATTACAACGGTAATATCCTGTGGACAAACAATCTATCCGAACAATTCGGCCCGTTTTCGCTCAAGTTCGGCTACAGTTCCAGCCCCTTGCTTTCCGACGGCAAGGTCTATATTGCTCTGCTGCGGCGAGAAGCGCCCTATACGCCGTACAAGAGCGATACGGCTCTGGATTCCTGCCTGATCGCACTGGATATCAAAACCGGCAAAACCCTTTTTAAGGCTACCCGTCCCGCCCGTGCGGCCGATGAAGCTTCGGATTCCTATGTAACGCCGGTGCTGGCCGAATTAAACGGACAAAAGCAGATTCTGCTGGCAGGCGCCAATTGCATCACAGGACATAACCCTCAAACAGGCCAAACCGTCTGGGAATTCAGATATGAGTACGCAAAAGGAAAGTACGGACGTGCGGTCAGCATGCCGGCTTGTGATGGAAGTCAGGTTTATTACACCATTCCGCATGGAGATTTTACGATGGCGGTCAGGCCGGACAAAACCGGCGTCCTGGGTGTGGAACATAGAGTCTGGCTGTTTGACCAGATGGGTCCCGATTGTGCCAATCCGCTACTCTATAAAGGGCTGCTTTATATCGTTGACGACAGCGTCAGCAAAACACTGTATTGCATCAATCCCAAAACGGGACAGTTGGTATGGAAAGACGAGCTGGCCGCCAACGGGCCGATTTTCGCCTCTCCATCGGCGTCGGATGGCAAGATTTATATTCTCGATGAAAGCGGCAGGGTGTTTATTGTTGCCGCCGGCGGCGATAAGATGTCGGTTCTTTCCACGCTGGAATTGGGCGGCAAACCCGCATATTCCACCATCGCCATCGCCGACCAATGTCTTTTTGTCCGTACGGCCGAAAAACTTGTCTGCCTGCGGAAACAAAAATAACGGCTGTTTTTCAATGCGGCCGGCGGGTGATTTTTCGCAGCATCATTTTTAACCGCGCCATCAGAAAGCGCCGCTTTTGTCCGGTACAGGCTGCGCCCCTGTGCAGCATTTGTCTGGCCATAGCGTCATCTTCCAGATGCTCGAAAATCAGCGCCGCATAGAGATAGGATTGCGGCAGGTCGGCGTTTGTTTCCATTGCCATTTCCAGATAGTGCAGCGCCGTCTGGTAATCGCGTTTCTTGATCATTGCCGCCCCCAGCCCCAGACAAGCCTGTCCAAAGAGCGGTTCGCTGTCGATTGCCTTGAGAAAGCATTGTGCGGCCGCCTCGTGGCAATCCAACTGTAAAAACAGATTTCCCATCCCGACGGCGATTTGCTCATCATCCGGCATCAGCCGCAATTCCCGCTGCAGATGGGAGCGGGCGGCATTGGTATTACCGGCATCCAGCAGCAATTGCGCCAGACGGTATCGCGGGCCCGGCATTGCGCTGTCGGCGTCGATGGATTCCTGATACCACTCTGTTGCCTGTGCATTGTGTCCGTTCAGCCGAGCCAATTCTCCCAGATAAAACAGCGCCGGAGCGTATGCCGGTTTTAATTCCAAAATCCACCGCAGTTTCTCGGCGGCCTGCTGCGGCTGGCCGGCATCCATCAAATACATCGCATAATCCATCAGAATATCGGTATCGCCGGGATTTCTGCGAAGTTCGGCAAGGAAAAACTGCCGCGCCTTGTGTATTTGTCCATCGGCCCAATAGGCCTGAGCGATGCGATAATTGATTTGCGGATGCTCGGCGTCAATCGAGGCGGTTTTTTCCCAGCACCAGATCGCCCGGCCGTAAAGCCCCCGTGAAAACAGCGAGTTGCCGATATTGTAAAAGCATATCGGACATTCCGGATTAAGCTGCTGTGCCAGATAAAACATCTGCTCTGCCTGTTCGTGCAGATCCATTTCCGTATAGGTGATGATGCGATTGCAGTAGGCCGGCTCAAAATTTGGAGCAATCCGTTCGATGTGTTCGAAAATGGATATCGCCATATCGTACTGTGCGGTTCGGGTGTAGTCCACGGCCAGACAATTGAGAATCTCCGGATCGTCGGGACAATATTCTAACGCCTGCCTGAAACATTCAATTGCCTCATCGTAGCATTCAAGGGCGTCCAGCGTCAGGGCGGTATTAAAGTACAGCGACCCCTCGTGGGGGTTCATTTCCATTGCCAGGCGGAGTTTATCTAAGGCAAGGGACATCTGCCCATCCTCATACAGGTGGTATGCCTCAATAGCCAGTTGTTCGGATTTTTCCCATCCGTCATCCGGCTCATCATCGTTTGTAAATGATTTATCCGTCATAAGTTAAGTATTCTCGACAAGGTTTGTCAAGTTTCCTCAATATACATCCCGATGTCGTTTTTATCGTCTATTTTCGGCACTGGCTTAGCGACAGAATTGCGGTAAAAACAAATTTTTCTGGAAATTTAAGGGCTAACTCCTTATAATCCTGCGGTTTAGACGACTGCCGTCGGCGCGTTGGATATAAGCCCGTCCGATTGGCGGGTAAGCCTGTTGCTGCAGGAATGTTAGTTCGTTTGCAATCACGATAAAACGGAGCAAATATATGGTCAAAGAAATCAAAGGACAGTTAGTTGCCGGCAAGCACCAATATGCGATTGTCGTCAGCCGCTTTAACGAATTTATTACCAGCAAGCTGCTCGGCGGTGCGGTCGATTGCCTTCAGCGCCACGGCGCCGGCGACGACCAGATTACCATCGTCTGGGTGCCGGGAACGATTGAAATTACTGTCGCCGCCCAAAAATTGGCACAAAGCGGCAAATATGCCTCAGTCCTGTGTCTGGGTGCGGTCATTCGCGGCCAGACAAACCACTACGATTATGTCTGTCAGCAGGTATCGCGCGGCGTCGGCAGCATCAATTCCCAAACGGGCGTTCCGACGATTTTCGGCATCCTGACCTGCGACACTATCGAGCAGGCCATTGAACGCGCCGGCACCAAACAGGGTAATGCCGGAGCCAATGCGGCGATGGCGGCGATGGAAATGGCCGACCTGATAAGCAAAATTTAAAACAGACCGGATTTTCTTGTGGCGGATAAAACACCTAACGCCTGCGACCGGCGGACCCAGGCACGAGAATTGACCATCCAGGCGTTGTGCCAATTGGATGTGCAGGGCAATGATGTGATGCCGTGGCTGGGGCAGTTTTTTCGTCAGGAATGCACCGATGCAATGACCGTGCAGCTTGCCGAAACCTGGACGGCCGGCGCCTGGGAACACATCGACGACTGCGACCAGATTATCACCGGCACCGCCGCTCAGTGGAAATTGGCGCGGCTGTCGCAAGTGGATCGCTGCATCCTTCGCCTGTCGGTCTATCAAATGAAATACTGTACAGATATCCCCGGTAAGGTGATTATCAATGAGGCGATTGAACTGGCAAAAAAATACAGTACCGAGCAATCGCCGCGGTTTGTTAACGGTGTGCTGGATGCCATTCTGCGGCGGATTCGTCCGCAGGAAATAGCCGCCGGCAGTAAGCCTGCGGCGCCGGTCAATCCCGTAGATTTCGGCATCCCTCAATAAAAGGAGTTGCGTGAGAACCATTGCCGTACTCAATCAAAAAGGCGGCGTCGGCAAAACGACGACCGTAGTCAATGTGGCGGCGGCATTCGCCGGTAAGGGCCTGCGCGTGCTGGTGATCGACCTGGACCCGCAGGCGCATCTGACGATTCATCTGGGGCAGGATGCCGAACAGAAAAACAGCGGTATCTATGCCATCCTGACCGGCGAAGCGGCGATTGCCGAAGTGATGATTCAGGCACGGCCCAACCTGTGGCTGCTGGCCGCGGGTATCGATTTGGTCGGCGCGGAAACCGAATTGGTCAATGAGGTCGGACGCGAAATTATTCTGCGGCAGGCGTTATTAGCCGCACAGGAACAGTTTGATATCGTGCTGATGGATTGCCCGCCGTCCTTGGGGCTGCTGACGCTCAATGCGCTGGCGGCTGCCGATGAGGTCGTCATTCCCGTCCAGCCGCATTTTCTCGCCTTGCAGGGATTCAGCCGTCTGCTGCAAACCATTTCTCTTGTCAATGCCCGCATCAATCCGGCGCTGCATGTGTCGGCGATTCTGATGTGTATGTTCGACAGCCGCGTCAGTCTGTCCAATGAGGTGCGCGAAGATATCGATAAATTTCTGGCCGGCTCTCGAGAGCAAAACAGCCCCTGGGCAAAAGCGCAGGTTATTCCGGTGCATATCCGCCGCAATATCAAGCTGGCCGAGGCGCCCAGCTACGGCAAGACGATTTTTGAATATGAACCTTCCTGCCACGGCGCCGGCGATTATCTGGCGGTCGCCGAATTCCTGCTGGCAGCCCCGAGGTCCGCCGAAAACACAGAAAAGACCGTCCCTGAATAAAACGGTCTTTTCTGCATTTTGAATAATCCGCCGGTATGGCGTGCTGTGTTTATTTCACTTGAACCGTTTTTGACACGGCGGCATATTTTCCAACGACGGTCAGTTCATGGGTTCCCTTTTCTGTCGGGAAATAATGAAATTCAATCTTTTTAGCCGCGCCCGGATCGATTTCATACCGATGGCTTTCGCCGGTATATTTTCCGTTGTCATACAGTTTCACTTCGCCGACATCCGTCAGATTTCCCTTGTTGGCCGCATCCACAACCAGATGGTTGCCGAAAGGTTCCTGATTGCGGTCAACGACGGCCAGGGTATAAGTAAAGTCTGCGGCATACTTCTTGTCAACCGTAAATTCACCGTTAACCCCTTCCTGCGGGTTTTTGTGGCCAATACTATCCTTAATATTATCCCCCGCCTTGTAAGCAGGCGATACTCCGCCGACGAAGACTTTGAATTTGCCCGGCTCCACAACCCTGTCCATCTTGCTGTCCAACAGCGAGATATCATACGGCTGCAATGCAAAGCTGACTTTTGATTCCTGCCCTGGCTCGAGATGGATTCGCTCAAATCCCTTCAATTGCATCACCTGGGTTCTGACGCTGGCATACAGGTCAGTAATATAAAGCTGAGCCACTTCGTCGCCGGCCGCCTTGCCGACATTTTTCACAGCTGCGACAACCGTTATCGTACCGTCGGGCTTAACATCTGTTTTGAGGCCGCTGTATTCAAATGTCGTATAGCTCAAGCCGTATCCAAACCGGTATCTCGGATAAAATTCCATATCCGAGTACTCATATTTTCGGCCCGATGTCTTGAAATTATAGTAAAGCGGAAGCTGAGCCGTATCCTGCGGCAAAGTCATCGGCAGACGTCCTGCGGGGTTATACATACCAAAAAGAACATCGGCTGTGGCGGTTCCCGACTCCTGTCCTGCCAGCCAAGCCATCAGGATTGCGGGGTTGTTTTTCACGGAGTACTCAAGGGTATAGGGTCTGCCGCTGACAACTACCAGTACCACAGGGGTTCCTGTCTTGGTAACCGCTTCGAGCAACTGCTGCTGTACGCCGGGCAGGAGCAGAGATGCCCTGTCGTTGTTTTCGCCCGATGTCTCTTTCTTACTGCTTCCGCCAGTACTGTCGCCCAAAACCAGAACCGCAACAGTGCTTTTTTTCGCCATTTCCACGGCTTCATCAAAACCGGATGTGTCCATTTCGGTATGACCGCAGCCCTTTGCATAGTAAACCGTTGTGTCCTTGCTGACCGCTTTTTTGACGCCGTCCAGTACGCTAATTAACTGTCCCGGCAGGTGCTTTGCGGAATAGTCGCCCAACTGGACATCATTCGCGCTGGGGCCGATGACCGCTATCGAGGCAATATTTTTATCCAGCGGCAGCAGCCCTTTTTCATTTTTCAGCAGGGTCATGCTTTCTCTTGCGACCCTTAAAGCAATCTCCCTGTGTTTGGGGCAGTTCCAGGTGTCGTATTGTTTATCCCAGTTAAAGGGGACCGGGCGATTCTCGAACAAGCCATGCCTGAACATGACCCGCAAGATCGAGGATGCCGCAAAGTCGAGGTCTTCCTGAGGGAACCTGCCTTCTTTGGCCGCCTTGAGCGTCTCGTCGCAATTATAGACATTTCCGCAGTTGACGGCCACACCGGCCTTCAACGCCAACGCCGCCGCATCCGCACAGCCTTCAACAATATAATGTTTCTGAGCAGTCATATTGCGCAGCGCGCCGCAATCGCTGACGACAAAGCCATCAAATCCCCATTCTTCTCTGAGGATTCCCTTGAGCAAATAGGTCGAGGCGGCGCTAACGGTATCCAGCCAATCGGAATAGTTCATCATCACACTCTCGGCCTTGCAGCGTTTGAACGCCGCGCGGAACGGGGGTAGATGAATCTCGCGCATTTCTCTTTCGGATAAACCGATATCGTGGCTGTCCCTGCCGCCCAGCGGGGCGCCGTGGCCGGCAAAATGCTTTGGAGTGGTAACCAAGCCCAGCGATTGAACTCCGTCGATCCAGGCGCAGCCGATTTCCGTCACCAAATACGGGTCCTCACCAAACGTTTCTTCGCAGCGTCCCCATCGGGGGTCTCTGGCCACATCCAGCACCGGCGACCAGGCCGCCAGCACGCCGGCCGCTTTTGATTCCTGGCCGATGGCAACGCCAAGTTCCCGAATCAACGCCTTGTTCCACGTTGCCGCCTGCCCAATACACTGTGGAAAAATTGTGGGGCCGCCGTTGCTGTAGCTGAATCCGTGGATTGCCTCCACCTTAAAGATCGGCGGAGTCTTTAAGTGAGGAATTTCGGGCGTTCCCCAGCTCTCCCTCATCAGTTCCATTTTGTCTGCAGCCGTCATATATTCCAGCAAATTGGCAACACGCTGCTCAACCGGCAGCGTCGGGTCCATATACGGCCGGCTCATCACATCATCCGACGCCGGCTTGTATTCCACCGCGGAAGCGGCGAAATTGAAACCAATCTCATGGATAGACCAGAAATTGCCGGCTGCATTGCCGGTCTGAACGATCTTGACATGATTACCATATTTAGGCTTAAACGTGATGTCCATCTCGCCACGGCTGCCGCTGCCTTTGGCGACCGGTTCGCCCCAGTTCATCGGATCAATGGTAATATAGACTTCATACCCGCGAGGATAGTCATCGGCCGATGCCTTGCAGTCCAGTTTGACGGCGTCAATCTTCACGGCCTGGCTCAGAATGTAGTGAACCCACTGGCCGGACTCCTGGGCTTTGCCGGTATCCCATCGTGTTGAAGGGTCCTCATCGTATGAAAACTCCAGCTTCCCCGAATTGGTCGATGCCGAAGCGCTCATGATATGAACAGACTTGGCTGAATAGACAATCCCGTTTAGGGCCAGTCCCAACAGCATAGTAGCAAGCAGATATTTTTTCATTACAGTCTCCACATTGAATGTTGTGATTTCGTTTAGACCTCTACCATAATTGTACATGTTCACGCGAAAAGACTTCAATTTCAGCGTAATAAGGAGGGTTTTTAGACAGGACCCTGTTTTTAGCCTAAAAAACCGCATTTCGCCAGAACACCCGCACATAATTTATGCCTATATCTGGTTTTTGTCAATTGATAAACGCAACCGTCTGATTTTATCGGCTTAACCGGTGGCAAGATGCGGTCTTATTTCACCTCGAAAAGCTGTATCTCGTAAATGCCCGGGGCGTCGGCGGACTCCGGGATATTCAGACGAAGCACCTGAGCCGTTACGGGTTCGAATTTCAACTCGATTTGATTCCCGATTTGTCCGCCCTCAAACACAGTCTTCCATTGACCGTTATCTTCATATTGAAACTGGAATTTCAATATCCGTTTGGCCCCACCCTCGTCAATCCGTTGCCCGGTTGATGGCGGCGGGTTTGCCCAGGTCAACCTGAATCCACTGGTCGGCATTAAATTTGACCGGATTGAACCGCTTGTACAGGTTGTCATATTCCTCGTTGGGAACCCAGCCCATGCCATCACAGCCGGCCCGCGGACCCTTGCGGGACCAACTGATCGCCTGACCGGTCAGTGAAACCGGTCCCCAGTGGATAAACAGGCCAAACCGCTTGTCTGTCCATGCTCGCACCGTTTCCGGCTTGGCAAGCGGTACGGAAACCGACTTGGAGCCATAGACAGGGGCAAGAGGAGCAATCTCCGGACGCTCGGTTTCGGCGGCAAACAGAGGCATCGCCGCGGTCAAGATGATGAGGCTCATCACCTGCTTTCTTTAGGTCATACTGTAATCCTTTCGTAGTAGATTGAGTTCTTTGTCTTAAAATACTCCAAAACAGCTTTTTTTCAAAAATATTCTTTTTACGCCTAAAGATAAAATGTTTTTTTCGCGCGAATGGTTACAAAAAAACCTGGCGGCATCAATTATTATGTTCGGTTCAATGTTGTATTCTATCTGCAACAATCGGTATGGTTGCCCGCAACGAGGGAGGGGGCAAATGGTATGACCGCAACGGCAAATCCCGGCCGCCTGCGAGCCTTGCCCGCCGCGGGCCGTTGATCAAAATCCTGTGTAAACCTTCAGGGTGATTCTTTTGCACTCACTGCCTCAATCCCTGCTGCGCGAGGTTTTGCAAGAGGCTCGCAGACACAATCCATCCTTTATTACTTGTGAATACGGTTTTTGGACGTTGCCAAACCAAATAAGGCGATGACGACAAAGCAAATCAGCGGCAGCACAAACGAGGCCCGCGTACTCGACAGCGTCATGAATCCCAGATTAAACGCGTTCTGGTCCATAATCCATCCCTGCATGGGCGGCATTAAACATCCTCCTCCAATGGCCATGATGAGCCCGGCAGCGCCCAGTTTGGCATCATCACCAAGTCCCTTGAGAGTAATTCCGTAAATGGTGGGAAACATCAGAGACATGCAGGCCGAAACACCGATCAGAGAATAGAGACCCATCATGCCTTTGATCAGGATCGTACCTGAAACCAGGCAGAAACCGCCAATCGCCAAACTCATTAACAACCCGCCCGGGCTGAAATACTTGAGCAGAAACGTACAAATGAAACGACTGCCGACAAAAATAGCCATCGCCACGATATTGTAGTTTTGGGCCGTGGCCTTCTCCATCCCCAATTCATTGGCGCCATATTGAATAATAAAGGTCCAGCACATAATTTGTGCCCCCACATAAAATGTTTGGGCAATGATGCCTTGCAGATACTTGGCATTATTTGCCAGACGCCTGAACGTGGGGCCAAAATTAATTGATTTTTTCTCTTCACCCTCGATTTTAGGCAGCTTGGCGATAACAAATATAATGAGAACCGCCAACACAACCAACCCTAACACCACATACGGCCCAATAATAATACCCAGGTCGGCCTGCTGGATGGAGACAAATTTATCCGGATCCGTATTTTGCAGCAGCCGGCGTCCGGCCTCATCGGTCTTATCAAGTTTTGTTAAAATCAACTGGCTGGCCACAAACATGCCGGTAATCGATCCCATTGGATTAAAGGACTGCGCAAAATTCAAACGACGGGTTGAATTTTCTTCCGACCCCATCGCCAGGATATATGGATTCGAACTGGTCTCAAGAAACGACAATCCGCATGTCATAATAAAATACGAAATCAGAAACGCCCAAAACGCCATCATCATTCCCGATGGGATAAACAACAGGCAGCCGACCGCGTACAGCGCCAATCCCAATAGAATACCAGCCTTATACGAAAAACGTTTAATAAACATCGCCGCCGGAATCGCCATGACACAATAACCGCCATAAAACGCGAACTGCACCAGTGAACTCTCAAAGTTGCTGATCAGCAGGATATTCTTAAACGCAGCCACCATGGGATTGGTGATATCGTTGGCGAATCCCCATAAAGCAAACAAAAACGTAACCAAAATAAACGGTCCTGTGAATTCTTTCGGAATAACTGTTTGGGATTTCTGCACGCTGACCGTTGGAATATTTGAATCTGACATATTTGTGCCTTTCACTTAACTGTGTATGGTATTCGGAGTCTGGTCTTATTGTCAAAGGCAGACTCCGAACACTTTGATAATCGCTGCCGGTACTCCATTGGTCTATGATAACCCTTTGAAGGCTGCTTGGCCGCCGTTGAGATGATAGATCAGCGGCAGCGGACGATCCATTCCTTCCACAAATGCCGGGCGAGCCGCCCACGGGGTAACACTCAGGATGCCGGTCAGGTCCATCCAGTACTGGAGCCGGGCGACGGGCAAATTCCACGTCATGTGGAAATGGTTGGCCGGGGCGTACTGCTTGTACTCCAGCATACTGGCGTATTTGGGCACCACAAAGGTGTGCGGCCAGGTCGGTGTAGTCAAATCACACATCGCCTTGGCTAATTTGGCCGGCACGGTGGTGGTATAGGCCTGGTCCCAGATCAGGCTGAATTTGTTATTGAGACTGCTGTAAGCCATTCGTCCGGCAATGCCTTCGATGCCGTCGGGGGTCATGAAGGTAACACTGTTGCCGCCGCCGGGGAAGTAGCCGCTGTCGGCCAGGGGCATGGAAATTTTGCTCATCAATTGCTTGACGCTGGTGCCGGGTTTGCCTGCCCAGTCAAAGGAAGCGCTGCCGGAGTTATCGCCGTCAACGAGACCCTTCTTGATAAAGTCGGCTTTCGGGTCGAGCTTGACGCCGATCTTTTTGGCAAGTGTCTTGATTTCCCAGCCTTCCCAGACCTTGCGGAAGTCCATGAACAGGGGCGGGTTGCCGCCGGACAGCCAGGTGAAGAACAGCATGGTCAGCAGGCCCTGGACGTCGGCTTCGGTGGCGTATGGAAGCGGGGCCTTGGGGCCGTTGTGGTCGAAGGAGCTGTTAAACAGCGATTCCATGGCGTCGGCCACCGGCAGCGGGATGCCGCGCGGGTCGGAGCCCCATTCGAGCTGGCTCATGAAACCGCCGCCGACGGCGTTCAAGTCGCTCATCAGGTCGCGGTTGATCAGATACATCGCAAGACTTGTATCGAACCGTCTACTGTCTGCTTCGGTTTTCAATTCAAGGCGTTTGCCCAGATGCTGGTCAACCCAGCCTCGCAATTGCTTGAGTTCTTTCTTGTCATACGCCCCCTTCTGGAGCATATCGGCCAGCAGTTTCATATCCAGACGGGTAATCTCAAGACCGAACGTGTTGCGTGTCGGCAGGATGTGTGCCAATGCCGTCTCCATCCCCATCGAATCGTGACCGAAAATCATCACCCGCCGGCCTCGCAGCGCCACGGCGGCGACGGCCGCATAGCACCAGTCAATCAAGGCCGCCGCGGTGGGTTTGGTCATCACAGGATTCATTCCGGTATCCGCCCAGTTGCCC
Organism: uncultured Pirellulales bacterium; assembly: GCA_964537635.1. Classification (GTDB taxonomy): domain Bacteria; phylum Planctomycetota; class Phycisphaerae; order Sedimentisphaerales; family Anaerohalosphaeraceae; genus Anaeroglomus. The sequence continues at coordinate 22,832 of CAZICJ010000035.1, forward strand.
ACATTCAAATGCACCATCTTGCCGTACTGGCTGATGGCGCCGGCCAGGGCGTGGGCATACACAACGCCCGGCTTGGGACCGCTGTTGCCGCAGGTGATGTTAATCGGGGTATCCTTGGGGAACTGCTGGAGGAGGGAAATCGTGGTCAACTGCGGAAAGGCCCAGGTATCCGGGGCGCAGACCAAGATGTTGACCCCGGCCTGGCGAAACTGCTGAGCTACCACATCAGCCTGGGCTTCGCTGTCAACCAGAACATCGGAATAGACGACAGGGATGGTCTGCTTGTCGGGCTGGAGTACCTGGCCGCAGATCGTCTCGGCGACCATCGCAATGATGTTCTGGGCGCGTGAGCGGCTGACCTGGTCGATGCGGGGGTCGCAGGGGGCAAACACGCCGATGACCGGCATACGGGGGCAAGCCTTCGGGATGGAAGGCAGACAACTTGATTTCACTGCTTTTGCCATGATTTTATCCTTACGAGGTAACCGTTCACAGATATTTTGATATTATCGAGCAACGCACTCAATATCAAATACCCAGCGTTTCCACTCGAAATCAGGTTATACCAATCTCACGACGGTAAATCAAGCACAAACGGCCTTTTTTCAAGCCCAAGGCGGTAAATGTACGATAATGGATTTAGCGGGATTCAGACCGCTTGAAAACAGGAAAACGCAGCAAAGTATATAATGAACCGAAGAGAATTTATCCAGTATGCCGGCGGCGGCTCCGCTCTTGTGATTTGCGGAAGCGGCTATGTCTGGCCGCTGGAAACCGAACCCGCTCAAGCCTCGAAAGGAGAGTTTGATATGCTAAAAGGAATTCCAGCGATCATTTCACCGGAATTAATGAAAATCATGATGGAAATGGGTCACGGCGATGAAATCGTCCTGGCGGACGGCAATTTTCCCGCCGCTGCGATTGCACAGCGTCTGGTCCGGGCGGACGGCCACGGTGTGCCTAAGCTGCTCGAGGCCGTTCTCAAGCTCATGCCTCTGGACATCTACGTCGATAAGCCCGCCGCCCTGATGCAGATTGTCCCGGGCGACCCCGCCAAGCCGACCATCTGGGAAGAATATCGTAAAATCGTCAAGGCCAGCGGCGAGAAGTTCAGCGATTTTGAACATGTCGAACGGTTTGCCTTCTATGAACGCGCGAAAAAGGCATTTGCCGTCGTTGCCACCAGCGAAGCGGCTCTTTATGCCAACATCATCCTGAAGAAGGGTGTTGTTGTCTCCTAAAGCGGCGACAACGAAACGGGGTTAGACACGGATGGACTCAAAAAAACGCCATTCCGGACTGATTCTGTAAGTTGCTTTTTTCTGTGTCCGGCTCTGCGGCAGAAATACACCCTTCCAATTCGCTTGCCGTAAGCCGGTGTCTTGTGTATAGGGGCTCACGAGGCCGTACTCCCAAACGCAAGCGTGGAATTTCGATACACACCCGCCGTTGGCCTGCGGCATATTCCGGGCGTACTAAAACGCAAACGGGTACATCCAGTACGGGTTCATGCCCGGCCAGTGGCTGCCATCGGCGGTGTTGACCGATCCTAATGAGGGCTTTCTTTGAGGTTCTTTAGAATGTGTCTGATAATATCCGCCCTGGTGATGACACCGACGAGTTTTCCTTTGGCGAGCACGGGAACTCGGCGGAACTGGTTGTCAATCAGGCAGTTACAGACTTTGGCAAGCGTTACTTCGTGGTCCACGGCAACGACCTGTGGGGTCATATAGTTTTCGACCGTGGCCGAAGCCGGTAATTGGCCATTTGCGACGTCATAATTAAACAGCAGCCGCAACATATCTTTTTCCGAGATCACGCCGGCAAGAGTCATGTCCTCATTGACCACAGGCAACCCTGTATAGCTACCTTCGACCAGCGCCTTGATCGCATCATAAATCGGTGTATCGGGTCTGACACTAACGACCTTGCCCGACATTAAGTCCTTCGCTTTACACGTCCAAGGGTTCAACATTTCACGTTCTCCGCTTTTACCATTAAAACTCTTTTATGCTTGTTCTTCACATGCAATTTAACGATTTTAATATCGTCGGCCTTTGGGGAAACTTTCCTCAATGTGGAAACTACGGGATTTTATAAAAAATAATGTTAGGCATCGCGAAGTCCTATATAATCACGATTGCTATGTAAATATTCATAATGCATTACAATTGTCCGGTTAAGCTATTTTGATTTTAAGGCTCTCCTCCAATAAAATTGGTTAAAAAGGGATAGAATTTAGTGGACATT
>CAZICJ010000036.1:0-24989 GCA_964537635.1 uncultured Pirellulales bacterium
TCGGATTGCCGAGGATAAACAGGAATTGAAAATAAAATTGCGACACAGCCTCTTATGCCCGTGGCTATATCATATCACCTGCTGCGCAGGCTCCGGGTTGTCACCCCGCAGGGACGCAAGTCAAATAGCGGACGGCGTCAGCCTCCGGTCAAATCACCTAAAATCCCTGTCGGGATTATTCGGAGAAAGACTGGATTCCCGCCCCGTTCGCTACGCTCAGGGCGGGCTTTCGCGGGAATGACACAAATAGAGGGCTATTGCGGTATTTCGGCGAGGATGGCTGTCAGGTAGTTATCGAGTTGATTTTTGAGGGCGGGGGATAGTTCATTGCCCAGTTCCAGACTGGCCGGCTCGATGCCGAAAATGACGACTTCTTTGGGGGCGGAGTCGAATTGAGCGGCCAGTTCCAGGACTTTGAGAATATCCATTTCATGCAGGGAAAAATGGCCCAACTGCTTGATGGAACGCACCTGGTCGGGGGTGAAGCGGCGAAGGGTGCCGGGGGATTCGCCCATTTTGGCACAATCAACCAGAATGACTTTTTGGCGGTTTTCTATTTTATACAACAGGCTCAGGCCGCCGGTGCCGCCGTCATACCATTCGACCCCGCCGCAGGGGTTTTTCTGTGTCAGTTGTTGTACCAGATGTACGCCAATACCCTCATCACTCATGAGCGGATTTCCAAGACCGACGACGATGATCGAGGGCTTTGCCGAGTCGGATGAAAGATAACTCATTTTATTTCCGATAGTTGCGTATTTTTTGATGAATCAATCATGCTAATATCATACCTGAAAATGGGATTTAAAGGCAAGAAAAAAATGTTTTGGAACAATAAATAATCGATTTTTGTGAAAAATTTACATCAATAACGCTTGACATGGAACAACAAAAAAGGTATTTTTTTCTTGTTAGCTTGTGAACGTGAGCACAAACGCAAGATGGCGGACGAATGAAGTACCGAAAAATACCGGATGAGACCATACGGCGAATGCCGCGATATCTGATGGCTTTTTCATTGCTGGAAAAACAAGGACAGTCGTTTGTATCCAGCGGTCAACTGGCGCAGCAGGTTCATTTGAATTCGCCGCAGATTCGCAAAGATTTGTCGTACTTCGGTGCGTTTGGGACTCGCGGCGTCGGTTATCCAGTGGCGCCGACCGGCGAGCAGATTCGCGAAATTCTGAAATTGGATGTTCGTCAAAAGGCGGCCTTGGTTGGCGCCGGCCGGCTGGGAACGGCGATCGCATCCTATCCCGGCTTTCGCGTATTCGGCTTTGACCTGGCCGCGATCTTTGACAATTCAGCTTCCAAGATCGGCAAGAAAATTGCGGGGATTGCCGTCGAAGACGTCAGCCATATTCGCTCCATCAAAGCCCGTCATATTCGTTTGGCGATTCTGGCTGTGCCGATTGACGCTGCTCAAGCCTGTGCCGATTCGCTGATACAGTCGGGCATCCGCGGCATTTTGAATTTGTCTCCCTGCTGGCTGAAAGCCCCCAAGCGCGTCAAAGTCGTCAGTATTGATATTGCGATGGAATTGGGAACGCTGCCGTACTACTTGTAGTAGAAAAGAAGACAGAAGTCGGAAGACAGGAGTCAGTAGAGGAAAATAAATCAAAAATCAAAATGTAAAATGAAAAGAGCAGCCACAGAGAACGGTGAGGTAAGATTTTTTAGACAGGATTTACAGGATAGACAGCATGAAGTTTTAAGTTTCAAGTTTTGAATTTTGAGTTTTGTTTATGATTTAGTGCTTATAATTTAGAGTTTTCTCTGTGCTCTCTGCGGCAAAAAGAATTTTTAGACGAGATTGGCGGATACATTAAAAAGCAAATGTGATTAACATGTAAATGGATGATTGATTTTTTTAAGGGTTGGCCAATGAATGCAGTCAAACTGAGTAAAGAGCAATTCGGGCAATTCGTGGATGCGATGCTCGCCGGCGGCAAAAAGATTGTCGGCGTCGTCGCCAAACAGGATAAGTTTGCCTTTGAACCCCTGACCTGTGCCAAAGACCTGCGGCTGGATTATGATGTAACCATCCTGCCGCCCAAGAAATATGTGCTGCCCCAGGTCGAACCGCTGTTGAGCTTTCAGGTGGGCGGAGAATGTCAATCTCTGATGCAGAGCGAGCCGCTGATTTTGCTGGGTGTTCATCCGTATGATCTGATTGCCATCAATCAGATAGATGAACTGTATAGTCAGGGGCAGTATGACAGTCATTATATGGAGCGCCGCAACAAGATTACCATTATCGCCTGCGATGTTGTCAAAGCCAGCAAGAACGTATTTGCCTCGTCGATGGACTCGGCGGTAGCCGACAAGGGGTATGATGTGCTGATTACCGATATCGGCGATGGATTCCTGCTGGAATCGGCGACGGATAAGGGCGCTGCGCTGATGGCGTTTGCCAAAGGCGCCTCGCAAGCTGCCGCCGCAGATTTGCAGAAGCGCAAGATGCTTCAGGATGAAAACCGCGTGCGTCTGAACAAGCATGTTTTGGAATGCAAGCCTTCCTATCTGCCGCGTGCGCTGGAAAAATCCTACAATCATCCCGTCTGGGAAGAAAAATCCCGCCTGTGTTTTTCCTGCGGCTCGTGCAACCAGGTCTGTCCGACCTGCTATTGTTTTGATGTCCAGGACCAGGTCAACTGGGATTTGAAGACGGGCGTGCGGGTGCGCTGCTGGGACGGCTGTCTGCTGGAAAACTTTGCGACGGTTGCGGGCAATCATAATTTCCGCAAGGATAAGGCGGCGCGTTTCCGGCATCGGCTCTACCGCAAGGGCAAATATGTGCCTGAAAAAATCGGCGGGTCGGTTGCCTGCGTCGGGTGCGGCCGGTGCATCAGCGCCTGTGTTGCCGGTATTGCAAACCCCGTCAGTGTTTATAACCGATTGGTCAAGGATACTACGCTGGGATAACCCTTTGAACAAACAAGGAGAATTGAATTATGTGTGATTGCTGTTCCAAAAACGAAAAAGATATTTATCTGCCGCAGCTGGCGACGATCACCAAGCGCCGCATGCTCAACGGCACGGAGTTGTATCTGCATTTGGATTTTGAGCCAGGCCAGGAAATGGATTATACTCCCGGGCAGTTTGTCGAAGTTTCGATTGCGGGTATCGGCGAGGCGCCGATTTCGATATCATCCTCGCCAACGCAAAAAGGCATGGAATTGGTCGTCCGCAATGTCGGCGGGATGACGCGTCTGATTCACAAAATGGAAGCCGGCGCCAAACTGGGTATTCGCGGACCGTACGGCTCGACCTATCCGGTCGAAGCGGCCAAGGGCAAGGATTTAGTCTTTATCTGCGGCGGTATCGGGCTGGTTCCGCAGCGGTCGTTTATCCGCTATGTGCTGGACAACCGCAAGGACTACGGCAAGGTAACGATTCTGCTGGGAACTAAATGTTATGACATGCGGCTCTACCGCGAGGAAATCGCCCTGTGGCAGGAACGCAAGGACCTGACGGTGCTGGAAACGATTGACGAGGCGCATGACTGCTGGGACGGCAATGTCGGCGTGGTAACGACGCTGATACCCAAAATTGAAAGCGACCTGCCCAAGAGTGTTGTGATGATTTGCGGGCCGCCGGTGATGTACAAGTTTGTACTGATGGCGCTGGCCGAAGCCGAGACGCCGACCGAAAATATATACGTCAACCTGGAACGAAGAATGAAATGCGGTGTGGGCAAATGCGGGCATTGTCAAATCAACGGCCTGTATGTCTGTCAGGACGGCCCGGTATTCCGCTGGTCTGATTTGGCCCAAGTGCCGGAGGCGATTTAATATGACTAAACCACGTGTTGCAATTTTTGATTTTGCCTGTTGTGAAGGCTGTCAGCTTCAGATTGTCAATCTGGAAGAAGAAATTCTCGACCTGATTGGAGTTGTCGATGTGGTCGAATGGCGCGAAGCGATGAGCGAGCAAAGCCATGAGTACGACATTGCAATTATTGAAGGCTCGATTACCCGGCCCGAAGATGAACAACGGATGCAGGTTATCCGCTCGCGCGCCAAGATTGTGATTGCCCTGGGCGCCTGCGCGACTATCGGCGGGGTCAATAAGATGAAGAACCGCTTTGACCTGGACGAAGTGAAAAACTATGTCTATGGCAAGGATGCCGTGATGCCGCACCTGGCAACGGCTCCGACGAAGGCGATTCACGAAGTCGTGGATGTGGATTTCAAGATTCACGGCTGCCCGATTGACCGGGCGGAGTTTGCGGCGGTGGTTCGGGCGCTGCTGCTGGGCAAGAAGCCCTACATGCCGGATTATCCGGTCTGCGTTGAATGCAAAGCCAAAGAAAACATCTGCCGTTATGAATACGACCAGATATGTCTGGGCCCGATTATTCGTGCCGGCTGCGGCGCCAAGTGTCCGAGCAGCAATTACCGCTGTTTCGGATGCCGCGGGTATGTGGATCACCCGAATGTGGATGCCGCCAAAGAAGTGATGGAAAAGTATGGTTTGACCGTCGAAGAGCTAAGACAAAAAATGGTATTGTTTGGTTGTGAACAGGGACCCGCGATATGACTAAAAATATAAACATTAACATTCATCATGTAACCCGTATTGAGGGACACGGCAACATCGTTGTCAATGTCAATAACGGAAAAATTGAAAAATGCGAATGGCAGGTGCCGGAAGCGCCGCGGTTCTTTGAGGCAATGGTGCGCGGCCGCCGCTACGACGATATTCAAACCATCGTCAGCCGAATTTGCGGTATTTGCTCGATCACGCACTCGCTGGCATCTACCAAAGCCGTTGAAGATGCGCTGGGCATTGAGGTATCCGACCAAGCCGACAAGCTGCGGATACTGATGCACTATTCTGAGCAGCTTCAAAGCCATACGCTGCATGTCGGCTATCTGGTGGCGCCGGATTTATTCAATGCCCCGTCGGTAGTGCCGCTGGTACCCAAGGCTCCCGATGCGGTCAAGACGATTATCCGGGCGCACCGCGTTGCCAATACCTGGTCGGAGCTGCTTGCCGGCCGAATTACCCACCCGATTACGCTGATTCCCGGCGGCTTGACCAAGGCGCCGACCGAACAGCAGCTGCGCGCTCTGAAAAAAGAACTGGAAGCTACCGTTAAGGATTTGGTAACGATTTGCGAAGTGGTGCATAGCGTCGCCGGCGCACTGCCGAAATTCGAGCGTCCAACGGAATATGTCTCGCTCAAGCAGCCCAACCCGCCGACCTATACATTCTATCACGGCGGCATTACCAGTAATGACTGCAACGGCAATGGTCCGGTGCATGTCCGCGACTGGATGGGCGTCGCCAATGAGTATGTTTCGCCGCAATCGACAGCCAAATGGTGCAAGTGGCACCGGGATTCGTATCTGGTCGGCGCCCTGGCACGGTTTAACAACAACGCCGAATTGCTCAGCCCGCTGGGTAAAAAAGTCGCCGAGATGTTTGGCCTCAAGAAAGGCAATACCAATCCGTTCATGAACAGTATCGCCCAGCTTGCCGAAGCCGCTCACGTGGTCGAAATCAGCATTCAGATGATTGACGATCTGCTGACTAAAGGCATCAAGCAGGAAACCGTCAAGACCAGCGCCCGGGCAGGACGCGGCAGCGGCTGCGTGGAAGCCCCGCGCGGCATTCTGTTTCACACCTACGAATTCGACAAGTACGGCAACTGCATGCACGGCAATGTCTGCATCCCGACCAACCAGAACCATGCCAATATCCAAAAAGATTTCGAGAAGTTTGTGCCGGAATTTCTGCACCTCGGTCAGGATGGATTGCGGCACGGCATGGAAATGCTGGTACGAGCCTACGACCCCTGCGTGTCGTGTTCGACGCACTTCCTCAATGTGGAGTTCGTCAAATAAAGGACATCACGGTTTTAACGCAATACCAAGACCTCGCCGAAAAAGCGGGGTCTTTTTTTGTCTCAACCCAGTGAGGCAATGGGATTATATGCCATAGACTGGCTTGAGTTGTTCGGGCGTCGGCAGTTGGGCATAGACCTCACCCTTGGGGCCGGTGTAGGTTCCATCCGGATTGCGTACCAGCCGGACAGGTGTTTGCGAGCCGTTGCTGTTGGTCAGCCAGACCGTTACCGTGTTGGAATCTGGCGACGCGGGGGCGACAGCGGGTTGCGGGGCTGTTTTTTTGGCTTCGCCGGCCTTCTTTTCGTCGTTTTTATCCATTACACCGCCAACGACGCCTCCTGCCAGTGCGCCAATGCCTGCGCCGATGAGCGTCGCTTTCGTGTCGCCTCCGGCGGCTTGACCGATAAGTGCTCCTGCGCCGGCGCCGGCCAATGAGCCGGTCTGCCACTTTTTCTCGCACCCGCTGACAAAAAGTGAATTTGCGACAATCCCTATCGTTAACAATAAATAAATGCTTTTGATTTTAATCATCTTTAATCTCCAGTTAGAATTTAATTTATGCAGAACGATTATGACACGGTTTTGGTTGCTGTCAAGCGGTAATGGCAGATGATTTTGTTGGAAAAGACTGGTACCGCAGGAGACATTTGCGGCCATTCGCAGTCATTTTGTGGAAATATCGGATGGCACAAGTCTTGAAAAATACCACCGTAAGTATTTGAAAATTCGACAGATAGACAAGTACTGCCAGGTAATGTCCACTGGAGACACACGCCGGGTGATCGGAATCAAAATCTGTATGTCTGTGTTCATAAATATCGGTCTGCGCATTTATCCAATTATGTTGAGATTTTTGTTGATTATTTTGCTTTCTCTGGTATGTCTTTAGTTCCAAGTTTAAGAGTTAGGGCTGAAATTGTGGAAAAAGACTCGTCCTGCGGGCTTAAACTACAAGATTGGCGCATCATAATCCAAATGGACAATGCCAGAAATAATTCTCACACACGATTGTGTGAAAGGCACGTTTCATCCTTGACAGAATAATGGTTATCGGTTAGCTATAACCCTTTTATCCGAATCAGTAAAAAACACGAAAGGCAACGATGCAAAAAAAAGAGGGTCTGACCGCCTTTATGCGAGTGTTGGGCTATGTCTGGCCTCAGTGGCCGCAATTGGTTGCGGTATTCCTGTGGGCGATGCTGATTTCCCTGATGTTTTCGGCCAGTTTTTTGTCAATCATTCCGCTGCTCAAGGTGATGATGGAAGAGGAGGGCCTGCACAGTTGGGTGGATCGTAAAATCTGTAACTGGCGTTATGGTATGGATTTTTATGTGCCCGGCCGCAGTGAATTGGCTGACCCGAAGTCCGATGCGGCCCGCCATCTGCAGGTTAACAGCGTTGACGACGGCAAATGGGCCGAAGGTGCGGGGCTAAGGCCCGGGGATTTAGTCATCGGCGTCTGTCCGGAACATGTTGTGGATCCCAACCAGAATTCCGATCAAATGCTGGAACTGCTGGCGACGGTGCAGGAGCATGCCGTGTTGACGCTGTCCGTTCGGCGGATTGACGCACGCGGCGACAGCAAACCCGTCAACGTTGTCCAGGCCGCTCCGGCCAAGCCCTTTTATACCGACTGGGTACAGTGGCCGGTGAGTTTTATTCCGCGCGGCCAGGGACGGGAAAATCTTTTACCCGCAATGACGCTGGTGATTATTGTGTTGGTGATTATCACGATTTTACGCTGCTGGGCGAGGTTTCAGCAGGCATATCTTGCCGAAAAAATTGTGTCCATCGCCAATGCGCAATTGCGCGAGGATGTGTTTGGGCACGTGATGTTTATGCCGGTCGGTTTTTTTGCGTCGCGCGGCACCAGCGACACGATCAGCCGTATCATCGGCGATGTCAATATGAGCGGCAACGGCATCAAGGTCTTGTTCGGCAAGGCGCTGCGCGAACCGATGATTGCTATGGGTGCATTGGTCGGCGCGTTTTTTATCAGTTGGAAACTGACCTTGATTTTTATGTGTTCCGGCCCGATGATTATCGGCGTCACTGCCGTACTGGGCAAAAAGATGAAAAAAGCGACCCATAAATCGCTCGTAACCTCAGCGCTGATATTGGGACGCATCCAGGAAGCAATGAATGCCCTGCGCGTGGTCAAGGTCTATAATCGCCAGAGTTGGGAAATTGACGAGTACAAAAAAGCCAATCGTTCGCTGCTGCGTTATCACCTAAAGATGGCCAAAATTGAAGTGATGACCAGTCCTTTGATGGATGCGTTGGGGATGATTGTCGGCGGGGGAGTTATTCTGCTGGGTGTGGTCTGGGTTATGCGTCAGTACGACGGAATTCAGTCCAGTTCCTTTTTTGCGCTGCTGCTGGGTCTGGGCATTGCCGCCGAAGCCGTCCGTAAGACCAGTGACGTCTGGAATCATATCCAGCGGGCCAATGCCGCCGCCGAGCGTGTCTTTGCCGTCATTGATGAACCGCGCGAAAACGAAGCTGCGGACGCATTTGATTTAAAGCCGCTGCAAAATAAGATTGAGTTTCAGAACATCGTCTTTACCTATCCGGGCGCAGCGGCGCCGGCGCTGAAGGGCATCGATCTGACCGTTCCGGCAGGTCACACTTTCGCGATTGTCGGCGGCAACGGGTCGGGCAAGACGACGCTGATCAACCTGCTGCCCCGTTTTTATGACCCGGACTGTGGGCGGATTCTGATTGACGGCCAGGATATCCATCAGGTGACGCTGTCAAGTCTGCGCGACCAGATCAGTATGGTTACACAAAATACCGTCACCTTCAACGACACTATTGCTAACAATATCGCCTATAGCAAGCCGGGCGCGACGATGGACGAGATCGTCGCGGCGGCGAAAAAGGCGTATGCGCACGAATTCATCACGACGCTACCGGACGGCTACAGTGCCAAAATCGGCGAATCCAGCACCGGATTCAGCGGCGGGCAACTCCAACGGATCATCATCGCCCGGGCGATTCTCAAGAACCCCAAAATTCTGATATTTGACGAAGCGATGAGCCAGATTGACGCCGACAGCGAGGCCAAGATCCACCGGGCGATGGCGGAGTTGATGAAAGGACGCACCTGCTTTTTGATTGCGCACCGGTTCAGCACCGTCATTTCCGCCGACCGGATCGTGGTGGTCGATGACGGACGTATCGTCGCCCAGGGACGGCATGAGGAACTGATTAATGGCTGTCCAACCTATAAACGGCTTTATGAAACGCAGCTTATCGGCGGATTGTAGTATGGGCGTTTTTGAGGTTTTTATTCTGGCGGTGATCGTCGTCGAGATATTGTTTACTTTACAGGTCAACAAGAATTACCGTTATGCGCGGCATCACTTAAAAGATCGATGCTGCTGGCGCCCGGCGTGCCTGCTGATTGTGCCGTGCAAAGGCCTGGATCAGAGTTTTGAACGCAATATCCGGTCCTTTTACACTCAGGATTTTGACGGTTATCGGCTTCGGTTTGTGGTGCAGAATGCCTCGGATCCGGCTTACGCCGAACTCAAACGGCTCAACGACCTCTGCGCCCCCGCGTCAAAAGCCAAGGAGACCGAGATTCTCATCGCCGGGCGCACCGCCGGATGCAGCCAGAAACTGCACAATCTGCTGGCGGCCTGCCGCAGCGCCCCGCCGGATGCGGAGGTCTTTGTCTTTGCGGATTCGGATGCCTGCGCCGGAACGGACTGGCTGGCTCATCTGGTCTCTATGTTGCAGTGTGCGGATGCCGGCCTCAGCAGCGGCTATCGATGGTTTGTGCCGCAGCGCAGCAATCTGGCGACGCTGGCCTTGTCGGCGATGAACGCCAAGGTGTACCAGCTCTTGGGCAAGACGCCGTTCAATTTGGCTTGGGGCGGCTCGATGGCGATTCGCAGGGAATTGTTTGAGCGGCTTGAGATCGACCGTATCTGGTCGGCTTCGCTCAGCGATGATCTGTCGGTCAGCCAGGCGGTAAGAAAAGCCGGACTGCGGACGTATTTTGCCCCAGCCTGCGTGGTCGCCTCCTATGTTTCGACGACGTGGTCTGCGCTTTGGGAGTTTGCCCGGCGGCAGTTCATTATCACGCGGATTTACGCACCTGCAATGTGGCTGTTCGGCCTCTGTGGGGCGGTGTTGTCTGTAGCGGGGCTGTGGGGCGGTTTGGCGCTGTCGGTTTGGGCGATATCGGCGCGGCCGGTGTTCTGGATAGGGTATATGGCATTGTTCGGTGTTTTTTTGGTTTGTCAGATCGTTCGGGCGGCGCTGCGGCAGCGCATGGCTTCGCGCCTGCTGCCGGATGATCAATCGGCGATGCGCTCGGCGCGATGGGCCGACTGGCTGGGATTTTGGGCGTGGTGCATTTTGCTGCTGGTGGTGATCGCTGCCTCGGCGGTCGGCCGAACCATCACCTGGCGCGGCATCCGCTACCGCATCCACAGTCCGACCGAAATTGAAATTCTCGACTCCGTGACGGATGCCCAGCCGCTTCACGCCGGAGGCATAACGGGTTAAATCTTGCGAAGGGATGCGTATGTGGTCAACAGGATGGTGTAATTGGTACATCAAACGACGCTGCCGGAAATTCAATATCCGCACCGGCGGGCACAGCCAGTACGGACAGCAAGTGACGGTTTTTGACTTTCCGGGTCGTCCATACACCGGAACCTGCCTCGATATTGGAGCCGATGAAGGCAGAAAGCGGATTGGTTATCTGTCCATAGATACAGAGAGTTGCGAGTTGTCGATTCTGAAATCCTTTGATTTTGACAATATTTCTGTACGCATCATCGGTACGGAGAACAGTACGCGCTCGCCAGCGATATTTCGGTATTTGACCTCAAAAGGGTATCGCCTGGTCAAAACTGTCGGTTGCGATGAAATCTATCGGCATCATTCGGTAAGGCTATGAAATTGCCCACAAAGCAAATTACGGCGGCGGGTGTGGATCGAAAAGCGGTCAAGGCCGTGCTTCGATTCGTTCACGGGCGGTACGATTTTACATGGACAAACGCCCGCGGCGCCGATTATGTGTTCCACTCCGGTGACGGGTACGATGTTCTCCGATACTCCGGCGTGCGCATCTTTTTGACCGGCGAAAACGTCTCGCCTAATTTCAATCTCAGCGACTATGCGCTGGGGTTTGACAAGATGACTTTCGGCGACCGGTATCTCTGGCTGCCGCTGCTGAAAAACGCCGGCCCAGCATACCGATCTCTGGCAGCCCCGCGTCCGCCGGTCGAGGAGATTTTACGGCAAAAAACGGACTTCTGCGCCTATGTGATGTCCAACACCACTAAAAGCGCCGACGAGCGGACGCAAATTTTTGACCTGTTATGCCGCTACAAAAAGGTCAATTCCGGCGGTCGATGGTGCAACAATGTCGGCGGCCCTGTGGCCGACAAGCTGGCCTTTCAGGCCAAACATAAATTTGTTATCGCCTTTGAAAACTGCTCCTACCCCGGTTACCTGACCGAAAAGTTCGCCCAAGCTGCTCAGGCTCAGGCCGTACCGATATACTGGGGCGACCCAACGATCGGCGAGCTGTTCAATCCGAAAGCGTTTATCAACTGCCACGATTTTGCCACATTGCAAGAGGCTGTCGAGCAGGTCAAGAAAGTCGATCAGGACGACACCCTCTATCGCCGGATGCTGGCCGAGCCCTGGTTTTGCGACGGCGTCGAGCCGCCGTGTCTGAGCGACCAGACCATCGCCGCTTTTCTATCCAATATCTTCGACCAGCCGCACGAAAAGGCCTTCCGCCGTAACCGCGGCCGCTGGGGTCAGCGCACCGAGCGGCATTTATACGATATGTACTTCAACCCGCACATCCAGGCCTTCCGGCAGTATCGAAAGGGCTGGCGGGCGTTTTGGCGACTCTTTCTACCGCCGCGGAAAAAATATTAATGGACCTTCAGACTTACCGACGCCTCAATGAATCATTTGAAAAGACGCTTGTCTTCCACCTCGGCTCGCGCGCCGGTTTTTTTTCTGAATACAACACGATGATTCAGGCGATGACTTACTGTCTGCTCCACCGGATACGGTTTGAGCTGTATTCCGGCGACGCCAATTTCCAAATATGTCGAGGCTGGGCGGATTATTTCGAGCCGTTTTGTCCCGAACAAACCTATCTGCTGCACAGTGTCTTCAATTACCGATTTCCGCGGTCGGGCGTCAAATTCTCGCTCCGCAAGCAGGTGGGCGGTCCGCTGCTCAAAGCGGTGAGCCGATGCGATTACCTGACGTATGACCTCTGGAATGAGTTTCGAAAGCAAGTCGCCGATGAACCGCTGGCCATCCCTGCGCTGGGCTGGCAGGGGTCTTTCAGGCAGTTATGCCGCGAATTGGTGGAATTGACGTGGCGATTTGTGCCGGAAGCGGCCGAGGCGGTTGGCGCCGAAATGCGGCGGATAGTGCTGCCGCCTGAGTATGTCGGTGTGCATATCCGCGGCGGCGATAAAATCAAGGAGTATCACGGCAGCCCGCCGTCGGCCTATATCGAGAAACTGCAATCGGCGACGGATATCCGTGATGTACTCGTGATGACCGACGATTACCGGACATTTGAGCGATTATGTGCCGACTACCCCAACTGGCGGTTTTACACGCTCGAATCGCCCGCCCAAAAGGGCTATCAGCACCGCGTCTATAAACGCAAAACCGTCGCACAAAAGCGGCAGGACTATATCCGCCTGTTCGCCGGTGTCGAATTAATGGCCGCCGCCCGACACTTCGTCGGCACGTTCACCTCCAACATCGGCGTCTTCCTCGGCATGCGAATCCCCCCCGACCGCTGCCATGCCGTCGATGTCGACGCCTGGAAATTGTTGTAACCCAAGATGCCGCCACTTGGCACTCAAGCATTTCCCCGTCCCAATAACCGCATGCGAATCTCCATTTTAAGGCTTTTAAACCCGAATTTATACATGGGAAAATACTTTTTTCGGATGCGGTGATTTTCAATTTTTCTGAGCATTCGCCTTGTTTTGTCGCAACTGATACCGTCTGTGCGAAAAACAGAAATGACGCGCCCGATATGACGGCAGGACGCCTGATGGACATACAGCAGCCGGACAAAGAAATCGTAATCGCCGGCGATGCTGAACGAGGTATCGTACATGCCGTGCTGCTCGAATAGACGCCGCCGGATAAACACGGATTGATGCGGCATCATATTATGAAGCAGAAAGTTCCGCGGAAGGATGTCGGGAAATTCTTTGACCGATACACTTCCGTCGCTGTCCAGGAGGCGCTGGTCGCTATAGACAATGTCACGGTCAAGCTGCGGCAAAACGGCACGGAGGGTCTCTCCATCCGCCAGACAATCGCCGCCGTTGAGAAACAGCAGATACTCACCCGCGGCAAGGCGGATGCCTTTATTCATCGCATCATAAATACCGGCGTCCGGTTCTGAGATCAAATGATGTATTCGGTTCTTGTACTCGGTCAATATCTCAAGCGTGCCGTCCGTGGAGCGACCGTCAATCACAATCCACTCAAAATCCGTGAATGTTTGACCGACTACGCTTTCGCAGGTTTGTCGAATGGCGTCCCGCTCGTTGCGGCAGACAGTGATGATGGATAATTTAGAATTTATATTTTCCACGTATCAAATTCTTTAATGGTTTCCATGTTTTTTTTTCAACAAGTTTTAACGTTTCCTCAACCAGAATGCCCGCATTATAGTTCCATTTAAAATAAAAACATATATCTTTCAAAATATTTGTAGACCAACTATGCTGATCGACAAAGTACCTGCGAGCATTGGAGTATGAATTATACAACATCTGCTTTTGTTTTTTTGTTTCAGAGGTCACGGTTATGCTGCCGCTATGAGCCAAAAAATGCGCAAGAGGTTCGGCGACGAATGCATACTTTGGGTATTCAGCAGCAGTAAGCAATAAAATCAAAAGGTCCTCGCCAACACCGGAGTTTTTACCATACACGCCCGAAGCACCAGGAATTTCTGTCAGAAGATTTTTTAGAGAATCTTTACGCCTTAAGATGGCACATCCTGGTGAAATTACACTTGGAATTTTCATAAGATGGTGGATAATATCACCTGCGCATCTTTCGCCTTTTGGGTGTCTGAATGAAGTGTGTGTTATTTCGTTATTAATATAATGAATCATCGCATCGGTATAGACAAAACCCACATCATCATGTAAGTACAGCAGAGTTTTTTTAATAAAGTCTGCATCAATCCAGTCATCATCATAGTTCAAATGGATTATTTCGCCGGTGGCATGTTCGATGCCATCACGCCAGCATACGATCGGCCCGTTATCCTCTTCACGTCTTATATAACGAATCTTATCTTTATATTTTAAGACAACATCGGGTGTGTTGTCTGTACTCCCATGGTCACAAACAACGACTTCACAGGGGTAAGTCTGGTTTATTGCACTTTCAATCGCCCTGCTTAATAAATTCGCACGATTAAAGGTTGGAATCACAATCGAGACGGTCTTCATTTTTTTGTCTTTCAGATAAGCAATTTTTTAAAATTGAAACATCGGCAACAAGAGTGTCTGGGCAGTTTTTGTTATGACCTGTAATCAAGAGCTTTTTGCCAGCCAGTTGCGCTTGGTGTTCAGCAATTTCTTTAATCGATAAGCCGCATCCGGTGCCAATATTGACTATTCCGTTAAATGCCCCGGTAACAATATGAAGAATACAGTCTATAACCGTTTCTGCATCCATGATATCTCGGACACTGTCCGGGTTGGCTATTTCAATTGCGTCGTTTTGTTTTGCTCGCTCAATTTTGGCACGCAGGGTGGGCACAAGGTAGGGTTCTTTTTGGTTTATGTGAGTAAAACTGAAAATTCTCCCGATGGCATATGAAACATTAAAAAGTTCCAAAACAGGCTTGGCCAATTGCTCAGCCAGTAATTTGGTTTGTCCATAAACAGAAATCGGTTCTGTTTTGCTGTCTTCACAAAGTAAGCAATCTTGACTTTTATAGACATGGCTAGACGATGCAATAAAAACACGACATCTGGGCTGCGAGGCCACCAGTTGCTTACAAAGATAATATGTTCCTATTGCGTTGACATCAAACGCCCTCAGTGGATTCTTTTGAACTTCCGGTAACGGTACTACCGCTGCAAAATGAAATACATAATCAAATTGGTTGTTTCTGAACCAATTTTCAAGTGCGCAATCGTTTGTAATGTCATCTTCATAACAACAGACGGCAAGTCGATGACTTTCTATTCTTGATTTCAGGATAGAACCTAAAATTCCGCTTGATCCTGTGATACCAATTTTCTTGTGTGAAAAAAAATTGTAGTCATTAAAAACTGGAATAAAATCAGGTTGTGGAAGCAATTGTTTTCTCATGCTGTCCATATTAAAGAGTCCAAAACAATACTTACCAATCTGTCCACACGGTTCTTATCCAGGAGTTTTGCATGGCATCCTATAAACAGCCCCATGTCGTGAATTTTCTGGGCGCCCGCGAAAGGCCCCATCGACAGATCAACATTAAATATTTCAGTTGCCGGTTGTATCGCCATATTCCCAGAAACAATCGGCCGTGTGTCGATTCCATTCTGCAGAAGTTTTTCGGTAAGCCGTTTTTTGTTTATATTTTGATTTGGGCTTATGATCAACGGAAACCCAAACCAGCATGCGTTGATTCCTTGTGGAGACTCAGGAAAAAATAGTTGTCCTTTCCAGTGCGGATGCGATTGGAATGCGTTTCTGATATTGCGGAAGTTTCTTTTTCTGCATTCATTCATCTCTTCAAGTCGCTTTAATTGTTCCAGTCCAAATGCAGCTTGTATTTCCATTGGGCGAAGATTATATCCCATATTGACGAACAAGAATCGTGAATCAATATAATCGTAACGAGCTTCGAGTTCAGCTCGATTGCTCATCTCACGTGTCCATCCATGTGCACGCATGCATTTCAACAAGTCTGCATCCTCCTGTGTTTTTGTGCAAATCATTCCACCCTCTATCGTAGTCATATGATGTGAAAAATAGAAGCTGAATGTAGAAAAATCGCCAAGACTGCCAAGATATCTTTCATTATACTTTGTCCCAAGCGATTCACAGGTATCTTCAATTAAAATCAGATTATGCTCTTGTACCAGCGAAAGAAGCTCTTTCATGTCGGTGGAATTGCCCAGTATATGCACCATCATAACGGCCTTGATGTGGTGCTTTTGCAAGGTGGCCTTAAATGACTCCATACACAGGTTGAGCGTTTTTGGATCAGAATCCACCATTACAGGGATCAGTCCTGTCTGGACAATCGGCCACAAAGAAGTCGGCCAGCAAACCGCAGGAATGGCGACTTTGTCGCCGGGCTTGAGGTGTTTTTTCCGGGCCGGATTAGTGATTGCCGAGAACGCTAGCAAATTGGCCGAGGAGCCGGAATTAGCCATAATAGAATGCGGTACGCCAAGAAACTGCGAAAACTCATGCTCCATTTGTTTGACTTGACGCCCCATCGTTAGCTGACCGCTCAGCAATGTTGAGATGGCACATAATATTTCTTTGTTGTCATAACTTGAATCAACAAGTGGGAATAAACACGTATCATTTTGCATAACAAATCATCCTAATAGTTTTTCGGTTTTGGCCGCTGCAGATTTTACACGTTAGAGCGATCATGTTCGAATTCATTTATCTCACAGTTTTCACAACAGAGCCGATCAGCCCGGCAAGGGTGGTTTTGTAGTGTTCATAAGCATAAGTTTCCCGGGTCTGGGTTTTTATCCTGTGCCACAGGCTGCGCATCGCCGGTTCATCCATTTGCCCGACGGCGTCCAGGCCGGCCTCAACCACCGTCTCTGACAATTCGTCCATTATAAAGCCATAACCGTCCGCGTCAAGCCCGGTCTGACGCGACACCGCTGGGATCAATCCGCCATTGGCCATCACATTCACAATAGCGGCGGCCCCGCCCTCGCTGGCTGACGGGTATAAAACGGCCGGGCAGGTGTCCATCAGCATTTTGAAGGCGCTGCTGTCCAGCCAGACAAACCCCATGTTCTTGATATTGACGACTTTATTTGAAAGCTCCTTTTGGTAATAGTTGAAAAATACGCTCTCCCGCTCCGACACGCCGCAGATAAAAAGATTCAGATCAGGTCGCCTTTTAAACACCTCAAGTACGATATCCAGCCCTTTGTGCACAAACCCGGCCGAGCCGAACCACAAAAAGTTGCGGCGGCAGGCGCTAAAGTCCTTGGCGTCCAAGTCGATATCATAGACATCAAAATAAAAGGCCGGCAGCGGCTTGACAGTCTGTCGGATGCCTTCAATTGCGTAGGTGTTTGCGACAAAGGCGTTGCCCAGCGGGATGATAAAATCCGCAAAATAAGGCTGTTCGCCGGTATCCGGGCACAGCCGGGCCGAATCCCACGCCAGAAGTCCCGATGTCTGGTAAAAGCGATACAGCGCTTTAAGGGTCGCCGGGTTGGAAAACCGGGTCGAGCAGCCCGGGGCATAAAGAATGGTCTTGACCCCCGGACGGCCGAAGGCCAGGCTCAGCGGCTTTCCGGAACCATAGACGACCTTATACCGGTCGTAATCAATGTTCTTGCCGGAGGCCGTCAGTTGGATCACGTCCACCCGATAACCCAGATCGTTGAAAATTTCCGCCGCCGTCAGACACTCCAGCCAATTGGAATGCGACAGATTCCGCACGCCGACAAACGGGGCCTTGATATACGAAATCAGCGCTGCTCGGCCGTATCCCGTGCCGAACACATCTTCCAGCGGCGCTTCGTCATAGAGGGCGTCATAATGCCGCTCGTATTGCCGCTTGATAAAACGGAAATATTCTTTCTTGATTTTACGGAGCATTAGGGAGCGTCCTTGTTAAGATACTGCAATAGGCATTGTTCCGTAGAGTACCGTCCATTTGCAGCACAATGCTGGTGTTCACAATGCGATAAGTCTATTTTTCCCATATCTTCAAATCAACCAAATTCTTAGGAGTTGAGCCATTTTTTCCATAAATTGCACTTGAAAACAGGAAAGATGATTTTTTTTTGTTAATTCCCTTTATTTTAATATAGATTATGATGTTGAGGAATTTTAAAATTGTTTCAGAATAAAGAAATTTTCGCCTTTTGATTTTTTTAAACAGAAAGAGAATTTCTTTTTGTGTATTATAAAATCTATAATTAAAATAATCCTCATAGCCCGCCTTGATTACGTACTCCTTTTCCAGCGATAGCGTCTTCCTATAAGAGATCAGAAATTTTTTTGTGTTTCGACAATAATTTTTTCCGTGCCACCGGTAATAAAAGAGTGGCCGGTCAATATATTTCATTTTTGTGACCTTTGAAACCTGCAAAAATAGATTTATATCTTCTATTTGAGCTTTTTCATTGTATCCACCAATTAAATCAAATATATCTTTTTTAATAAGATAACCATTGGTTATATAGCAACCTCTCAAAAGGGATAGATAGCTTCCAAAGTTATCTGAATTAAAATCAACATCAGTTCTTGATTTCTTCATATGGTCACCAACTGTTAGATACAAAGCTTCTTTGGGGTCATAAACATTCTCTCTGTTATTGCCCCAAAAACATCTTTTTCCCTCATCATCTATAATGTAGTTATCTGCCGTAACAAATCCGTATTCGCAGTTGTTTGATAAAAAAAGATGTAGTATTTCGATTGCATCAGCGGTGTATTTATCATCTGACGCAATTAGCCCAATATATTGCCCTTTAGCCAAAGCAAGTCCGCGATTTAATGTTCTCGCTGTGCCTTCATTTTGCTTATTGATGTATTCTATACGGCTGAATCTGTCTTTGCATTTCGGCAGATATGAGCGAATGACACTATCTGTATTATCGCTTGATCCATCATTGACAATAATCAACTCGATATTCTGGTATGTTTGATTAATTATAGAATCAATAGTCTCTCCCACATATTTCTCATGGTTATAGGCAGGTATAATAATCGAAACAAGGTCTTCGTTTTTATGGTAAGACACTTTTGATGGCCTCCGCAACAGCGACGACAGATTCCTCGGTCAATCCTGGGAATATTGGCAAGGACAAAATTTCGTTGCACACTTTTTCGGTTACAGACAATTCCTTATACCGGACAAAATCATAGTATGCCTTTTGCAGGTGAATGGGGATAGGGTAATGGACTAATGTCTGTACATGGCGTTCTTCAAGCATCTTCTTTACTATGTCACGGTGATTTGTTCTGATAACATAAAGATGAAATACGGATTCAGTATCAGAAGCGGAAAAAGGTATTTGAATGCGGCTGCCGGCCAGCTTTTCGGAATAACATTTCGCAATGTGATTTCGCTGCGCATTCCAGCGGTCAAGATACCGTAATTTTGTGCTTAGTATGGCAGCCTGCAGCTCATCTAATCTACTATTCACTCCCTGAATATCATGATTATATTTTAACTTCTGACCATAGTTTCGCAACATCATCAGTTTATCATAGAGTTCTTTGTCATTTGTTGTAATCATGCCCCCATCCCCAAGGCAACCCAGATTTTTAGTGGGGTAAAAGCTGAAACATCCAGCCCAGTGCATTGCGCCGATTTTATATCCTTGATATGTTGCACCATGAGCTTGGCAGGCATCCTCTATGATTCGAAGTTCATATTTATTTGCAAGTTCAATGAGTCGTGCCATCGATGCCGGTTGGCCATAAAGATGGACAGGAATTATGGCTTTTGTCCGAGAGCTTATCAGGGATTCAACGCAGTCTGTGTCAATACAGTAAGTTTGAGGATCGATATCCGCCAAAACGGGCGTTGCGCCGTTTCGGAGAATCGCATCGACCGTTGAAATAAATGTATGAGAAACCGTGATGACCTCATCTCCCTGCTTAATTCCGGTTGCTTTCAATGTTAAATATAAGGCATCCGACCCGGAATTAACACCCACAGCATATTTACAGCCGATATAGTGGGAGAAGCGGCTTTCGAATTCTTCGCATTCCTTACCCAAAATATAATTCCCCGAATTGAAAACTCTATCTATAGACGCTTTAATCTCATCGGCAATTTCGTCATGCATAATTTTGCATGAAAAAAAGGGGATAGTTTGACTATGTATTTTCATAAATCAGCATTTTCAGGCATAATGGTCAACTATTGGTTTTAAACGAAGTTTTGCCTTCTCGAAGGTTTCTTGCGTCATTACCATCTCATGTTGTTCCATATTATTGACTTTTAGATATTGAGGGAACCGAGTATCGCTTCGATTTAGTTCAAACCCCAATTTTGAATCCAAGGCGATTGCCTTTTTATTTTCTTTGACAATATGGCAATAAACTCTCTCAAGCCTGAGGTCGTTAAATAGGAAATCATAAAAACACAAATTAGCTTCCAGCATTTCAGGTGTCGATCGATACTTTTTTTCGCCGATTAGCAAACGTCCTGCAATACCAACCTGTTCTTTTTGATTGAAATCTGTCAGCCCAATAGTACCAAATCGCATACCATCTTTTTTGTCAATAAACATAAAGAGAAGGTCATTGCTTGGTAAGTAATTATTTATATACCAATTATGCTGTAACTCTTTTGTTAATTTGAAGGTTTGATTTAGGAATCGATTATTGTCCGGGTCATTTCGCCAACGAACGATAGTGTCATGGTCCGATTCGTTAATTCCCCGCAAATTGACCAAACATCCTTCAATTACATGCTGTTTTAGATTTAAATTATACATCATTTTATCCTTGCAACTTCTCTTTTAAAGACAGATTTGTCGCGTATATAATCGTCTTCTTCATATAAATTAGAGGCCAAGACAAGGCAAATCGAACCGGATGAAAAATTGTCTAATTCTCTCCAAACCATACGTGGTACATATATTCCATAGTAGGATCTGTTCAGATGAAATCGGTACTGGTTGTTGCCGTCATCAAGCACAATGTCAAAACTGCCGTTGGCAGCGATTACAAATTGCTGTAGTTCTCGATGTGCATGTCCTCCTCTTTCTGCTCCACCAGGGACATCATATAAGTAATAAACTCTTTTTATATCAAATGGAATATGGTTTTTATTTTCTATGAAAGTTAAATTGCCTCGATGATCTTTGATGATAGGTAAGTTAATCTGTTGAATTTCTGTTTTTCGAGGTTTCATCGCATAAATCCTCATAAGAGTTGTCTTTTGCTGTCTTGGACACCTAATTTATCCGAATGTGATTGTTGCATAACATACCGCTCCAACCATTTGCAGGGTATAATGGATTTGTAAAAAAGAATTTTCCAGAACGGTTCGACGCCCGGCGGGGCCCAGCGGCCGGCGAGGGCGTCGTCGATCTTCGGGCGGCCGTGAAAACAGAGTACCTTAGTCCCTTCCGGCAGCCTGGCCGGAATGAAGCGGCGCAGAAACCACACCGGCAGGGCGTGCACCTTAAAGCTGCGGCACCACGCCTGCGGCCAGAAGTTCAGCTTGCCCCATTTCTCGATAACCTTAGACGACAAATACTCCTGACTGGCCGTGCCGAATTTTTTCACTATCTGCCGAGGATGCCGCTCAAAGTAGTCCTTGACAAACCCCAGCGTCCCGACCCGCCACGCATAGCAACTGGCCTGCCCCACACGGTTGCCCCGGGTATTCCAGTCCTTGATAATCACAAACTCATCACCCTGCGGATAGTCAATCATTTCATCCAGCGAGCCGGTAATCACCACATCCAGATCAAAAAACAGCACCCGCTGGCCCCGCAGTCCGCCCAGATCATCGTCGCACAGCCCGGCCTCCTTGCGGTAGGCGTATTTATTGTCCTCCGGCGGGACATTCAGCGCCGGCAATGGTTTGACGATGATACCCTTATCAAGCCCCTCGGTAATTTCCGTAAAACAGTAAAACCGCAGGTCATGGGCGGCAATGTTGCGGCGCACCATCCGATACAGCCGGTTGACATCCTCGGCTTTGTAATACGTACCCCACTTGATGCAGATAACGTTTGCCGTCTGCAACGGGGTGCTATTTTGAACCTGCTCCATAGGCTTTATAGTCCATCCTGAATAATCCGCTGAAAACGCCGATCTGCTTAGCCAGCTTGCACAGCCGCTTGGCAAAGCTCGCCCGCGTCCAGTGAAAGGGAAGAATAATACCGTATAAAAATGCGATTGTCAACCCGAAAACACCTGCAACTATACCAAACAACAGCGACTTTTTTCGTGCTTTTGCCGCACGCCCCAATCCAATCCGAAAATCCCGCTTAAGCACGTAGCGCAGCGTCATCCGCTCGGCCGGGACGGTTTCGTAAGTAACCGCCTCCTGAACCCACACGATTTTACCGCCTTGGGCGGCAATGCGGCCGAAAAAATCGCTGTCTTCGCCCCCGATAAAGTTAAACCGCATATCGTACTGGACAGGGTGTGTTTTTAGAAATCGCATATCGAGCATAAAATTGCCTGCCGCGGCGCGCTTAAGTATCCGGCCAGTCGCACGTTCAATTTGTGTTTTAAAAAAATTGCCCTGGCGTATCCAGAGCGGCGGTTCGGCCTCAAAACACGACAATGTCGGCCCGGTAGCCACGGTTGCACCGAACCGGTTCAGTCCGTCCCACAGGGCGGCCAGCCACTGCGGCAAGGTCGTCTCGTCATCATCCATCCCCGCCAGATAGTCGGCATTCAGGCGGGTCGCTTCGCTCAGGATGCGATTGCGGACATGCACAAGACCGGGTTTGTCTTCAAGGACATAATGAATTGCAAATCGTTCAAAAGTGTCAATGACCGATTGTACCGTCTTTTGCCGGTCATTTTCGACCACCAGCACTTCGATATGCACAGCTTCGGGCGCTGTCAGTGCAGCTATACTCCGCAGAGCGTTGTCTAATCCACCCGGACGCCGGTGTGTCGGAATCGCGATCAGGAGTTTGGTGTTCATGCAGGCAGGAGTTCCTGATAGACGTCCAATTCTTTTTCAACCATACGATCAAGGCTGAAATTCTTAAGGATATGGCCGCGCATATCCCCAAACGCGAAGGTCATCGCCTTTTCGATTTTTTCCGTCAACTCCGCATCGCTGCCAGGCGCAAACAGCAGCCCGATTTTTTCATCGGTGATGATATCCAGCGTGCCTCCGTGAGCGCTGGCCACTACCGGCGTGTTCATCGCAAGGGCTTCGGCGGCGATCCTGCCGAAGGTTTCCGGCTTGGTCGAAGTCGCCGAGACGACAAGACGGCTGACCGCGTAGATTTCCCGCACATTCGGTTGTGAGCCGGCAAATCGAAATGCCTCCGGACAGCCCAGCGATTGGATTAGCTCAAGAAGGCTTTTATAATAGTTGTCCTTGTCGTCCGCGATGCGCCCGACAATCAGGCCGACGATAGTCGGATTTTTCCGATACAGATTCGCCACCGCTTTAATAAACTCGGCGTGTCCCTTCAACTTGGTGATTCTTCCGATAATCGAGATGACATATCGGTCTTGAATCTTATGCTCGGCGATGAAATTCTGGATAAACGCTTTATCAATCTTTTCAGGGTCAAAATAAGCTGTGTCAACACCCCTCGGCACATATCTCAATCGTGAATTGTCAATTTTGTAGTTTTTTACTATATAATCTCGTATGGCGGAACTACCGTAGATCACCCGGTCGCCGCGGGTCATCACCCGGCTGTAGGCATTGACGCTGTTAAACCCATGCACTGTGGTGACAAGCGCCGCGTCCGTCCCCCGCAATGCAAAAACGCACAGCCAGGCCGGAACTCGGCTTCGAGCGTGGACAATATCGGGTTTGAGCGATTGAATCAGCGATCTGAGCAGATGAACGCGCCATGGGGCGGTCAGCGGGTTTTTACTGCACACATCCAGCGTGATATGCCGTCCGCCGTCGCTGTCGATCTGCTTGGCCAGGTGTCCGCCGGCGGAAATGACAGTGCTCTCGTGCCCGCGCCGCACCAACTCTCGGCTCAATTCGACCGTACCGCGCTCCACGCCTCCCTGATTCAACTCCGGCACAAGCTGCACGATCTTCATACCGCCCCCGCATCGGGACAGCGACCGTCCGCCAGGTTCGCCAGCGCCTTGCGTACCATCTGGGCGACGTCGATTTTACGGTCGGCCTGACCCAGACGCCCGTCAAAAAGGTGTACGCACCCTTGCTCTTGAAGGCCCTCCAGAAAAATGTCGAACTTGCTTTTCTTTTGCGTCATGTTTTTCAGCACTTCAACCTTTGCCTGACCTGTACAGACACACTCGCTGATCATTGACGAGGAGTCGCTGGTCACAAACAGTCTGTCGCAGAGCGTCAAAAAGGCCGGTATCGGGTTGTACTGCTCCTTCGAATAAATCAGCTTATAGTCAAAATCAAATTGCTCAACAACGTCCTCGGCCGCCTTGCAGGTCCGGCGGGACGTGGTCACCCAACGCTGATGGTTTGGCGTCAGCGCGAAAATTTGCTCAAGCTGCTCATGCAGTCGATCCGGGCAAAGATGTTCATATTTGTTGTCGCCGCCGATAATTACGCCGATTGCCGGCAGCCGATAGGCAACCTTTTGGCCAAACGCCTTGGCCATCGCCTCATAAAACCCCGCATCCCGCCCGCACAATGTAATCGGCAGCGCGGTGACATTTGGTTTTGGGGGCGGATTGTCATAAGCCGGACACAGGATATGGTCGAAATCTTTGCGAAATCCCCTGGGGTACATTAGCGCAACGACCGGCAGTTGGGCTTTCCGAGCCAGTACTTTGGCCGGATAATATGCCGCTGAACCAACAGCCGTTACAACCGCACAATCTCCGACGATGCGCATCACGTCGTTCAATGGCACCGAATCATTTGGCTCGGTCATCGTAAACGGCACAGTGGTGCACGCCTTGATCCAATCCAGAGCGTACGTTGCGGCTTTAACCTGGCCAAACGGATAACGCACCACGATCTCACGGTACTTCCAACCCATCAATTCGCAGAGCGTTTTGGCCTGATTAGCGTGTCCCGGCTTGCCGTCGCTAATGATTAATGACTTCATAGGAACGAAAGTTTACACGGATTCTATGCAAACGCAAGAGGTTTTCACCGACACATCAGGGCAAGTGCTATTTTCCCCGATAAATTTGACAAAATCCCTCAAAAGTACAGTTTGCCAGAAGATATGTGCTTTTTTTGGTTCATCCGTTAAATGCGTTGGCATATTGCAAAAAAGGGACATCGCT
>CAZICJ010000037.1:0-24530 GCA_964537635.1 uncultured Pirellulales bacterium
CTCGGATTGCCGAGGATAAACAGGAATTGAAAATAAAATTGCGACACAGCCTCGTCAGGGCGTGGAACCAAAACACTCCCCCGCTTCCCTAAGACCCCGCAGGGGTCGTAAGTGATATAGCCGGATGGCGTAAGCCTCCGGAGTTCATTTACTCCGAACTAAAAACTAAGAACTATTCAAGCCCCAGCGGGGCGAAAGTCATCTTCAACTCAAAACAAAGGACTCAAAATGTAGAACGGTCAATAACACACCACCATCACAACCGCCTTGCCGGCTTTTTCCACAACCTGTGTCCGGCTATTGGTCTCAATGGCGAACAGGTCGTTCACAACGCCTTACCACAGATTCTACACTGTGTCAAGCCTCGAAGTACATCGCAAAAAAAGGTTGTTCACAACTTTTTACGGGTTGCATCTTGCTTCCTTTTTCCTCGAAGTACATCGCAAAAAAAGGTTGTTCACAACACTTTTTATAGTTAATTGAGCAAAAACAACCTCGAAGTACATCGCAAAAAAAGGTTGTTCACAACATATTGCATAAAGTAATCCTCTAACTACATCCTCGAAGTACATCGCAAAAAAAGGTTGTTCACAACGGACTGCGCAAAATCGCAGAAAACATAGAACCTCGAAGTACATCGCAAAAAAAGGTTGTTCACAACACAGATTTTGTATAGAATACACCGAATTACCTCGAAGTACATCGCAAAAAAAGGTTGTTCACAACTCGCCTCTTATAACCTTTTTGTTGCAAAACAATTGCATGAATTTTTTTTATAAAAAATCTGCGTGTATTGGTGAGCGGACACAACGGAAAACTAATTTTCGCTTATATGGTCCTTTATGCTCAGCCTTCAGGCCGTTCGAGTCGGCCCGCACTGCCGCATACGCAATTGCCCGCAGGCTATCGTAATCTTCTCGGCAGTGGTCAATATTTTTATAACAAAGAACAACCTTGTGTCTTGTCCAACTCTCTGTATTGTAACCCTTGAGCGCTGCATTGCAAGCGAATTTTTTCTTCAATTTCCGGTGTTGCCAGATTGCGGGCGGCATTATAATCAGCATTCGCCTTATAGCCGCACTCTGTGCGGGGACATTCAAACATCGCAGACTTGCCGTTATTTCGGTGCGCCTGCCTGTATTCTGAATTGAATTCATGATAGATGTGTCCGCATTCACTGCATCGCCGTGATGTATAGCAGGGATTCACCTCTTTGACTTGAATACCCGCTTCTTCGGCTTTGTACTTGATATAACTTTGAAGCTGCTCACGCCGCCAATTCATACCCAAAAAAGTGCCTCTTAATTCGTTGGCCAATCCTTTGAGATTTTCTATCTGTATCACTCCTGCCCCGTGATTTTTCGCAAATTCAATAACACAATGGGAAAGCTGATGGTTCAGGGTCGTATAGGCGTTGTCAATTTTGTGCTGCAGGGTTTCCGTCGGCAGCAGAATCCGTTTCCGTCCATGACCTGACCGGGCCGTTGCGCCGGCCAAATCCGCTGCCCCGGTATTCTGAATCGAACGCCTCCTTGACATGGTCTGTCTTTGCAGCGCTTTAATATTATCGCCCAGCGACTTCAATTTCTTGTAGCCAATGCGAGCCATGCCGTTGCTGACCGCGGCATACAGTGGAATAGACCACCCCAGGTCAACGCCGACAAGGATATCGCTGTGTACTTTCGCCTCCGTTTTTGGAAAATCATAACTGACGCCAAGAAACCATTTGCCTTCCCGTTCTTTCAATTCAAAAAACCGCTGCCGATACCCCGGCAGACAATTGGATTTATTGGAAGCGAGTCGCTCCAGTACCGCTCTTTCGCTATTGCTGATTTTGGCCGTTGAAAGCATCACCCGGGGATAAGGTTTTTGGCAAATGCGCAAATCTACAACAAAATCGCCTTGTTCGGTCTTTTCAATCACGGCCGGATTGACTTTATCGCTGGCGTTAATCGGTATCGCCAGGTTCTTTTTGAAAACAGGCAGGGCGCTCTTGCCGGAAATAACCTCACGCCATTTTGCCTTGCTTTTTAAGGCGCTTAATTTGTTGTTTTCGAACGGACCCGTGATATACCCTGAAACAGCCCCATCGCGCGAGTACCTTGTCAATTCGGCCTCATCGGCGTTTTTTTCTTCAATCAGCATTTTTCGCAGCAATCGATTGAGGTTTTTTACCTTGTAATCTTCCCCTTCTTCTGCCTGCCCTAAGCGTATCTGCCGATGAAATCGCATATAGCATTCACCCACCGCCATATTAGCCAGCCGCCAAAATCGGTATTGCACATTATGAAGCATTTTGCCAAGTTCGCCCCAGGTCATAGTAACAGGTTTTAAAATTTGAAATGTTGCAACCTTGTGCAAACGATTTTCGACTTCTGTTGTTTTTGACATAGCCTTCCAATCTTTTGAATTCCTGCCGAGTTAATCTAAAAACGGCTCACTTTTTTTTCAAAAAACCCTTTTCCAGTTCCACACAATACATCCAACCGCCGGAAAAATCCATCTTGCCTTCATTTTGAGGTCTCCTTTTTATCAAAGATTATGTGAGCGGCAGTATGGCAGATTTGATATGATTTGTCCACAAAAAAAACCGGAGAATTTCATTTTCCCATTTTCTTTGATTTTTGATTTATCGACCAATCCTGTCTATCCTGTAAATCCCGTCAAAAACACTCCCCTTGCGCCTCCTTCGCCTTTATCATATGTCGTCCCCTGCGGGGACTTAAGGAAGCGGGTGCGTTTTGGTTCACGGGTTTACGCCGCGTGGCTATATCATATCGCCCGCTGCGCGGGCTGGGGAAAAGAAGATAATTTTGAGTGTTCCGCAGGTTTCGCTTCGCTCACCCTGTGTTGTTCGGGTTTGACCCTTGCGGGTCAGAAGAAAATCAAAAATCAAAGTGCAAAAAGTAAAAATGCGGAATTCCACTCCTGTCTTTCCTTTCTCCGAACTGCGAACTAAGAACTACGAACTCCTCCATATTTTCCGTGTTTTTTCAGTGCTTTCCGTGGTCAAAAAAATCCCTTTCTCATCTTTCTCTGCGTCCGGTCCTGTGGCAAAAAAACCCATCCTTGTTTGGTATTTCTGAAATTATCCGCTTTTGAATTTGCTCGTTCACTTAAGATTTCTAATTCGGATTGACAAATCGTGATTTCCAAATAGAATTCCCTATAGTCTCAGGAGTTTTAGCCGTATGAAAAAATTATTGATGAAATCACAAGTCTTGGCCGGCATCCATAAGATAGAGCCGCGTGATGTAATCCGCCCCAAGATTACGCGGGATACAGAGGTGCTTTTAAAGGTGGAGTACATCGGGGTTTGCGGAAGCGATATCCACTATTTTGAGACCGGCCGAATCGGGTCTCAAATTGTCAAATATCCCTTTACCGTAGGTCATGAATGTGCTGCGACAGTCGTGGAAACTGGACCAGCGGTTCACAATCTAAAGCCTGACCAGAAAGTGGTAGTCGAACCTGCCATCTCCTGCCACCGTTGCGACCAATGCAAGGCCGGCAGGGTGCATACCTGTCGAAAATTGAAGTTTCTCGGCTGCCCCGGACAAGTCGAGGGCTGTCTTTGCGAGTATATTGTGATGCCGCAGGAATGCTGTTATCCTATTGACAATAAGAAAATTACACTTCCGCAAGGGGTGCTTTGCGAGCCGCTGGCAATCGGTGTCTATGCCGTCCAGCTTGCCGGAAATATCACAGGGCAGCGAATCGGTATTTTGGGCTGCGGCCCGATTGGATTATGTTGTTTTGAGGCGGCAAGGGCGGCTGGAGCGGAAAAAGTCTATATGACCGAGAAACTTGCTGCCCGTATCAAAATCGCTCAAAAAGCCGGCGCTGACTGGGTCGGCAATCCCGACAAAGTGGACATTGTTCAGGAAATTCTTCAATTTGAACCACTCGGCCTTGATGTCGTTATCGAATGTGCCGGCCAGCAGGAAACCCTCGACCAAGCGGCAGAACTTCTCAAGCCGGGCGGCAAATTGCTTGCCGTCGGAATTCCCAGAGAGGATACGATTACTTTTCGACCCGATGTTGTCCGGCGCAAGGAAATACTTATTCAAAATGTCCGCCGGCAAAATCACTGTACTCAAAAGGCGATAGAGCTTATCGCGGAAAAGAAAATCAAACCCAACTATATGATTACCCACGAGTTCGAATTCTCACAAGCCCAACAGGCATTTGAACTGGTGTCAGGATACAGAGATGGAGTTATCAAGGCTCTGATTAAGGTGTAATGATGAACAAAGCCTGCTTTATCAGTATCGGAAATGAACTGCTCAACGGAAAAACGCTTGACACCAATTCCCAATGGATTACAGGGCAACTTCTTGAACTGGGAATACCGACGGCAGGGGGCTGGATCGTCTCCGACGATATTCCATCCATTACCGCAGCGCTAAGCCAGGCGTCTGAAAAGGGAAATATCATTATGATTACCGGCGGGCTGGGGCCTACCGATGACGATTTAACAAGGCAGGCATTAGCCCGGTTTTTAGGCGTCGAATTGGAATTCAGGCAGGATTTATACGACAAAATAGCCGCGTACTTCGCCGGCCGAAATTTGACAATGCCGCAAAGAAACCGTATTCAAGCCCATATTCCACAAGGCACCCAGGCTATCGATAATCCAAACGGCACAGCCCCGGGTATTTGGGCAAAAAAGGGCGACTCTGTTTATATTTGTCTGCCCGGCGTGCCGCAGGAAATGAAACGGATGTTTTCGGATTCCGTACAGAATAGGTTAAGTGCTTATGTATCAAATTCTTATGTAAAAATAGGGCGCATACGATGTTTCGGTGCCGGTGAATCAATCATAGCCGAAAAACTCGGCGACCGGATGAACAGAGGAAGAAACCCCCGAATTGATTGTACGGTTTGCGGAGGGGAAATCACCCTTCACATTGTCGCATCGGGTTGCAGTCGGCAGGTATGCGAAGATATAATTGCACAGGAAAAAGCAAACCTGAGCCTGCTTTTGGGGGAGTTGATTTTCAGTGCTGAGGATTTGAGCCTTGCAGAGGTTGTTGCCAGTCAGTTGCGGAGAAAAAAAATGACCCTTTCGATTGCCGAATCCTGTACCGGCGGGCTGATTTGCAAACTGTTGACCGATATTGCCGGCTCGAGCGACTACTTCCTGGCCGGTTGGATAACCTATAGTAACGAGTCAAAAATACGTGAAATAGGCGTTTCCAGTGAGTTAATTCAACAATTCGGCGCTGTCAGTGAGCCTGTAGCCAAAGAAATGGCGTTGGGCACTAAACTGAGATCGGGTTCAGATTGTGCGGTAGCGGTTACGGGAATAGCCGGGCCTGACGGCGGAAGTGAGCAAAAGAAGGTAGGATTAGTCTATGTTGCGGTGATTGTCCAGGATTCAATCCAGACCGCCGAACTGTGGCTGCCGCCTGTTGGACGGGATGCAATCCGGCAGCGAGCAGCTCTTTATGCTATAAATATGCTCCGTTTGGGAATGGGTATTTGACGAAATCAACTTTTATGGTACAATACTGGTTTAGGTCTGGTTGCCATGGAACTTATTTTTAGTTAAAAGATTAGGTAATGATTAAAAAAAGGAGACATTTAGGAGAAATCCTTTACGCCAAAGGGTGGGTGGACAAAGAAAATATCATCCGTGCGCTGAAAAAGGGCAAGGAGACCAACAAGCGTCTGGGCGAAACACTGATTTCGATGGGGCTTGTGACCGAAGACAAGGTTACCGAGGCGCTGGCCAAGCAGTTTAGCTTGGAATATATCGATTTGGACAAAACTCCGCCGCCGGCCAATGCCAACCAGCTCATTCCTGAAGAATTGATAAAAAAACACCGCATTTTGCCGCTGTCCAAAGAAAATGGAACTTTGAAAATAGCCATTAAGGACCCATTGGATTTGGATATGCTGGATTTGCTTCGTTTTCGGCTGAATGCCGAAATCCAGTGCTGTCTTGCATCGCCAACGCGGATTGAAGAAGTCATCAACCAGAAAATGGACATTGCCCGCAGCAGTATCGATACGGATGCCGATGAACTGGCCGCGGCCGGCCGCTCGGTTCTGGCCGAGGTGCGGCGCGCTGAATCGGCCGATAGTGAGGATGACGGTCCTGTTATCCGTTTGGTCAATCTGTATATCGACGAGGCGGTTAAGCTGCGTGCCAGTGATATTCACATCGAGCCGATGGCCGACCGAGTTCGCGTCCGATACCGAATTGACGGAGTTTGTGTCGAGCGCGACAATATCCCCAAGCACATGCAGATGCCCGTATTGGCTCGTATCAAGATTATGTCGGGCATGGATATCGGGGAACGCAGGCTTCCGCAGGACGGCCGTATCAAACGCAATATCGCCGGCCAGGATATCGACTTTCGTGTTTCGGCGCTGCCTGCCTATCATGGTGAAAGTACCGTGCTTCGTATCTTGCGTCCGGATTCGGTCAATATTGGTATTCAGGCGATTGGCTTTGAGTCGGACAACTATGAGCGGTTCACCAAAATTATTCGTCGTCCCAACGGCATCTTTCTGGTAACGGGGCCGACCGGAAGCGGAAAGACCACGACGCTGTATTCCGCGCTGCAGGAACTCAACCGTCCCGACAAAAAAATTATTACTGCCGAAGACCCGGTTGAATACAACATTAAAGGCATCAATCAGTGTCAGATTCGCACTGATATCGGATTGACATTCGAGAAGATTCTCCGGTCGATGCTGCGTCAGGCTCCCAATATTATCCTCATCGGTGAAATTCGCGACGGCATTGTGGCTGATATCGCCATTCAAGCCGCATTGACAGGCCATTTGGTGTTCAGCACACTGCATACCAACGATGCGCCCAGCGCCATTACCCGTCTGATTGATATGGGCGTCAAGCCGTTTTTGGTAGCCAGCTCCATTCAGGCGATTATGGCGCAGCGGCTGGTTCGCGTGATTTGCAAAGAATGTAAAACAATCGACCCGATGCCCGATCCTCATTATCTGCGTTTATTAAGCATTACTCCCGACGATTTGCGCAAACATCCTATCTATAAAGGCGCCGGCTGCAGTAAATGTCAGGGTACTGGTTTCAAGGGGCGTATCGCGGTATTTGAAATGCTGGAGATGAACAACCATCTTCGCGAACTGGCGTTCAGCCGGGCGCCGACGACAGAACTGCGAAAGGCAGCTCGTGCCAGCGGGATGCGAACTTTGCTGGAAGATGGGCGAATTAAAGTGTTTAAAGGCATCACGACGCCGGAAGAGATTTCACAGGTCAGCCAGGCGGAAGGATTGGTTTCTGAATAGACGGCTGCGATGAATAATCGCCGCATAACGATCAATGAATTGGAATTAAATTATGGCATCTTTACACATAGATAGATTGCTCGAAGCGGTAATTAAAATGGGCGGTTCCGACCTGCATATTACGGTTGGCAGGCCGCCGGTCATCCGTATTGGAGGTAAACTGCGGTCGTTAGACACCAAAGTGCTGGAGCCGGATGATACCGTTTCACTGATGAAAAGTATTACGCCTGAAAAAAATCAGCAGGAACTGCAGGAGGTCGGCGGGACGGACTTTGGCTTCGCCTTTGGCGACGCGGGACGTTTCAGAACGGCGGTGTTTCGTCAAAAAGGCCATGTAACGATGGTCTTGCGTCTGATTCCTTCGCAGCTTCTCAGTTTTGAGCAGATTGGTCTGCCCAAGATATGTGCCGCTCTTTGCCGCCGTCCAAGAGGGTTGTTTTTGGTAACGGGGCCTACCGGCAGCGGCAAAACTACCACCCTGGCCAGTATGATAAACTATATCAACGAAACGATGGACCATCACATCATCACCATCGAAGAACCCATTGAGTATTATCACATGCACAAAAAGGCGATTATCAATCAGCGCGAAGTCGGCTTGGATGTGCCGACATTTTCCGAGGCGCTGCGCCGTTCCTTGCGTCAAGACCCAGACGTGGTGCTGGTCGGCGAAATGCGAGACCTGGAAACCATCGAGGCGGCAATTACCGCGGCGGAAACCGGCCACTTGGTTTTCGGGACGCTGCATACCACCGGTTGCCAAGGTACCATCAACCGTATTGTTGACGCTTTTCCGGTCAGCCAGCAGGAACAGATTCGTGTTCAGCTTAGTACCAACCTGATTGCCGTATTGTCCCAGACATTATGCCCCAAGAAGGTGGGTAGAGGGCGCGTGGCCGCGTACGAGTTTATGGTGGTAACGCCTGCCATTGCCAACCTTATTCGTGAAAACAAGACTTATCGCATCGAGTCCAGTATTCAGATTGGAAAAAAGATAGGCATGCAGCTTCTGGATGATCACCTATGGGAATTGTATGATAGGGATGCGATTTCTCTCGAAGAACTGCTTGATAAATCAAGGAATCCAGGTGCCATGCTCGAAAAGGCAGAAAAGAAAATGGGTGTCAGCCTCTCCGATAAGACCAAGAAAAAGGGAGAAGGCGGCGAGGATGAGGACTATGGTCCGATATTAAAGACCCATTAAAATCGTAGTACCAGTTCAAATATGTCGAATCAAAAGTCTTTTTTGCCAGATGTCCATGTTAAATATTTCGTAATAATAAACATAATTGCAATTTTAACTTGATTTTATGCCACTGTCAAATCCTGTTCATAAACCCAAAAAAACAAAAATAATTCATATTGGTTCAATAAACGCTTTTTATTGTTTAATATGCCAAGTGTCTAACTTAAAAATGTCTTTAAAACCGGTTTGTTAGAACGTATAATAATCATAGTGAGCCACCTTTGTGTTGAAGGTGTCGGAGAAGAAAAATGGCTAAAATACCTCCAGTAGCAGAGCTTAAAGGTAGAACAATAGGCCGCATTTTGATAAAAATGGGTCTTTTAACTCGTGAAAAGGTTCACGATGCGCTGGCTGTTCAAAAGGACCGCGGGGGCAAGGTCAAGCTGGGTGAGATTCTGGTTGAGTTGGGTCTGATCAAGCCC
Source organism: uncultured Pirellulales bacterium (assembly GCA_964537635.1). Lineage (GTDB taxonomy): Bacteria > Planctomycetota > Phycisphaerae > Sedimentisphaerales > Anaerohalosphaeraceae > Anaeroglomus. The sequence goes on from CAZICJ010000037.1 coordinate 8,947, forward strand.
AAAGAATTGCGGATTGCTTTGGCCGGCCAGCGAGGGATGGAATATGTGGATATAGAATCTCTTAATGTGCCAAAAGAAGTGATTGACCAGGTTCCTTCACAGATGGCCAAGACCTACAAAATCTTTCCCATTAAATACGACAAGTCTTCCAACCGAATCACGGTGGCGATTGCCGACCCCGATAATTTTCGTGCGACGGACGATTTGAGTACCCTGTTGGGATTTGCCGTAGAAGCCAAGGTGACTGATGAGGAGTCTCTTAAAGCCGCTCTGGAAAAACATTACAAGGAGGAAAAAGAAGGCTTAACTGAGCTGATTGGGGCGATTGAGGGCGACACGGAATTAAAGCAGTTCAGGGGACGCGGAGAAAGTATCGACCTGGAAGACATCAAAGGGCTTGCCGATTCCAGCCCCGTCAAGAAGCTGCTCAATCACGTGCTGCTGATGGCGGTTCGTGAGAAAGCGTCGGACATTCATTTTGAGCCGTTTGAAGATGAGTTCCGAATGCGGTATCGTATTGACGGCGTGCTGTACGATATGACGCCTCCGCCCAAACATATTGCCGTTGCCCTTGCCAGCCGTATCAAGGTTATGGCGAGTCTGGACATTGCCGAACGGCGTCTGCCGCAGGATGGCCGTATTCCATTGGTCATGGGGGGCAATCCGATCGACCTTCGCGTCAGTGTATTGCCGACGATGTTCGGCGAAAGCGTCGTGCTGCGTGTGCTGGACCGCAGTCAGGTGGATTTACGTCTGGATAAACTGGGGCTTCGGTCGCGCGAGCTGGATGTTGTACGGCAATTGATTAACCGTCCCAATGGGATCGTGATTGTTACGGGTCCGACAGGCTCGGGCAAGACCACCACGCTGTATTCGTGTTTGAAGGAACTCAATACCATCGACACGAAAATCATTACGACGGAAAACCCGGTCGAATACGATATTGACGGCCTGATTCAGGTTCAGATTCGTCCGGAAATCGGGTTGACCTTTGCTCGGTGTCTGCGTTCGATTTTGCGTCAGGACCCGGATATCTGCATGGTCGGTGAAGTCCGCGACCTGGAGACGGCGGAAATTTCCATTCAGGCGTCCCTGACCGGCCACTTGGTCTTCACGACGCTGCATACCAACGATGCGCCCAGCACGATTGCCCGTCTTTTGGATTTGGGTCTTGAGACATTTCTTGTAACCGCGACGATGGAGGGCATTATCGCTCAGCGTCTGGTGCGTAAAATCTGCGTTCACTGCAAGACCGAATACAAGCCGACCGAGGAGCAGTTGATGGAACTGGAGTTGACGCCGGACCATATTCACGGCAAGACGTTTTATTACGGCAAGGGATGTGAACAGTGCAACAAAACCGGATATCGCGGCAGAACGGGCATTTATGAGATTATGACCTTTAACGATGAGATTCGGGATTTAGTGATGAACAATGCCTCCACATCGGTACTGCGTGAGGCGGCTCGCAGGGAAGGGATGAAAACCCTGCGTGAAAACGGATTGTCGGAGATTTTCGACGGGGTTACGACCATCGACGAGGTTGCCCGCGAAACCATCGCCGCGGAAGAATAGCGAAAGGGGGAATTTATGCCAGTATTTCAATATCAAGCATTAGACGCCAAAGGCGCGGAAGTCAAAGGGGAAATCGAAGCCCTCAGCAACAAAGAGGCGGTCAGCAAGATACGCAACAAGGGGCTGTTTCCAACCAAGGTTCGAGCGCAAAACGAAGCCCAAAAGGTTAAGGTGGCCGCCGCGGTTACAGCGCCCAAACGCCGAGGCGCCAATAAGAAAATAAAAATTAAAGTGGTAACGCAGTTTGCCCGCCAGCTTTCGACGCTGCAGGATGCGGGTTTGGCGATTTTGCGGTCGCTGCGGATTTTGGAAGAGCAGGAGAAAAAAGGGCCGTTTAAGCGGATTATCGGCTATGTGGCTGACGATATCGAAAGCGGTTCGACGCTGTCGGAGGCGATGGGCAAACACCCGCGCTGCTTTAACCGGCTGTTTGTCAATATGGTCGCTGCCGGCGAGGTCGGCGGTGTGCTGGATGTGATTCTGGCCCGCGTGGCGGATTTTATGGAAAAAGCCGAAAAGCTCAAATCTAAAATCAAGGGCGCGATGGTCTATCCGGCGGTCGTGATGACGGTGGCGATGTTCATTGTGCTGGGCTTGATGATTTTCATTGTGCCGACGTTTTCGGAAGTGCTGTCGGATATGTCCGAGGGCAAGGCGAGTCTGCCGTGGCTGACGGAAAAACTGCTGGCTATTAGCAGATGGCTGACGGCAGGAAAAGGCCTTAACGCGGCGATGGTGGCCGTCTCGCCGTTTTTGCTCTTTTCAGTATTTAAATTTGCGGTCAAGTTCAAAAGCGGCCGCTACGCCAAAGACTGGCTGGCGCTGCGGACGCCGGTCATGAAAAAATTGGTGTATAAGACCTCAGTCGCCCGCTGGACACGAACCCTGGCGACCTTGATCAGTGCCGGCGTACCGATTCTGGAAGCCATCAACATCACCCGTGAAACCGCCGACAATGAAATTTACGCCCGGATGCTGGGCAAGGTGCATCAGAATATCCGGCAGGGCGATACCTTCGCCAATCCGCTGCGGCAGTCCAAGACGGTGGACTCAATTGTGGTCAATATGGTGGACGTCGGCGAGGAAACCGGCGACTTGGACAAGATGCTGATGCGTGTGGCCGACAACTTCGACGAAGAGGCCGATGTGCTGGTTTCGGCGATGATGAGTCTGCTGGAGCCGGTGATGATTGTGTTCCTCGGCGGCATCGTTGGCACCATCGTGATGGCGATGTTTCTGCCGATGGTCAAGATGATTCAGGTGCTGATGTAGAAAGTAAAAAGCCGTCGGTTAAGGCGGCACAGAATAGAAAACAAAACGGCCTCGTTATGGTGGAAAGGAAAAAACGATGAAAAGAACAGGTCAACAAAAAGGCTTTACCATTGTCGAAATGCTGACGGTAATGGGGATTATCGCGGTACTGATTGGGCTGCTGATTCCAGCCTTAAGTCAGGTCAAGGACTATTCCAAGCAAATTCAGCAAAAAGCCCAGTTTCACAGCATCGATGTGGCGCTGGAAATGTTCAAGGCGGAATTCGGCAGTTATCCGGAATCCAATAACAATTTGGATGTGCTGGATGCCACAAGCAACAAGCTGATTGACCCGAATCCGTATTGCGGGGCCAATAAAATGGCAGAGGCACTGGTGGGTCTTGATTTGCTGGGTTTTCATCCGAATTCTGATTTTAGGACGACAGGAATTAACAATGTTGTTCTAAAAGATGGAACCAAAGCCGACCGGACGGTATATTGGGCGTATAATGATGCACAAAACACCTGGCAGACCGCCAAAGAAAACATCCAGGCAAGAAAAGGTCCGTTCCTTGAACTCGAAAACGCCAATGCGTATCGTATGGATGAAATTTATCCTGTTGCACAGTTAGGAGCATGGGCTAACAATTATGTTACTCCCGCCGGCAATCAATATCCGCTTGCGCTGTGCGATGTCTTCGCAAAAACACGAAATGGAACGGGCAACAAGAAAACCGGTATGCCGATTCTTTTCTATCGCGCCAGGACTACCTATTCGCTTCAGGATATCACAACGGTCGATTCAGTCAGCGGCAAAAATGATGATGTTTATTATTTCCCGGACAATTCGCATATTCTGGCCTTGGGCACTCCGGAAACAACGCCTGTTGCACATCCTCTGTATGATGTAACCGGGCTTGCTTTGGAAAACGCCATCTTAAATAAGCAGCTTTCGCCGGTCAAGCGTCCTTATCGGGCAGGGTCGTATATTTTAATTTCCGCCGGCAAGGATGGCTTGTATGGGACAGCGGATGATGTGTTCAACTTTGACAAGGGAACTGAACAGTAATCAAAGGCTGCGGGGGAACAGTCAGCTTTTCGCCGAGGATCCGCGGCGCATCCGGATATAAAGGGATACTGATGCGAAACAAAATGAACAATAAGGGTTTTACACTGGTCGAGGCGCTGGTGTCGCTGTCCATCATCGTGATTTTGATAACGGTGATGGTTGGCGCCGGCAAGCACCTCAAGACGCGTGCCGAAAAAGAACTGACGGCCGGCGGGATTGCGGCTATCGTTACGGCACTGGGGCAGTATTACGATGTGCATACGGCTTTTCCGCCGCAGGTTGCCGACAAGGCGGCTCTGGAAACGGCCCTGGGGGGGACGGTTTCGGGGACGAATCAGGATGCGTATTGTTCCAGCCAACTGCTGTTTTACTATCTGGATAAGACGCCGGCCTGCCGCAAAACCATTGAAGATATGCCGGCCAGAATGATTACCAACAAGGATGCTGCCGGCGGCAATTTGAAGGTTACGATTGCCGGCGTCGATTACGACCTGGTGCGTTTTGTCGATGCGTGGGGGACCAGCCTGCGTTATATCTATCAGGCCGGCGATGCTTTTCCGTTGCTTGAATCCGCCGGCCCGGACAAGGATTTTGCTACCACAGGGGATAATCTCAGCAGTCAGTAAGATAAGACTGACAAGGAATAGCGAATATGAAAAGATATCGAAAAAAGGGCTTTACGCTGATTGAATTGCTGGTGGTGATGGCTGTTATCGGGCTGCTGCTGTCGATGATGTCTGTCGGCTATCGCAGCGCTACGATTATCTCCAAAAACCTCAAGCAGAAGGCGGAATTTCACGGGATGGAAATCGGGCTGGAGCTGTTTGCAAAGGATTTTGACGGCTATCCGGATTCGACAACGCTGCCCAATGCCAGCGGTGTGGGCGCCAATTCAGTGTGCGGCGGCCAGCGGCTGGTCGAGGCGCTGCTGGGACGCGACCTGCGCGGTATCGAGCCGACGACGGCCTGGTATGCCCCCAATGATGAAGCCTATAAGCCGGGTCTTTATACGACCTATCCGGATTTTTACGATATCTCGGATGCCGACAGTGAAAACCGCCGCAAGGGTCCCTATGTCCAGTTGAAATTCAATAATGTCTATACCATTGATAAGTTGTATAAAGATGTGGGAATCGGCAGTTCAACGATCTATACATCTGCTGCCGCGGCTATCCGCCAGCAGGCGCCGGTTTTTACGGACACCTTTGCCCGTAATACCGTAACCGGCATTGACGCCAAAGTCGGGATGCCGATTCTTTACTTCAAATCCGACCCGACCAAACGCTTTCGCGTCAATGCCGCCCGGCAATTTGTGGACCCGCCGGTTTTTATCGATTACAAGGATTGGATGTATAATTATGGCGACAACCTGCCGCTGGTTGCTCTGCCCAAACTGTCGGATGTCAGCCCCAAGGCTCATTTTGAATACAAACAGGATGGTACGCTCGCAGTCAGCAAGGAACAGGCGTTTTATGAAATGATTACGCAGTATGATTCCCAAGCGGCGCCCCGAACGCTTTATCCGTATAACAAAGACGGCGTGATTCTGCTGTCTGCCGGCTGGGATGGTGTATTTGGCACCAAGGATGACATCACCAATTTTGAAAATAAATAACAATCGGCTGCTGAATTTTCCGGAGAGAATAGTATGAATAGAAAATCAAATCAAACCTGCGGTTTTACGCTCGTGGAAATGCTGACGACCATCGCTATTATCGCGGTGATGATCGGGCTGCTGATTCCGGCATTGAGCATGGTTCAAAAGACCGCCGGCAATGTCCGGCAAAAAGGACAGTTCTACGCCATCGGCACAGCATTGGAAGCTTTCCGCGGCGATATGGGCGATTATCCGGAAGCCGAATGGAAAGGAATGGGGGCAAAATATTCCGCCGCTCAGAAACTCGCCGAGGCCGTTGTCGGCTATGATGGTTTCGGTTTTCATCCCTTGTCGAAATTCACATTTGACGGCAAGGCAGATGTGGATGGCGACACTAACCCTGAATTGGTTTATGATGTGGCCAATGGGATCACCGGCACCAATGGTTTTACCCAGTCCGCTGCCGATAATCTTGCTGCCCGCAAAGGCCCCTATCTGGAAATCGAAAACGCCCGTGCGGTTAAGCTGTCTGATATTTATGCCAATACAGGTAATCTGGAACCGACTACGTATGTGTTGGCCGATTCATTTGGAAAAGTTAAACACCGCTCCACAGGCAAGCCTACGGGTATGCCAATCTTATACTTCAGAGCCAATACGACAAAAGTGCTGCATGACCCTGCCGCCTATTGGAACAGCACTTATAATATCAATGACAATTACTGTAATGGCGACGGCCTGCTTCTTAAGGCGCCGCCTTTTGATGTATCGCTTTCGCATCCCCTTGCCGATAATGCGAATTTCAATATCTTTTATGACAGAACGGCTAATCCGAACTTTACCAGTCCGCGGCGTCCCTACCGTGCCAATTCGTTTATCCTGCTCAGCGCCGGCATTGATGGCCTGTACGGCACGCCGGACGATGTCTATAATTTCAGTGATGGGGAACAATAATCGCACCGCGGCGGGGGGCTGACGCTCAACTGACGAGATGCGGCGGTAATACAATGAATAATGTCCGAAAACAATCTGGATTGACGCTCACCGAGCTGCTGGTAGTCGTGGCGATCATGGCGATCATGTTCGCTATTTCCGTTCCGGCTGCCAAAGCCCTGTTTGCCTCGCTGGATCAATCCACCGGCACGCGCAGCATTATCAACGCGGCGCTGTCCAACGCCAGGGCGATTGCCATCCGCCACGGCACCTACGCCGGCGTGCGGTTCCAGATGGACAATTCTGGCAGACAGTATCTGGTCTTTGTCATTCACGACTTTGCCGCAACAGGTCTTGCCAATGGTTTTCGTGTCGTGGAGGGCAAAAAGCCGATGCCGCTGCCGGAAAATGTTGGGATTATTGCTGCGGCAATCTATACGGACAACGCCCTGAAAGACTCCATCATAGCAACTAATGCGGGAACAATCTCTGTGGTATTTAACAAGGGCGGCACGCTCGAGATACATCCGGTTCGAGTCCGCAATAAAGATGGCAGGGTTGAGCCGGACAACACCAGTACGGATAAGGTGTTCAATGTCAAGTCGCTTGTTGCCAGCGGATACGCGCAGTTCACGCAGGATGATTATCCACCTCCGGCAGGCAGTTTCGGGGAAGAAAACAGTGTCAACAGTTTTCTGATTTACGACAAACGGGAATGGGACAAAAATAAAACTGCTCCCTGGACGGGCTATCTGCTCGGGGTCAGCAAGTCGCCGGAGTATGTCAATCCCTATACCGGCCAGTTGGTGGATAAGAATCCGCAATAAAGGATTGCAATGGTGTACAATAAACGACAATCTGGTTTTTCGCTGACGGAAGTGCTTCTTGCCGCCGCGATTCTGTCTATCGGTATGGTGATGATAGCGATGGTCTTTCCCGTCGGCGTCAAACTGACCACACTGGCGACCGAGCGGTCTATCAGCACGATTGCCTCCAATGAAGCCTTCGCCAAAATTCGGCTGTATGGCATAAATCCGGCCGCGGCTCTGAAAACAAATGAGGCGGAGAATTTTCTGAATGTTTCTTTAATGCCGTATCTGCCGGCTAATCTCAATAACGAATGCGTCTATCCATCCATTCTGACCAATACCGAAAAACGCTATCATTGGTCGGCGTTGTGCTGGAAAGTCGATCCCGACAAGGTTAAGACGATAGTTTTTGTTAATCGCGCAATGACCACTAATGCCAGTTATTATGACCCAGCTACGGGTAATCCGAATAATCTCTGGCCGTCGCCGGTGCGGCTGGAGGTGAGCAAGGATGCCCAGAAAGTCATTAAGATTCAAAGTAGTGATGAAAATAAAAAATTCGGCGTCAGTGGCGTATTGCCCAAGGCGTATGATTTTATCGATGAGGGCGGTCAGGTAGTGGATGATGCGTCCGGCACGATTTATACCGTGATGCTCAAAAAGGATAACCTGCTGACGCTGGATAAAGACTGGACAGGCGGCAATCCGGGAAAAATCTGGGTCGTGCCGCCGGCGATTGGCAGTACACGGTATCCCTGTATAGGCATTTATCCATTTAAGGAATTTTAACCCCGCCGCACCCTGCGGCCTTGTTTGGCAAGCTATGCAAAAAAAAGCCTTCACAATTGTAGAGTTGCTCGTGGCGATGGGCCTGCTGGCCGTGATGATGGCGGTCTCGGCGATGGTCTTTGCATACGCCGTCAGGGCCCAGCGTGCCGCCGCCGCCACATCGGAGATTATGTCCCGCGTTCAGGCATTGACCCAGCAGCTCAGCGGCGACCTTAATGGACTGCGTAAAGACGGCGAGTTTTTAATCGTTTGGCAGCCGGCCGAACAGGTTGACTCCAAAGGGGCTATTGTACCGAATGAATATATTTCTTTGGATAGATTGTTCTTATTTTCCAGTGGCAATGCCCAGACATTTAATGAACAAGAAACAACGACAGTGAACGTCTTTAAGCGGATATCTTCGAATCTTTCACGGGTTTGCTATAGTTTTGATAATAAATTTTTAGTGAATAAATTGCCTGATCCGGTTGTCGAAAATCGTCTGTTCTGTCGCGTGCGGCATTTGGTAACCGCAGATGCCGAAATGCCGGCATTTCCAAATGTAGCAGGGTGGAATCCCGTGACATTTGCTTCCGACGAGTACAAATTGGAATACCAGACGATGTCCATAAATGAGTGGTGGAATATCCCCAATCTGCCAGGCACACCTACCAAGGACGAAATACTTTCTATTGTTTTGAATGCCGGAGTAGGCAGCAGCAGCATTAAAAATGGCGGTCCGAATATCAATCTATCTGACTCCAAAACGCTGCATAATTTGTTTTCACAGGGCATTGGTCAATTCCATGTGCAGATTTGGCGTGCAGACCTCAATCGCTGGTTTCCTGAATTTGACCCCAATGGCGATGGCAATTTTGGGGACTCTGATTATTTGACAAATGGCGCCCTGATCGCTACCGCGAATAATATTAAGCCCGCAGAATTGACGTTGAGAGGCATGAAAAATAAATCGGGCGATGTTGACCATTTATATTATGTATCGGAAAATCCTTCCATTGAATTGCCTTTTACCCAAGCCCTGAAATTTACCTTTACCGTCTATGATTCCAACGGCTTTTTCAAGGATGGAAAAACCTTTACCCATATAGTCTATCTGAATTGAGTATGATGATAAAAACAAACACAAATTCGTCTGTTGTGGAGGAACCCACTATGAAAACTTCCGCAAGACATAACAAACAAAAAAATCAGGGTTCGGCGATGATTCTGGTCGTCGTCCTGACCGTCCTGCTGGCAGTCGTCGGCGTGATGTTTATGATGACCTCGCGGATTAACGATATGTCATCGGCGGCGGTCATCGACAACCGCGACCTGGAGGCCGGCGTGCAGACCGTGGTAGGGCGGATTAACACCATCCTGACGCAGGATTTGTTCGGCACAGACCTGCAAAAGGCTATGCTCGACAATGCCGATCCGGATATCAACGAACCCTACGACAGCCCGGGCGATGCCGACCGCTGGCTGGCCAATATCGAACCGGATCAGTCCAACTTCAAGTGGTCTCATCCGTCTGATATAAGCAAACATGGCGTATTGCCCACGGATCCGATGACGCCTATTGTTGTGCCGGAATATCCCAAATATACCTTCGCGGCTAATACTGAGCCGAATATGAACGGGCTGATTGCCGATGCTGATGGCGACGGCGTTGCCGATGCGATGTGGATTCGATTGGACGATATCTGCACCAGTAAAGGCAAGCCCATCTTCGCGGCGGTTCGCATTATCGACAATTGCGCCATGCTCAATCTCAATACGGCGTATCCCTATAATTATCCTGATAAACAAAGGGAAGCAGCCGACCCTCTCCCATTTCTGGAGCAAAAAAGACATATCAACAATGTTCCTTCATCAGAAGAGGGATATTTTTTAACCGAAGTATCGTATATACCCTTCCTAAGAGGCTCTGACCTTAACTTAAATTTCATCGAAGGCAATCCATTTGGCAATAACATCAACTCTGCTAATTGGAATAATCTGGTCAAGGCCCGAAAGCAGATGAATCCGCTCGCTTCCGGATGTTTTACACCGGAACAAATCTACGCAATGAGTGTCCAGAACTTCAAAACTTTTGGGCCATATAATTTTCTGTTTGATATTAGTGATGAGCTGGAGATCCGAAACCGTTATCTCTTGACTTCCCGTTCACAAGCTCGCTTTGAAAGAAAAGATGTTGCCAACTACACCCTTGATGCCGGAGGCGGTATATATGCGACATTGGAAGTGCCCAGAGATTCCATTAATAACAAGATTGAGGATTGGAAAATCCGCATGAACCCGCTTAATTTTAATATGGCAAGCGGTGGAGTCAATGGCTACTATTATGACCGTCGGCACATCTGTACCTTTTACAGTTTTGACCGGGATATCAGCAGTTTAGAAGGGTTGTTGGATACCGCCAAAAATCGGCTGTCTTCAAAGTATAAAGCCTCAACGCGAATTGCGACAATTAAAATCAATCCGGCATTTTTCACTCCGGAATATGATTACTGTTATCCGCAGGGAGTGGTAGGCCAATTGGACGGTAAGGAGACACGCAAAAAGATTTTAGATATCTTGTATGTATTCCGAGATTATTACCAGCAGAAAGGCCTTTCAAAGCAGGACGCTGCTCGAAAGGCCGTTCAGATTGTTGTCAATATGATTGATTATTCAGATTCCCATAGGCTTGCCGGAGATGGTTCCCCTTTGTTTCCCGGGGATGGTCCATTCAAGGATACGAGATTTGGAGCCCAGACTAAAAAGGAATATCCGACTCATTTAAATAAGAGCATAGTTCAAGAAATGATGATAACAGAGGGAGGCGTGGCGGACGATTTTGGTCTTGACGCAGCGGATGAAGTTTATGGTTATGAGCAGAAGCCGTTTATTTCAGAGGTGTATTCTCTTGTCAATAACGATTTGCCTGTGCCAAATAACCTCTTGGCCTTTGCTATTGAATTTGCCAATCCTTACAAAGATGAAATCAAATTGGATGGCTGGAAACTCGTGCTGTCGTCTTCATCGGTAGAGATTGATTTGAACGGGATCACGGTTCCTAAAGCAGATGGTTCGAATTGCGGAAGATATGTTATATGGGCAGGTTCCGTATCGCCTGTGCCTGCGGGTGATAACAAATCGATAGCCCAATTGCTGCAGGTAAAATCAACAGATTCCATTGAGTTAAGACGTAAAGTGAATGACGACCCTAAATATATTATGGTTGACAGAATTGGCAAATCTCTTGTGCAGGCGTTGTTTGTAGACCCGGCCGGCGGAGGTGCAACGCCGCATGTGGTTCAATACAATGATAGCAATTGGGGTTTCGTATTTTCGTCTAACCATACAGCCCCGGACGCTTCCCAGGTTCCAACACTGGGCAGTAAAAATAACGCCACAGGGTTGTCCAATGGTTTTCGTCTCGTTGTTCGCGATGATGAAACTAAACAAGTTGGAACCCTGTCGGACTTAGAGGGACTGTCTTTGTGGGCGGGGTATTGCTCATGGGACCCGAATGGATTGACGGAGAGGATTGACAATGCTAATGCGAATAACAAGCAATTGCATATAGACTGGCAAAAGGATTTGGACATATTCCAATATATTACATTATTGGACAACTTTTCTTACGAGGCATTGCCCGGACGAATTAACGTCAATACGGCGCCGAAATATGTCATAGCGGCAGCAATATCTTCCGACGCGGCAAATCCCAAGAGTAAAACACTTACAAAACCATACAGCAATGACCCCAATTCGGTGGAGTATTTGGCCGAGCAGATTGTTAAAAACAGGCCGTACAAAGACATATTTGATCTGTCTCGAAAAATACCAGCGATGCAGCGATTTTCAAAAACGACTAGTGACGAAATTGGCGATTTGACTATCGACAACGATATTGAAGAACGCGATTGGATTCTGTCGCGGCTGTCCAATATCTTTACCGTCCGCAGCGACACCTTTACGGCGTATGTGCTGGTGCGTCTGGGCGTTGACGGCCCGCAGCGTCGGATGATTGCCATTTTCGACCGAAGCAATGTCTGGTCCAAGCAGGACACACCCACACTGGTTGCCCTGCATCCGGTGCCGGACCCGCGATAACAGTTTTCTCCACTCGTAGCAGGAAAACCGCTGGCCATATTCGGCAGCGGTTTTCTTTTTTCCCCAATCATGCAGGGATTGCACCCAAAAAAAGTCGCAGGGGAAAGGGTCATTCTGACCCTGAGCGCAGCGAACGGGGAAGAATCCTTTTCCTGCTTTGTCAATTTTCGAATTCTGTCTAAAATAATCTGTGTAAATCAGTGAAATCTGTGGTTTCTCTCTTCATCATTTCCCCATCTTCTCAATCGCCGCCTTAAAATCCTCAATGCCGTTTTCGCCGCTTAAAATGGTTTTGATTTTGCCTTCGCGGTCAATTAGAAACGCCACCGGGATATATTGAATCTCGTTAAACGGCGCCGGCAGATTATCCGTATCAGACACAACACGATAGTTAATCTGGCTTTCCTGGACAAACGGTTTTACTTTCTTAAGCGGTTCGCTGGAAATGGCAATCATTGCCAACTGCTCTTCTTTGTAGGCAGCCCGCAGTTCTTTGAGTGCCGGGATTTCCTTTTTGCACGGCGGACACCATGTCGCCCAGAAAATCAGAATCACCGGCTTGCCTTTTTGTGCTGCCAGGTCGAATGACTTGCCGTCAATGTCGGTCAGTGTCAGCGGTGGCACTGCTTTACCGACATATTTTTGCAGGGGGTCTTCTTCTGTTGCCTCTGTTTCCATTTCTGGCATTTGCGGCTTATTGGCCGCCGCCTGAGAGGTATAATAGGCAACCGCCTTTTGCTGAACCTGCATGACCGCCTGTACGATTTCCCGCAGATGCTGTTTGGGCAGGGCGACGGTCTTACGCACCTGTCCATCTTCAATAAACGCTCCGATACTCATACAACTTTGCGTTTGTGTATCAATCCCTTCCCAGAAGTTGGGCATTTTGCCAAAAGTTTCATTTTTTTGGCTGGCCATCGTCGAAGTCATATCGGACATTCCTTTGGCGAGTCTGAGCAGATTGACGGACAGTATCATATCCGCTTTCGCCGAATCAGGAATTGCCGACAGCGCCATCGTGATATCGCCCGGCACAGGGTGGTTGGTCTTGCCGCCGATCATTGCCGCCAGTTTGTCCTTGGCGCCGCTGCCGGAAGCAATCCCATAGGTCTTGCCGCTCATCACACCATAGTACTGAAGTCCCTTTTCGCCGTACATCTGCAACATCATTTGAGCCATCGCATCGTTGGGGTCTTTGGAGGCAATTGGTTTCATCTCAAAGCGGTCAACGGCGGTATTTTGAATCTTTTCCGCATCGGCGATAAAGGCAAATCCCATCGGGAAATTCATCTTTTGATAAAGGATATTGGTCTGTTTTGCCAACTCCAGCATCAGCGGTTTGAAGGCGTTTGGGTCGTTGAGCGAGACATATTGCTCAAATTCAAAATAGGGGGCTTGGGAAGTATAGGAAAACCCCATCGCCGCATCGGCAATATTGGAAACGGCTCTGACAGACATGTCCTTAAGTTTTGTATCGGATTTATCTTCCATCGATATGGCCAGAATATCCATCACTTTGGCGGTCAGTTTTTCAAATACCGGTTTGTTGACGTGCATTATCATGTTGACCGCCGCGGAATTATCTAATTTGTCCGTGAGTGCAAATTTGGTATAGGCTGGCTGTGCGGGCTTGAGCATCGCCGCCAGCTCTGTGCTGGGCTTGGCTTTCATAGTCATCTCGGCAAGCAGAGTGCCGCTGTTCAAGTTGAGGCTTAAACCAAAGGAGTCGGACTGTCCGAAGATAAACTGGATCATTTCCTGAGTCATCATCATCTGCATTTTTTGCGTATGTGCTGCGCCGGGCTGTAGTTCCGACATAGCTTTTTCAATGCCTCGGATTGCAGAAACCAGTGTGTCATTATAAAGCTGATGAACAAGCCCGACATTCATCCACACCCAGGCCGGCGACAGGGATGCCTTCTTCAGACTTTCTTTGTCCAATTTATCCGAAAGAGTCCCTTTCTTATTTTGCATCATTACCTGAAACGCCAACAGTTCTTTCTTGCTTTGTTCCCTGCTGACAATCAGGTATTTGCTGTCCTTGATCGGCAGCAGAACCATTTTGCCAAGCGGGGACCGCTCGACATCCAGCACATAAATCCCATCGCTGTCCGGGCCGGACACATTTTTATTGGCTTTCAAAAACGCATCGTGTGTTTTTGTGGGTATCATAAACGCCATAAACAGTTCATCTGTCTGGTCTTGCGGCAGTTTGACGGCGGCAATCCCAAAATCCCCCTCCATATCAATGCCTGTCAGGGAAGGGTCGCCGGTGATGCCGGTCAACTGCATTGTTGCCATCATCGCCAGGCTAAACGGCAGCGGCGATGCGCCGGCCAGATATTGATCCATCGCCGTCAGGCTCGTCTGGAAATGATTGATTCGCATCACTCCGACGCAACTATCGCCAAGCCAATGAGTTAAAAAATCACCTTTTGCATTGGGGTCTGCCGTGTTTGCTTGTGAATAAACGGGCGTAAATCCAACTGCATTCAAAACAATCATACTGACTAAGACTAAATTGCGTGCAAACCGTGCGTTCATAACGCCTCCTTAAAGTAATGTTTGTTGTTTGGATTTACTTCTACCAAAAAGAGGTTCAAAAAAAAAGTTAATTTATGGATCATTTATCCAGGGCGTCGATCTCATTTTAAAAAAACTTTGCGTTCATATCCATTTTACGGTACTTTCTGTGGCCTTAGCGAGTAATTGGTCTGACATTTATCCCACAAGATGGATTATAATTTATGAAATACAAAGCAGTTATATTTGACCTTGACGGTACATTAGTTGATACGCTTGCGGATTTGACCGATGCGATGAACGCCTCTTTGTGCCGGCTTGGGCAAAAGGAACTCACACAGGGGCAGTGCCGTCAGCTTGTCGGCAAGGGGCTTGCGGCATTTGCCGCCGAGGCACTGCCGGCAGGCAATCGGCATTTAGCCGAAGAATTGTGCCGGCTGATGGTTGAAACATATCGTCAGAACCTTATTCATTTTACAAAACCGTATGATGGCATCTCCGAATTGGTTTCAAGGTTAAAAAAGTCTGGGGTGCCGCTTGCGGTGATTACCAACAAAAAACACGATATTTCGGTAAAGATTGTCGAGTATTTTTTCGGGAGCGGTACATTCAAGACAATTGTTGGATTAAAAGATGGGATAAATCCAAAACCAGACCCGTCAACAACGCTGGATTTTTTACAGCAAAATGGTATTTTACCAAACGAAGCCATTTTTGTTGGCGACAGCGAAGTGGATGTCGAGACAGCCCGCAACGCCGGGGTGGATATCGCCGCCGTCAGTTGGGGCTTTCGCGACCCCCAGCAACTCCTGGGAGCGGGGGCTGTTCGGCTTTACGATAACCCAATGCAATTATGGGATTTACTGGCTGTCGGATTTTGATATTGACCTGTAATGAGGAAGATGGTAGAAGTCATCCCAAAACCCTCCTGAGGAGAATAAGGATACAGCCAAGCTGA
>CAZICJ010000038.1:0-24199 GCA_964537635.1 uncultured Pirellulales bacterium
CCTTGCAGCGCGCAAGGTTAATTTATACAAAAATTAGGTTATGAAATGGCTTGTATGGAAAACACGGAGTTAATAAAACCGGCGGCTGGATAAGAAAGAGGGTTAAACCATGAAGCACAGGAAGAGCAGGAAGAGAAAAATGAATTTGGGAGATGTTGAAAATGGGCTAAAGCGGTTTGCGGATTCTCTATTTATGCCAAAACCAGGAGATAAAGTAGATTGTCCCCTTTTCTTCCGCCCAACCGCAATCGCTATGTTTGCCGTTCTGGCTCTGGCCGCTTTGATTGTACCAACAACCATTGCATTGACGCAGAAACCCCAGAAGTTCGAAGACAGAAGTCAGGAGGCAGAGGAAAAAACGGCCGCTGGTCATTCCGAACGCAGTGAAGAAGCGGATAAGCTCATTCCGCCGCAGGCTGTTAATGCTGATCTGCCCGATAAAACCCCTATCTATTTCGACAAAAAACCGCAAGACAATGCCGATATTGGATTGCTGGCACGCATAGAGGAAGTTCGGCAGTACGCAACAGAAGTTAATGGCGATTGGGAAAATCACTGGTATTTCATAAGATGCAGTATTCTCCAAAATACACTCGGTAAGTATAAAGATAAGGAATTGGTTTTTATTTGTTATGACGCCTGGCCAACTCCTGAGTCGGGAATTAAGCTCAAAAAGGTGCCATTTCCATATTTAACAGGCCGAATCTTTCATTTCTGGCTGCAAGTTAAGTCGAATTTACCTTTACCACAAATCGTCGGTCAAGAACAAAGAAGTCCCATTGCCCCTTATGAAAAGTTGAACCGCCCTAAGTGGAATTTAGACGACCCTGCACAAAAAGAAGCATTTGACAAGATAGACAGGGCAGCAATGCTCTTTTTTGTGAAAAATTCAGAACATATTCGCGGCGACTCAAGCCATATAAGCCAAATACACCAAACGAATGATTACTATATTGTCGAAAGCACAACATGGAGAAATCATGTTGGCGAGGTGCAATTCGTATTGATTGATAAAAAGACTTTTCAGGCCACAAGTCCGCCGCAGACAGTCGTTTCAATTCCAAACTCACAATTCGCTGCCGCAGAAAAAAAGATAATTGAGGCAATAGAAAAATCTCTGCCGGATAATTATCATATAACAAAAAGGGAAGAGAAGAGCTCACCATTTTATCTTGAAACAGGAGATGGAGTCGCTCTGTACATTGCAGACAAGAATGCAAGGTACATAAAACAGCAATATAGCGATGTGGTATGGCTTATGCCAAAACATTATGCCGGCAGACCTTCTATCGAAGACCAAAGTCCTCATCAAACATGGAGCCCCCGTCTCATTCTGGAAACGAACCATTTCAAAGTTTATAACTGGCCGGGCCCCACAGAATTGTCTAAGAAGATTGTCGAGGTTATCGAAAAAACGGAAAAAGAAAGTCTTTCCGGCGTTTTGAAATTAACCGATTATCAACTGCAGACAATAATGCCGGTTTTTTTGCAGTTGGCGGAAGACCTTAGCCGAATCACGTCAAAGTATCCAGAATTGGCAGAATATCAAAAAGAAAAAGCGGTAACAGTTTCACAGCCCAGTGCTTCCAAAAGCAATATCGGGAGGATTGAATTGTCCTATCAACACAATTTTAGCGCAACTCGGACAAAGAGAGAGATTCAAACATCCGATTTCGATACGAACGGATTTTATGTTAGTTTCAAGTGTCAATTAATACCGGGGGGCAGTGTCCCTGATTATGCAATGCCCCTGCCTACGAAAGCTCTGAGAAATCTTGGACTTTATCTGTGGACGGAGGTAGAAACCGGAAATAATCCATCACCCTGCCTTATTGAAGAGATACAAGCACTGCTGCAATTGTATTCTGAAAAACTTCAAGAACTTGATAAATATAGTGATGCTGGTAGCTCCCGCTAATGCCGGAACGAGGAAATTTAGAATTGGGGTTGTGTCGCCCCGTTGGGGTTTGGGGGCGGCGTTCCAGCGGTTGCACCGCCGGCTATTCGGGTTTGAACCTGCGGGTCAGAAGAAAGTCAAAAGTTAAAGAGTAAAAGATTGAGAATAAGAAGTCTGAAGACAGGAGTCAGAAGACAGAAGTGGAATTTACTGAATCAATAGATTTTTCGGCAAGCCTCAGAATGACAATCTGTGAAATCTGCAGCTGCGATTCTCATTTTGATTTTTAATTTATCCGTCAATCCTGTCAATCCCGTCTAAAAAAACTCCCCTTGTCTTTCTCTGTGACCTCTGAGGCAAAAATCTTGAATTCCTGTCTTAAATCAGTACAATTGGCGTAATCAGTGTTTAACCCAATCCAGCAATTTAGAATTTTCGGATTTTAATTTTTCCGCAGTGGGGTATAGTGGAAAAATAGGAATTCATGGAAAAATTAAGCGAATGATACGACTTAGAGATATTACATTACCCTTTGACCATGCGGAAGAGGCTTTAGTCGGCGGCGTTGTGGAACGGCTGGGGATTTCGGCCGGCCAGTTGCACCGCTTTACGGTCGCCCACAAATCCATCGACGCCCGACGTAAAAATCACATTGTAGCCGTTTATACCATCGATGCGGAGGTGGAAAACGAGCCGGCCGTGCTTTCCAGGTTGTCGCAGGACAGCCGGATTTGTGCTGCGCCTTGCACGGCCTACCAGATGCCGGCCGTCGGGGCTGTCCACAGTCGCCGGCCGGTGGTTGTCGGCAGCGGTCCCTGCGGCCTGTTTGCCGCGTTGATTCTCGCTCAATCGGGCTTGAAACCCATCGTGATAGAACGAGGAAAGCAAGTCAGCTCCAGGGTCAAGGATGTCAACGCCTTTTGGCGCACGGGACGGCTTGATTCGGAATCCAATGTGCAGTTCGGCGAAGGGGGGGCGGGGACTTTTTCCGATGGCAAGCTGACGACGCAGATCAAAGATAAATATAACCGCTGCCGAAAAGTGCTCGAGGAATTTATCGCCGCCGGCGCGCCGGAAGAAATCCGCTATCAGGCAAAGCCGCATATCGGTACAGATAACCTCGTTACGGTTGTAAAGAACCTTCGCAATGCCATACTCTCGCTGGGCGGACAGGTTCGCTTTGAAACAAAACTGACGGGGCTTACCATCAAGGATGGTAAAGTCGCCGGCGCGATTGTCAACAACTCCGAAACGATTGAGACCGATACCATTGTGCTTGCCCTGGGACACAGCGCACGGGACACATTCGAGATGCTGGCTCGGCACAACATTCCCATCGAAGCAAAGCCGTTTTCGATCGGCGTGCGCATTGAGCACCCGCAAAGCCTTATCGACAAGGCACAGTACGGCGCATTCGCATCGCATCCGCTGCTGGGCGCGGCCGATTACAAATTGGTACACCACTGCGCCAATGGCCGTTCCGCCTATACCTTCTGTATGTGTCCCGGCGGCGAGGTGATTGCGTGTTCATCGGAAGCCGGCGGCATCGTAACAAACGGTATGAGCCGTTATTCGCGAAGTCAGTGCAATGCCAACAGCGCCCTGCTGGTCGGTATCACGCCGCGGGATTTTGGCGGCGCCAGTGCGCTGGCCGGCATCGAGTTTCAGCGGACATGGGAACAAAAAGCCTTTGCGGTCGGCGGCGGCAACTACGCTGCGCCGGTGCAGCGTGTTGGCGATTTCTTGTCCGGCCGGCCATCCAATTCGCTGGGGGGTGTTTGCCCATCCTATACGCCGGGAATCACGCCATGCGACCTTGCGGAATGTCTGCCCGGATTTGTTGTTGAAACGCTGCGTCTGGCGATTCCGCAGATGGACAAAAAACTCAACGGCTTCGCCATGCACGATGCGGTGATGACCGCGATCGAATCGAGAAGTTCCTGCCCGATACGGATTGTCAGGGATGAGACTTTCCAGTGTCCCGCGGTTGAAGGTTTATACCCGGCCGGCGAAGGGGCAGGCTACGCAGGCGGAATTATTTCCAGCGCCGTCGATGGAATCAAAATAGCCGAAGCCATCTGCATCGTGAAAATGGTGTAGAGCGGATATGTTAATTTTCCATGAGCGATCGGATAATTTTCCTCTTGACAAGGATTTTGAATTTGTGTATATGCTTTTAAGACAAGCACTTATGCGGGTGTAGTTCAGTGGTAGAACACCAGCTTCCCAAGCTGGTTGTGTGGGTTCGATTCCCATCACCCGCTGTGGCGGCGTCTTTCGGCAGGGTGCCGCCGGCAATCGCTATTTTGAAGTGATAAAAAAAAATTAAAAAAACGCTTGATGACCCGAAGTCTTTTATGTATAGTGGGTTGCGTGTGAAACAAGGATGTCTTAAAAGAACTATGAATCGCAGGACTATTCATATTGCAGGCATGGTATGAATTTTAATTAATAAGGGGAATTTTGTATGGCTACGATAACGAAAAAAGAACTCATTGACCGTATTTCTGAATCAACTCAGGCCAAGCGGGTGTTGGTCAAGCGAATCATCCAGAGTTTTTTGGATGAGATTGTATCAGAATTATCGGGCGATAATCGTCTTGAGTTTCGTGATTTTGGCGTGTTCGAGACGCGCAAGCGTTCCCGCCGGGTCGCCCAAAATCCCAAGACGATGGAGAAGGTGGAAGTTCCCCAAAAACGCAGCGTGAAATTCAAAATGGGCCGTATGATGAAGGAAAAACTGTGTCCGGGTGTCGGCGCCGCGGAGTAGTCTTTCCTAACCCTTTTTAATAGAACAAGTTATATTATATACCGGAGCGGGTCTTATGGCTGAAGGTACGGTCAAATGGTACGACAAGAAAAAGGGCTATGGGTTCATTCTTGGAGACAACGGGTCTGATATTTTCGTCCACTATACCAGCTTTGACGCCGCCGATGTGCGTTCGTTGAATGACGGTGAAAAAGTGCTTTTTGAGGTGGTGCAGGGCGAAAAAGGACCTCGTGCCCAGAAACTGACAGTCAAGAGATAGGTTGGCATCACTGCTATTGGTGCATATCAAACAGGGATTGCGTCTTGATGATTGTTAGCTGGTCTGGGAAGGCATGGAAGGCGTGGATATGGACTTCCAGCCGGCGTGCCTCGAAATCGATATAGCTGAACGGCTCCAGGCCGGACACCGCTTGCTCCGGAAACGCGACAAACATACCCCTGTTTCTGGAAAACCGCTGTAAATCATTATGACTCTGGCGGTAGAGGTTTGCGCTCATTTTCTCGATCTGGAAATCGGTCATATAACTTAAGCCACGGCTGAGCGTACACTTATGAGTGCGCTGGCCGCGGAATTGGAAGCGTTCAATCATGCCGCGTTTGGGCAGCATCTGGGCAGTGGAACTGATCAGTTCGGTCAGGCAGACATTGCTGGCAAAGACGCTGACGACATGCGAGCAGCCGGTCGCCCAGATGGACATTTCATAATGTTCCGTTTTTAGATGGCGTTTGCCGAAAATCGTGAACAATTCCGGATGGATTGGCCTTTGATAGAGCGAAAAGGTCAATTCACCGACTGCCAGATTGGTTTTTGGTGACTCCATAACTCTCCGACAACTATAATAATTACGCTGTATCATAGCATAGAGGATTGAAAAAAGCAAGGGCTGTACCAGTACTGAAAAGGGTGTTTGAGGTCGCTTATCGGACGAAAATTTTGCAAGTACTATAAGGGCATTGAGTAAGAAACGCGAAAAAAATTGAAGAATATTGAAAATATTTTTGATTTTTTTTGAGGCCGTTGATTGGGAAAAAAAGGGCAGGCACGGACAATCATGGACTTACATGGACTTACACGGACGAACATGGACATTATGGACGAAATGGATGGGATGGGCGAAAATGGGCGAATAAAGGTACAGATTATCCGGATTGTTTTGAATATTTTCATATTCGCTGCTTGTTTTTATGGGTCGTTTCGGCTATAAGCAGGGTTTATAAGATAATGGACTTTTTGGGATACTGACACTATGGAAATAGCGGAACTTCGTTCATCGATAGAACACCTTGAGGCCCGAATAGGACATATTCGGGACTGGCTTTGACATTTCATCTAAGTTGTCCCTTCGCAAGACGTTAGAAGAGCAGATGAGCCGGCCGGATTTCTGGGATAACCAGGAAACAGCCAAGGCGGTTGTCTCTCAAATCAGCGGGCTAAAGTCCGTACTGGAGCCGGTATTTGCTGCGGAAAAATTGCTTTCGGATACGCGCGACCTGTTTGCGATGGCGGCGGAAGAAAATGATGCCGCGACTTTGACAAGCGTTGAGGAAGATATCCGCCGGCTGGAGCAGCAATGCGAGCGGATTGAGATATCGGGGATGCTCAACGGACCTGATGATATGCGTGCGTGTTTTTTCAGCATTCACGCCGGCGCCGGCGGCACGGAAAGTTGCGACTGGGCCAGTATGCTGCTGCGGATGTATGCGCGGTATTTTGAGCGCAACGGCTATACCTGCGAACAGCTCGATATTACCGAAGGCGAAGAGGCTGGGGTTCGGTCAATCACGCTGCGGGTAGCGGGGCCGTTTGCATTCGGCAAGATGTCGTGCGAGATGGGGGTGCATCGGCTGGTGCGCATCAGTCCGTTTGATTCCAACGCCCGACGGCATACGAGTTTCGCCGCCGTCGATGTGCTGCCGGAATACGATGATGATGTGGAAATTGAGATTAAGGATGATGACCTGCGGGTGGATACCTATCGTGCCGGCGGGGCGGGCGGCCAGCATGTCAATAAGACCAGCTCGGCGGTTCGGATTACGCATTTGCCGACGGGGATTGTCGTCCAGTGTCAAAATGACCGCAGTCAGCATAAGAACCGGGCAGAGGCGATGCGGATGCTCAAAAGCAAACTGTATATGCTCGAACAGCAAAAACGCGATGCGGAGCTTGCCAAGATGTACAGCAGCAAGGGGCAAATCGCCTGGGGCAACCAGATTCGCAGCTATGTCCTGCAGCCGTATCAGATGATTAAAGACCATCGCACCGACCATCAGACGGGCAATGTCAACGCGATGCTGGATGGCGAGATTGAAGATTTTATCGAAAGCTATCTGCGGTATCGCGCGGAAAAGAAAAGCAAGGAAGCCATACAAACAGGAAAGGTGAAACAATGAGCACCTCACGGCGGGAATTTTTGAAGCGAATGACGCTGGCTTCAGCGGGGCTGATGGCTGGTTGTTTGAAAGCGGAAGAAATGCCGGCACGGAAGGCGGCGGTCAAGCCGAATATTATTTATATTCTCGCCGATGATTTGGGTTATGGCGATTTGGGCTGCTATGGTCAAAAGCAGATCAAGACGCCCGCTTTAGACAAAATGGCCGCCGAAGGGATGCGGTTCACCCAGCATTACGCGGGCAGTACGGTCTGCGCTCCTTCGCGGTGCTGTCTGATGACAGGGCTGCATACGGGACATAGCAAAATCCGCAGCAATAAAGGGTTGAATTTGTCAGCCGGCGACCTGACGATTGCCGAGATGCTCAAAAAGGGCGGCTATACGACAGGTCTTATCGGTAAGTGGGGGCTGGGGCAGGAAGGCTCAGATGGAATACCCACCCAAAAAGGGTTTGATTATTTCTATGGATTTTTGAATCAGACTCACGCCCATAACCACTATCCGGATTATCTGTGGCAAAATGAAGAGAAGTTGCCGCTGCCCAATGTGGTAGAACTTGCCAAGGGCGGTCCCGGCGGCGTGGCGACGGAAAAGAAAGCCTACGCGCTGGATTTGTTTATGGACGAGGCGGTGCAGTTTATCCACATGAATGCGGCAGCGCCGTTCTTTTTGTATCTGTCGGTGGCGGTGCCGCATGCCAATAATGAGGCGGGCAAAGAGGGCATGGAAGTGCCGGATTATGGGATTTATAAAAATAGAAACTGGCCTGCGGCGGTCAAAGGTCACGCGGCGATGATCAGCCGGATGGATGCGGGAATCGAACGCATTTTGCTGCTGCTGAAAAAATTGAAGATTGACCAGCAGACCGTGGTGATGTTTTCCAGCGACAACGGTCCTCATAAGGAGGGGGGATTTGATCCGTCGTTCAACAAAAGCAGCGGAGAACTTCGGGGCATCAAGCGGGATTTGTATGAGGGCGGGATTCGTGTGCCGCTGATTGCTTACTGGCCGGGCATGATTAAAGCCGGCAGCGTCAGCGACCATGTGTGTGCCTTTTGGGATGTGATGCCGACACTGGCGGAATTGGCGGGGTTGGAATGTTCCAAGCAAGTCGATGGCATTTCGTTTGCGCCGACACTGCTGGGGCAGTCATCCAAACAGCCGCAGCATGATTATCTGTATTGGGAGTTTTATGAAGGCGGCGGCAAGCGCGCTGTCCGCAGGGGACAATGGAAGGCGGTGGAATTGAAGATGTTGTCCGCTGAGCCAACGCTGGAATTGTACGATTTGCAGAATGATATCGGCGAAAAACGCGATGTGTCGAGTCAGTATCCGCAGCTTGCAGCGATGCTGCGCCAGATAATGGACCGGGCGCATTTGCCAGGCGCCGAAAACACAATGCCCAATGGGAAAAGGAATGTCAATGCAGGACAAAAGACAAATGAAGCCTCTAATTCAAATTAAAATTCGTGCCGCGGTTAAAAATCCGCTCAAGGCGGTTTATGATCTGCTGGTTGTCGGCGTCGTCGAAGGCAAGCAGCCTGCCGGATTGAGCGATTTAATGGACTCTTGTCTGGATGGACAAATCAGTCGGCTGTTCAAGCTGGGCGATTTTACGGGCAAAGAGAAAACATCGGCGGTGATTTATACCCATACGGGGATTGCCAGCCGGCGTTTGCTGCTGGTAGGGCTTGGCGAGGATAATAAACTGTCCGCTGAAACGATTCGCAAGGCTGCGGCGCTGGCCGCCGGCAAGGCGATAGACCTCAAGGCTTCCAATGTCGGGCTGTGTCTGCATTCGGCGTCGTCGCCGATTCATCCAGAAGCCGCCGGACAAGCCATCGCCGAAGGGGTGTATTTCGGGGCTTACCGCTATGATGAGTATCTGTCGGCGAATTCGAACAACGATAAGCCCATGCGGAATTTTTCAGCCCAGATTATTGATTCGTCTGAGCGGACAGTTCGTCAGTTGATTAGCGGAATTGCACGGGGAATCGTGACGGGCGCAGCGGTTAATTTTGCGCGGACGCTTGCCAATCGGCCTGCCAATGTGATAACGCCGGCGTATATCGCCGTCGAGGCTCAAAAAATGGCACGGATGCAGCGGACGCTGCGCTGTACGGTGCTGGGCGAAAAGCAGCTTGCGGCAAAAAAGATGGGCGGAATATTGTCGGTGGGGCAGGGGTCTGTCAATCGTCCGCGGCTGATTATACTGGAATATCGTCCCTCGCGGATGACATCCAAGACGCCTGTTTTGGGGCTCGTGGGCAAGGCGATTACCTTTGATTCGGGCGGTATCAGCATCAAGCCCAGCGAGGGGATGCAGGATATGAAGTTTGACAAGTCCGGCGGGATGGCGGTGCTGGGGGCGATGCGTGCCATAGCGCAGCTCAAGCCCGCCGTGCGGGTCTTTGGATTGATACCGGCGGCGGAAAATATGCCCAGCGGCCTGGCGTACCGGCCCGGGGATATTGTTAGGACCTACAGCGGCAAGACAGTGGAGATTCACAGTACCGATGCGGAAGGCCGGATGATTTTGTGCGATGCGATCGTGTATGCCGAGCAGCTCGGCTGCGGGACGATTGTGGATATTGCAACGCTGACCGGCGCCTGTGTAGTGGCGCTGGGACAGAAACGCGCTGGATTGATGGGCAATGATGACGGCCTGATTGAACAGATTAAAACGGTTTCTAAGCAGACCGGCGAGCGGGTCTGGCATCTGCCCTGTGATGATGAATATGTGGAGTTGATGAAAAGCAAAATTGCGGACTTGAAAAATACCGGCGGCAAGTGGGCCGGGGCGTGCAGTGCGGCGGCGTTTTTGAGTCAATTTGTCAAAAAGGCCAAGTGGGCGCATATCGATATGGCCGGCGTCGGCGTCTGGGGAGCGGAAGAAGGCACCGCCCCCGGCTCGATTGGATTCGGCGTGCGGATGCTGACGGCGCTGGCCGAAAGTCTGGGACGCAAATCGATTAAACCCAACAAGGAGAAATAATGAGTCAGTTGATTGATAAGCCGGTGGATATGCAGCGCATCGAAAAAGCGGTGCTGGAGATTTTGTCGGCCATTGGCGAAAATCCGCAGCGGGAAGGATTGGTGGATACGCCCAAGCGGGTTGCCAAGATGTATGCCGAATTGCTGGATGGGATGCGGCATGAGCCGGCAGACCATCTGGAAAGCGTATTTCACGAAAAATACGATGAGATTGTTCTGCTGCGGGATATCCCGTTTTATAGCGTTTGTGAACATCATCTGATGCCGTTTATTGGCTCAGCGCATGTGGCGTATCTGCCGGATGGGCATGTGCTGGGCGTCAGCAAACTGGCACGGATTGTGGATTCGTTTGCACGGCGGCTGCAATTGCAGGAGCGGCTGACCGACCAGATTGCGGACTTTTTGATGAAAAATCTCAAGCCTCGCGGCGTTTCGGTGGTGCTGGAAGCGTCGCATAGCTGCATGACCATTCGAGGAATTCGCAAACCCGGGGCGGTGATGGTAACCAGCGCTCTTCGCGGGATATTCAAAAGCGACCAGCGCAGCCGTTCGGAAGTGATGAGTTTAATTCACGGAAACCAGCGGTAATCGGATGCACACACTGGCAAGACAAGTTCGATTTCAGTTAGACCCTTTTGGCAAACGGGATTGCGCCGGGGTTAATTCGTATGCGGGAAAACCCTTCACGGATGGGCTGGGTGTCTATGTCTCGCTGTGGATTCATTTGCAGGCCAAAGTCAATGAGGCAACCGGTTTTGTTGTCAATGTGTCCGAGATTGACCAGGCTGTTCGGCAACATGTGCTGCCCCAGTGGCAAAAATGGGTTCGGGATTCAGCGGCGGCGTTTAAGACCCTGTTGAGTATTGATGACTTGTATAAACTGCTGGATTTTTCCCGCCTGTTGATTGATGGGTCGCTGGATTGCGGCTGCCGCAGGCCTGTTAAGCGGCTGGAATTGGAGATAAATCCCTATCGGAAAATAGCCATCTTGTATGGCAAGAAAAAGGATGACAAAATGCTCACCTACAGTGAAAAGTTTGAATTTGCGGCAATGCACAAACTATGGAATGACGGGTACAGTGAAGATGACAATTTCAGGATGTTCGGCAAATGTGCCAATCCGGCCGGCCACGGACATAATTATATTCTGGAAGTAACGGTTTGCCCGCCGCCAGTAGAAAGCGGATGGATATTGTCTTTTGAAAAGAAAGTCAAAAATAGTTTTTTGGATATAGTTGACCATAAAAATCTAAATATGGATGTTAAAGCGTTTGAGGATACCAACCCAACTGTAGAGAATATTGTCCGTTTTGCCTGGAAGTGCCTGAAAAAAGACCTTAAAGACTTTAATCTCGTAGAAATTACGATATGGGAGAACGATAGGACTTATTGTAGATATAGCGAGTCTTAAAATAAAATAAATGGGTTATTTAATTGAAACGGAACTTTTCTGCTAATAAGGATTTAACTACACATTAGAGAGTATCCGATATTTAATACTTAGGTATTGGGCCGATTGGCGATGTCCGATAATATCAAAAGGCATTGACGGGCGGCCAGTTAACGAAATATAAGTTGTTTTAATCTGACAGGATAGAATGAATCTGCTGGTTTGTTTCAGACAGCCGACCGGCACGGAGTGTAAAGTTTTTTAGGAGATATCGATGAAGGTTTCAGTCGTAGGGGTTGGTTATGTTGGTCTTGTGGCCGCCGGATGCCTTGCTGAAGGCGGAAATCATGTGGTTTGCGTCGATAACGACGCCCAAAAGATTGAGAACCTCAAAAAGGGTATAATCCCTATCTATGAGCCGGGATTATCGGAAATTGTCGCCCGCAATGTCAAGGTCAAAAGGCTGTCGTTCACAACCGACCTCAAGGAGGGGGTTGCCGGTTCCTTGGTGATTGTATTAGGTGTTGGGACTCCCAGCGCTGCGGATGGGTCTGCGGATATCTCGGCGGTGCTCAAGGTATCCGAGCAGATTGCCGCCGTGATGCGCAGCTATAAGATTATTGTGACCAAAAGTACGGTTCCGGTCGGGACGCATAAAATTGTCAGCGACCTGATCCGGTCGAAAACCGAACAGCCGTTTGATTATGTAAGCAATCCTGAGTTTTTGAAAGAAGGCTCGGCGGTGGAGGATTTTCTCAAACCCGACCGTGTGATTATCGGCACGACCAATCCGGCAGTCATGGAGATTATGCGGGAGCTGTACAGTCCGTTTATGCGCAAAAGCAGCCGGATATTGTTTATGGATCCGGCCAGCGCCGAGATGGCCAAATATGCCGCCAATACGATGCTGGCGACGCGAATTTCGTTTATGAATGAATTGTCCATCCTGTGCGAGCGCTGCGGCGCTGATATCGAACAGGTTCGAGCGGGTATCGGCAGCGATTCGCGGATTGGCAGTTCGTTTTTGTTCGCAGGCGTTGGATATGGCGGAAGCTGTTTTCCTAAGGATGTGCGGGCGCTGATTTATACCGGCGACCAGATGGGTGTGTCGATGTCGATTGCCAAGGCGGTTCAACAGGCCAACCAGACTCAGCAGGCACGGTTTGCCGACAAGGTGATTGCTTATTTCAAGGGCCAGAAGGATATTCAGATTGGCGTCTGGGGTCTGGCGTTTAAGGCGCGCACGGATGATATTCGGGAATCGCCGGCGCTGGCGTGCATTGAGCGTTTCTTGTCGGCGGGCTTCAAGGTGGTCGCCTACGACCCGGAGGCGATGGCGCCGACGCGGCAGGCGATGGGGACAAAAATACGGACGGTTGAAGATGGATACGATGTGCTGACAGGTTCCGATGCGCTGGTGGTCTTTACGGACTGGCAGGAGTTTCGCACGCCGGACTTTGAACGGATTGCCGCGACATTAAAGAAGCCGCTGATTTTTGATGGACGCAATCTTTATACGCCGTCGTTTGTCAAGCGGTTTGGGATTGAGTATTATTGCATTGGCAGGGCGTAGGGGTTTATGGAAGCGCCTCGTTTAGACAGAAACGCATTTTCTATCGGCAGCTTAAATGATCCTTCTGATGAGAAACAATACTGGCTGTCCAAAACACCGCTCGAACGGCTGGAAGCGATGGAGCTGATGAGGCAGATTCATTATGGCTATGATCCGGCTACCGAAAGATTTCAAAGATTTTTTGAGATTGTTGAATTCAAACCAGGTTGAGTATTTGCTTGTCGGCGGCTATGCCGTGAGTTATTACGGCCATCCTCGTGCTACCGGCGATATAGATATCTGGGTTGCGGTCAGTGCTCAAAATGCTGAACGGATAGTCCGCGTTCTATGTGAGTTTGGCTTCAGTCAGGAGCATTTATCTGCAGAATTGCTTCTCAGGCAGAATCAGATTATTCGTATGGGCATGCCGCCGATTCGAATAGAACTCATGACCACGATTTCCGGGGTTGATTTCAGCGATTGTTTTCAAAGCCGTAAAGTTGACTTGATTGATGGAGTTGAGGTCAATATCATCAGTTTGGATAATTTGAAGAAAAATAAACAGGCAGCGGGCAGACATAAAGATTTGGGTGATCTGGAAAATTTACCTTAGTGGTTTGATTGGAATTTTGGGAATTGAAGAACATCTTGATAACCGGTGCGGCGGGGTTTATTGGGTCTCATTTGTGCCAGCGGCTTTTGGGAGAAGGGCTGCAGATAACGGGTCTGGATAATTTTGACCCGTTTTACCCAAGGGCGGTTAAGCAAGCCAATCTGGCCGGCCTGATGAGCCATCCGCAGTTTCACCTGGTAGAAGGCGATATCCGCAGCAAGGTACTTGTTGACGACCTGTGCAAAACAAATCATTTTGATGTTGTTGTGCATCTGGCGGCTAAGGCGGGCGTTCGGCCTTCGATTGCTGACCCGGCGGGCTATGTCGATACGAATATCAACGGGACGGTCGTTTTGCTGGAAGCGGCGCGGGCGGCGGGAATCAAGCGGTTTATCTTTGCATCCAGTTCGAGTGTCTATGGCAACAATGACAAGGTGCCGTTTTCTGAGACCGATTGCGTTGATAATCCGATATCGCCTTATGCCGCGACCAAAAAAGCGGGTGAGTTGATTTGTTATACCTACAGCCATTTGTATGCGATGGACATAACCTGCCTGCGGTTTTTTACGGTCTATGGTCCGCGTCAGCGGCCGGATTTGGTGATTCACAAATTCGCCCGCCTGATAGAGCAGGGCAAGTCAATTCCAATGTACGGCGATGGGTCGATGGAGCGGGATTTTACCTATATCGATGACATTATCGACGGCATCGTCGTTTCGATGCGGCACTGCCGAGGATACCATATTTATAATCTGGGTGAGTCGCGTCCGGTGCGTCTGGATGTACTGATCAGTGAATTGGAGAATGCTTTGGGCAAGAAAGCAGTGATTGAACGCCTGACCGAACAGCCGGGTGATGTAAAACGAACGTATGCCGATGTCGGGTGCGCGATGGCAGAGCTGGGGTATCAACCCAAAACGCATTTGGCCGATGGTCTAAAACAATTTGTACAATGGATGCGCAATAAATAAAGGACAAGACGAAATGAAGAAAGCGTTGATTACCGGCATCACCGGTCAGGATGGGTCTTATTTAACCGAATTGCTGTTGGATAAGGGGTATGAAGTGTATGGCATTATCCGGCGGGCGTCCTCGTTTAATACCGACCGCATTGACCATTTGTATCAAGACCCGCACAAGCAGCCCAAATTGAAATTGATTTACGGGGATTTGACCGACGGCGGTAATTTGTCGGCGATTCTCAACGAGATTCAGCCGGATGAGGTGTATAATCTTGCCGCCCAAAGCCATGTGCGCGTCAGTTTTGATCAGCCGATTTATACGGCCAATGTCGATGGGCTGGGTACGCTGCGTCTTTTGGAGGCGCTGCGGATGATGAAAAAGCCGCCGCGGTTTTATCAGGCGTCCAGTTCCGAGATGTACGGCAAGGTCGTCGAGACGCCGCAGACGGAAACGACGCCGTTTTACCCGCGCAGCCCCTACGGATGCGCCAAGGTATATAGCTACTGGCAGACGGTCAATTACCGCGAGGCTTATGGGCTGTTTGCCTGCAACGGGATTTTGTTCAACCATGAGTCGCCTCGCCGCGGCGAAACATTTGTGACGCGCAAAATTACCCGTGCCGCCACGCGGATTAAGGAAGGCCTGCAGGATGCCCTGTATCTGGGCAATCTGGATGCCAAACGTGACTGGGGTTTTGCAGGCGATTATGTGGAGGCGATGTGGCTGATGCTGCAGCAGGACAAGCCCGATGATTATGTGGTGGCAACCGGCCAGACCTATTCAGTGCGCCAGTTTCTGGATGAGGTGTTTGGGATGCTGGGGCTGGACTGGCAGAAATATGTCCATATCGACCCGAAGTATTTTCGTCCGACGGAAGTGGAGTTGCTGCTGGGCAATCCCGCCAAGGCAATGAAACTGCTGGGCTGGAAGCCGAAGGTGGATTTTAAGGAATTGTCCAGGATGATGACTGCCGCCGATTGGGATATCGCCAAAAAAGAGCGGCTTCTGAAAGAACATTCAGTACGCTAATACAGGAAGACATCCTGCAATGGATTTGACCAAACAGCGCATTGTCATTACCGGCGGGGCGGGGTTTTTAGGCCTGCACCTCCAGCAAAAACTGGCCGAGCACGGCGTCGGCAAAGACCAGATTTTAATTCCTCTCATCGAGGACTACGATTTGACTAAGGAGGCCGATTGTGTCCGGATGTATCACAAGCTGCGTCCGGATGTGGTGCTGCATCTGGCTGCCGAAGTCGGCGGTATCGGCGCCAATCGGGACAATCCGGGGCGGTTCTTTTATGCCAATATGGCGATGGGTCTGCATCTGATTGAGCAGGCTCGGATTTTCGGTCTCAAAAAATTTGTACAGGTCGGAACGATTTGCGCCTATCCGAAATTTACGCCGGTGCCGTTTCGGGAAGAGGAGCTGTGGAATGGCTACCCGGAAGAGACCAACGCCCCGTATGGCATCGCAAAAAAAGCCCTGCTGGTGATGCTGGCCGGCTATCGTCAGCAGTATGGACTCAATGGGATTTATCTGCTGCCGGTCAATCTGTATGGACCCGGCGATAATTTCAACCCTGCCAGCAGCCATGTGATACCGGCGCTGATTAAAAAATGCGTTGATGCGATAGATGCCGGCAAAGACTGCATCGAATGCTGGGGAACGGGGTCTGCCAGCCGGGAATTTATTTATGCTGCCGATGCCGCCGAGGGCATTGTGCTGGCGACAGAAAAATACGACAGCCCCGAGCCGGTCAATATCGGGGCGGGTTTTGAAATAACCATCAAAGACCTGGTGGAAAAAATTGCCGCCCTGGCCGGTTTTACCGGCCAGGTACTCTGGGATGTGTCCAAGCCGGATGGCCAGCCACGCCGCTGCCTGGATACCAGCCGGGCATACAAAGAGTTTGGTTTCAAAGCAAAGACGGATTTTGATGCCGGATTAAAGGCGACGATTGACTGGTACCGGGCGAACAAAGACAATCTGAAATTTACATAATGGTTGATACAAGATTGAATTTTGCAGAATGGCAGAGTGATTGATGCCCAATAGCTCTCAGTGTCAATCTGTATAATCTGTGGTTTCTCCCGTCTAAGAACTACGAACTTTTTATATAAATCAAAACGGAGTGTGCAATGCAAGTTCCCTTGCTGGACTTAAAATCGCAGTATGCGGCGATTAAAAATGATGTGTTAAAGCAGATCAATGAAGTTCTCGATTCGCAGATCTGCATCGGCGGGCCCAAGGTTGTCGAGCTGGAAAAGAAAATCGCCGACCTGTGCGGCACAAAGTTTGCCGTTGGTGCTTCCAGCGGTACCGATGCAATACTAGCCAGCCTGATGGCGATGGGCATTGGCCCCGGCGATGAGGTCATTACCACGCCTTTTACATTTTTTGCCACTGGCGGCTGTATCGCCCGCGTTTGTGCAAAGCCCGTGTTTGTGGATATCGACCCAAAGACCTACAATATCAATCCGGCGTTGATTGAACAAGCGATTACCAAAAAGACCAAAGCGATTATGCCGGTACATCTGTATGGCCAGGTTGCCGATATGGATCCGATACTGCAGATTGCCGCCAGACATAAACTGGCGGTTATCGAGGATGCCTGTCAGGCGATTTCAGCCGTCTATAAAGGCAAGCGTGCTGGTGCTATTGGCACCTGCGGGTGTTTCAGTTTCTTTCCCAGCAAGAATCTGGGCGGCATCGGCGACGGCGGCATGACCGTAACCAACGATGAAGCCCTTTATAAGATGCTGGTCTGGATGCGCAATCACGGCAGCGAGCCCAAGTACTATCACAAATACATCGGCGGCAATTTCCGCTTAGACCCGATTCAGGCCGCGGCACTGCTGGTCAAGCTGCCGCATTTAGACAACTGGTCGCAGGCACGCCGGCGCAATGCGGCGTATTATACCGACAAATTCAAAAACTCTGTTGTCGGCACGCCGTTTATCAGTCCCGATGGCGTGAGCATTTTCAATCAGTATGTCATTCGCGTCCCGCGTCGGGATGAATTGCTCAAGCATTTGCAGGCAAATCAAATCGGCTGCGAGATTTATTATCCCGTGCCGCTACATAGGCAGGAGTGTTTTGCGTATTTGGGATACAAGGCCGGCGATATGCCCGAATCCGAAAAGGCCGCCAAAGAGGTTATTGCCCTGCCGATTTATCCCGAATTGACCGATGCGATGAAAGATTACGTGGCAAAAACCATCCTGGAGTTTTATCAATAGGCAGTTCGCTGATGGCAGTCGATGCATTCCAACAGGCTCATCTCGAAAAAGCCAGACAGATTCAGAACGAAATCTATCGTTCCATGAGTCCGGCACAAAAACTGCAAATCAGTATGCAGATGTACTGGTCTGCACGACGGCTCAAAGTTGCCTGGATTCAGCAGCAGCATCCGGATTGGACACGGCAGCAGGTGGAAGATGCGGTGCGGGAGGCGTTTATGTATGCTCGAAGCTGATTTGTTTGAAATTTTTATAAAGCCGTTGGAGCAGAACGGGGTTGTGTATATGACGACCGGTTCTGTTGGGGCGATGCTGTTTGGTCGTCCTCGGATGACGCATGATATTGATTTGGTATTGAATTTGTCCATTCAAAACAGTTTTCAAATGGAACGGTTTTATCCAGCAGGGTTGTTTTATTGCCCGCCGATAGAATCCATTCGAACAGAAATTGCTCGCGAAGTACGAGGACATTTCAATATTATTCATTTGCCGACCGGTTTTAAGGCGGATTTTTATCCCGTCGGCGGCGACGAGTTCATTGGCTGGGGATTGCAGCACCGCAAAAAAATGAAACTGGGCGAGGCGGAAGTGATGGTTGCACCGCCGGAATACATTATTATTCAAAAATTGCGGTACTTCCAGGAAGGCGGCAGTGCAAAACACCTGGCCGATATCGCATCGATGCTGGAGATTTCCGGCGGCCAGATAAGCACGGAAATTCTTCAGCAGTACATATACAAGTTCAATCTTGAAAATGAATGGAAGCAAGTGGCGCATCAGCAGAATATGTAGGGTTATGTATTTGTGGATTCATGAACAATTGATAAAATCAAAAACTCTTTCTGGAGAGGCACTATGGCATCACTCGAACAAAAAATTGCAAAAAAGCAGGCTGTTGTTGGCATTTTAGGTCTTGGCTATGTCGGCCTGCCGCTGGCGCGGGAGTTTGCCACTGCCGGCGTCAAGGTACTTGGGCTTGATATTGACCAAAAGAAAGTCAAGATTCTCAACTCCGGCCGCAGCATCATCAAGCACATCCCGCACGAGCAGGTCAAATCGATGGTCAAAAGCGGCCTGTTCACCGCGACTGCCGATATGTCGCAGATTAAAAAAGCCGATGCCGTCTTGATTTGCGTGCCGACGCCGCTGACCAAAAACCGCGAGCCGGATATGCAGTATATCGAAAAAAGCTCTCAGACCATTGCCAAATCGCTGCGCAAAGAGCAGTTGATTGTGCTGGAAAGCTCTACCTATCCCGGCACAACCCGCGAAGTGATGAAGCCGATTCTCGAAGCAACCGGCCTGGTCGCCGGCAAGGATTTTTATCTGGCGTTTTCACCCGAACGCGAAGACCCGGGCAACAAGAAATTCACCACCAAGACGATTCCCAAAATTGTCGGTGGCCTGACACCCACATGCTGCCAGTTGGCTCAGAAGATTTACAGTTTTGCAATTGATACTCTCGTGCCGGTCTCCTCGCTGGAAGCGGCCGAGGCGGCAAAGATTCTGGAAAACACCTACCGCTGTATCAATATCGCGATGGTCAACGAGCTCAAGATGCTCTTTGACCGGATGGGCATCGATGTCTGGGAAGTCATTCGCGCCGCCGCCACCAAGCCCTTCGGCTATCATCCGTTTTATCCCGGTCCCGGCCTTGGCGGCCATTGCATTCCGATTGACCCGTTCTATCTGACCTGGAAAGCCCGCCAGTATCACATGGCGACGCGCTTCATCGAGCTGGCCGGCGAAATCAATACCGATATGCCGCACTATGTCATCCATAGAACGATGGAAGCCCTCAACGCCCGCAAAAAGAGTCTCAACGGTGCCAAGGTGCTGATTTTGGGTCTGGCATACAAGCCCGATATCGACGATGTTCGCGAATCGCCCTCGCTGGAATTGATTGAGCTGCTCAAGGAAAAGGGCGCCAAAGTCGATTACAACGACCCATTTGTGCCGGCCACCCACAAGATGCGCGAATATGACCTGCAGATGACCAGCAAAAAACTGACCCCCGCGACGCTCAAAAGCTATGATGTGGTGCTGATTTCGACCAACCACAGCCAGTATGACTATAAATGGATAGTCAAGAACTCTAAACTCGTGATTGATACCCGCAATGCCTGTGTCAATGTCAAGACAGGCCGCGGCAAAATCGTCAAGGCGTAAAATAGAAAGGATAGACAATTTAGGAGGATTCAACGATGTTCAAGGTGGTGATGGTGTTTGCGGTAATAGCGATGACCGCACAGGCAGAGTTTGTTTCATTCCCGATTTGCACCGACGGCAAAGAGCAATCCAATCCGGCCGTCGATGGCGACATTGCTGTCTGGCAGGACAAACGCAGCGGCAATTACGATATTATCGGTCGCGTTTTGCCGGATGGCAATGAAATCAACATCTCCGTCCGGTCGTTCAATCAGACCGTTCCGGCAATCAGCGGCGATTGGGTTGTCTGGGATGACGAACGCAATGGCGAAGGTCAGCATGATATTTTCGCTTATAATATATCAACAAAGGAAGAGTTGCCGATTTGCACAAATTCTAATACGCAGCAAATGCCGGATATCAGCGGCTCAATTGTTGTCTGGCAGGATAACCGCAGCGGCAATGAGGACATTTATGGGTATGACCTGGACACCAAGGTGGAATTTCTGGTCTATGCCCATCCTGCCAATCAGATAGGTCCTGCCGTCAGCGGTCGTTATGTGGTCTGGGCGGATGACAGGAATTCGTCCACTACCGGATATGATATCTATGCGATTGACTTGAACAACCTTGCCGCCGGCGCATTTGAGGTTTGTGCCGCCGCAGGCGACCAGTTGAGTCCGGATATCAGCGACTCGGTTATCGTCTGGCAGGACCAGCGCAGTACCATAACCGGCACGGATATTTACGGGTATAATATCCCCGGCGGCGTGTTTCCGATTATTGTGCTTGACGAGTCGCAGAATTCTCCCGCCATTGCCGGCAAGTGGATTGTCTGGCGGGACAATCGCAATAAGGCGACAACCGGATATGACATCTACGCTTATAATCGCCAGTCTTTGCAAACTGAACCCGTGTGTATCAGTACTGGAATCCAGGAAACGCCAGCGGTGTCAAGCAGATATATCGTTTGGAAAGATGCGGCTGTTGGAAACGGCAACATCATCGGTACGGTGCTTCCCATCGAAGCGAGCATCACTGTATCGTCGCCCAATGGTGGGCAGTCATTGAATGCCGCTAATCCGATAGAGGTTAGCTGGAATTGGGCGGGGCCTGTGGGCAGTATTAAAATAGAAATATCGCCGGATGCCGGCCAGAGTTGGCAGTTAGCGGCGGATAATGTATCCAATACGGGAAACTGGTCGGGATTGCTGCCGGCAGGAATTCACTCACAAAATTGCCTGCTGAGGGTTAGCGACCGGGTAGTTTCATCGGTTTCGGATACCAGTAATGCCGTCTTTACGGTGTATCAGTGTGCCGCGTCGCTGTCGGCGGATATTACCGGAGATTGCCGGGTGGATTTGGCGGATTTTGCCGAGATGGCAGACCAGTGGCTGGATTGCGGCAATGCCTTCGACCCGCTGTGCAGAGACTGACGGTATTAACATTGAACCTTGAAATATTAATGGGAATGATATGCGTGTACTGATTACCGGTGGCGCCGGCTTTATCGGCAGCCATCTTGTCCAGCATTTTGCGGGCAAGGCGGAAGTCGTTGTCCTAGATAATTTCCGCTCCGGCTTTCGCAAAAATCTGGATGGTTTTTCCTGCCGTCTGATAGAAGGCTCGATAACCGACCCGGCCGCCGTCCAAGAAGCGGTGCAGGATGTCGATTATGTGTTTCATCTGGCCGCGATGATCAGCGTTCCCGAGTCGATGAGCAAGCCCAAAGACTGCGTCGAGATTAATACGCAGGGGACGCTCAATGTATTGGAAGCTGCCGCCCGTGCCGGCGTCAAGAAATTGGTCTTCAGTTCGTCGGCGGCCGTCTATGGCGACAACCCCGTATTGCCCAAGACCGAGGCGATGCTGCCCGAGCCCAAAAGTCCTTATGCGATTACCAAGCTGGATGGCGAGTATTACTGCCGGATGTTCGATAGTGAGGGCTGGCTGAAGACTGCCTGTATGCGGTATTTTAATGTCTTTGGCCCGCGGCAGGACCCCCGGAGTCAGTATGCCGCGGCGGTGCCGATTTTTATCGATAAGGCGATACGCAATGAGCCGATGACGATTTTTGGCGATGGCCAGCAGACGCGGGATTTTGTGTACGTCAAGGATGTGGTGGCGGCCAATGTGTTTTTGGCGATGCGGCCGGAGTTGACGGGGGTGTATAATGTGGCCAATGGGCAGACGATCACGATTGCGGCATTGGCGCACAAGATTGTCGCCCTGACCGGTTCGACATCGGAGATTCGGTTTGCCGCCGAGCGTGCGGGCGATATCAAGCATTCGTGTGCGGCGATTGATAAAATCCGCGCCGCCGGCTTTGCCCCGTCCAATGCGTTCAATGAGGGTTTACGGGAGACGATTGAATACTTTTGCCGCCAGAGAGCACAGAGAAAATCATAAGCACCAAATTAAACAAAAATGGAAAAAGAAAAGTCAAATAATTAAGGATAAGAAGTCTGAAGTCTGGAGTCAGAAGACAGAAGTGGAAATTATTGAATCAATAGATTCTTCGACAAGCCTCAGAATGACAAACTGTGGCACTGCGGTTTCTCCGAACTCCGAACTACTTTAGCTTTTGGCAGTGAGCTTGTAGCTAAAACCTAACCGCCACTATAAAATGAGTGACAATGTACGTTTAGCAAAAAATAGTCTGGTTCAGTATATCAGACTCTTTGTAACGACCATATTAGGGCTGTTTACGTCAAGGCTTGTTTTTCAGAGTCTTGGATCGTCGGATTTTGGGCTTTATAACGTTGTTGGAGGAATCGTTCTTGTTCTTAATGTCCTTAATATGGCTATAGCTTCTTCTTCATATCGCTACATCGCGTATGCCATGGGCAAAGGAGATGTAGCGGCGGTTAATAAAGTATTCAATATAAGTTTCGTCCTCCATATCTGTTTAGCAGTTATTATTTTTTTGCTGGCTGAAACGGTGGGTTTGTTTTATGTGTATCATTATCTAAATGTAGAGGAAGGCAAGCTTGCGGATGCAATTTTTGTATTTCATTTTTCCGTTGTTACTACGATTGTCAATATAATCAGCATCCCTTTTCAATCCCTGATAACTTCTGCAGAGAAATTCGGTGTACGTTCTTTAATTGAAATCATATCTGCCGTTTTAAGACTATCGATAGCTTTTTTTCTTTTATATGGACTGGGGGACCGTTTGAAAGTTTACTCGGCTTTGAACGGCATTGTATGGATGTTAATGGCGCTTGCGTTTATGTTTTATTGTCGTTGGAAGTATCTTGAAATTGTGCGGTGGAAGTTCCAAAAAGATGCTTCGATGTATAAGGAAATGACCCATTTTTCAGGGTGGGTCATGCTTAATGCAATAGCTATGGTTGGATGGGGACAAGGTACGGCGATAATTTTGAATTTGTTTTTTGGAACCATTATCAATACGGCGTATGGGTTTGCTAAACAGGTCAGCGGTCTTATCACGACGTTTACGCACACTCTGGGCACAGTGGCGGTGCCCCAGATACATAAAGCCTACAGTTCAGGCAATATTGACAGGACGCTGCAAATCATTTATTATGTGTCAAAGTATACATTTTTTCTAATGCTGCTGGCATCTTTGCCGGTGCTGCTGGAAACCGATTATTTATTGCGTCTCTGGCTTGACGATGTGCCAGAACACACAGTTGTTTTTTGTCAATTGACGATTCTTGCCGCGTTGATTCAATCTCTCAGAGGGTCTGCCTCTACAGTTGTCCATTCAACTGGAAACATTAAACAGTTTGAAATAACCATTAGTATTGTTTACTTGCTAACGATGCCAATAGGGTATTTAATTTTAAAAATCGGATTTCCGCCCTATTCGGTTTTATTAGTGTACAATATTGCGGAATTTGTCAATTTAATTGTGTCAGCGGTGGTGCTTAAGAAACTGATAAATTTTGATATTTGGAAATATACTCAAGCTGTGTACCTAAAGATACTTTACGTAGTATGTTTGATTTCTCCGCTTTTTGTCATCAAGAATATAATCCCAGGAGAGTTTTTCAAATTTATTATAATGTTATTATTATCAGTTGTCTGGCTTGTTGCTGCGATTTTTTTAGTCGGGCTTGAAAATCAAGAAAGGCAGATTATTCGCTATAGGATGAGCAGGATATTTTTAAACTTTAATTTAAAAAGGTTATTTGCTGGAATGATAAGGTGAATTACCGTCCCTGAGCGTGTCCCCAAAAACTGGACAGGTGTTTAAGGTGGAATTGTTTTCGG
>CAZICJ010000039.1:0-23739 GCA_964537635.1 uncultured Pirellulales bacterium
TCAAACAGGCCTTCGTCGCCTGATAATTTAACCAACTTTTTGGGAGTTGAACCGAAAAAAAATTTCCTAAAATTGACGTGGCAACCGAGAGAAGATATTTTCTTGGAAATTTATCCGCGGATGGTCAAGGTCCATCTTTGGATTTTGGGGAACCATATGGTATATTGGAACCACCCTCGGGTACACACTGGAGATATAATCAAGAAAATTTAACAAAGAAAATTAAAGATGGAGATATAGAGTTCAGTTCGTCTGGCAGGCCTTCCTTAAGGATATATTATCAGCCAGGAATAAGTTTTCGAGCCCATGATGTGTGGACCGACTGTCCAATAGGACAAGGATCAGTGATCTGCGGATATCCTACAGAAAAAACAGAAAAATTGATAGAAAGAATAATTAAAACATCTTCTAATGAAGGTGATCTCGTTGCGGATTTCTTCTGTGGATCAGGAACAACGGGTGCAGTTGCTGAACGATTAAATCGTCGGTGGATTATGGCGGATTTGGGACGTTTTGCGATTCATACGAGTCGCAAGCGGCTGATAGACCTGCAGCGGAAACTGCACGATGAGGGCAAGCCGTATCGTGCGTTTGATGTGTATAATCTGGGCAGATATGAGCGGCAGTGGTGGCAAAAAGAGCGTCTTCATAATGCGGATGAGGAACACCGTGAGGTTGTGCTTGAATTTTTCAAGGCGGAAGTTTTGCACAATGCGCCATCGCCGCTGATTCACGGGCGCAAGTCCGGGGCGTTCTGCCATGTTGACGGGATTGATTCGATTTTTAATCGGGATGAGGCAAGGCAGGTTGCATTGTCTGTGGCACAGGCGGGGGCGCGGGAATGTTATATTCTTGCGTGGGAATTTGAGATGGATTTACGGCTGACGACGGCGGCGTTAGAAAAGGAACTGGGCGTCAAACTGATGCTTATCCAGATTCCGCGTGAGGTGATGGAAAAGAACCGCAAAAGCCCGCCGCCATTTCTCGAAATGGCGGTGCTGGATGCGGAGCCTGTCTATAAAGGCAAGGGTGAAAACAGAACGGTTGATATTAAAATTAAGACATTCATGCCATCGCTTGCAGAAGTACCCGCCAAAGAACTTGACGCCCTCAAAGAACGGGCAATCAAAAGCGGCGCCGATTTTATTGATTTTTGGGCGGTGGATTTTGACTGGCAGGCGGGAAAACCTTTTAATCACCACTGGCAGGATTACCGTACCCGCAAAGACCGCAGCCTCAAAACGGTTAGCGATGCCGGATTCAACTATAACAAGCCGGGGATTTACACCGCCTGCGTCAAGGTCGTCGATACCTTCGGCTGTGATACCAGTATTACTGTAGAGGTAAAGATATGACACCATCCAGCGAACCTATTGTGCTGAATCACACAGCCCTTGAGCCGTTATTTGAACCGTGGGAAGAGCCTGTCGGCCATCGAGTCAAAGCCGATAGATACGGCGAACCGGCAAGGGTTGTCAAGGGCAGACGGGCTTCGCCTGTCGCCATCGTACAGAACCTCCGCAGTGAGGTACGGCAGTGGCGTGATAATTTCTATGTTGGGTCAAGCGATACCACGCGGCATCTGCTTGACCACTGGTTTAACCGCAGCCATCGGAAAACTACGCCGGCCGGCGAGGCGTATGAATTCCACTATTACTTTTGCCAGCGCGAGGCCATTGAAACGCTTATTTACCTCAAGGAAGTCCGGCATATCGAATGCCTTTCGCAAGTCGTCCATGAGTTCGGCGGCGCGAATGCCCAGCTTGCGGCGATGGGTATCACTCAGGAAGAAGATGTCTGGAGCCGCTACGCATTCAAGATGGCCACCGGTTCGGGAAAAACAAAGGTTATGAGTCTTGCGATGGTGTGGAGTTATTTTCACGCCCTGCGGGAATCTGATTCCGAGATGGCAAAGCATTTTGTCGTTATCGCTCCCAATCTGACCGTCTATGAGCGACTTCGAGAGGATTTTAAGCCGGTTGACGGCGGCGCTGATATATTCGACAGCGACCCGCTGATACCGTCTGAGTGGCGAGGGGACTGGAATTTGTCGGTGGTGCTTCAGGATGAGGCAAGCGGCGTTTCTGCCGGCGGAACGCTTTATCTGACCAATATTCACCAGTTGTACGATAAGGACAAACGGAAACATGCCGCAAATGCTCAAACTTATCCCTGGATGGGACCGATGGTCTCAAAAGCCAAGGCGCTGGATACGGGAGCCGCACTGCGCGACCGGATAACCTCTCATCCGCATATTATGATTTTAAATGATGAAGCACACCATGTCTGGGATCCGGATTCGGCATGGAATGAAGCGATTACCTATTTACATGAGACAATCAAATCCCGTAACGGCGGCGGCCTTACCGCTCAGCTTGATTTTTCTGCAACGCCCAAAGATAACAAGGGGCAGCGGTTTAAGCATATTATCTGCGATACGCCGCTGGGCGAGGCAGTGGACGCCGGCATTGTCAAAACACCGCTGATTGGAAAAGCCAATCACGCCCTGTCAGAAGAAGCCAGCGACGATGCCGGATATCGGTATGACAGGCATTTGCGGCTCGGTTATGAACGATGGAAAGCCAGCCAGAAGGAATGGCAGAAAAGCGGCAAAAAGGCACTCTTGTTTGTCATGTGCGAAAATACAAAATCCGCCGACGAAATAACCAGACGCTTTAATACTGACGACACTTTTGCGGAACTGAACGGAAAAATAATTAACCTGCATACTAATCTTAAAGGCAAAATCAAAAAGGTCGGCAAGGGAAGCGAGGCGCAGGAAGTCTTTGTCGAAAATGAAAAAGATATCAGCGATGACGACCTCAAGGCGTTACGCAAACTTAGCCGTGAACTTGACTGCAACAGCAGTCCGTATAGCTGCATCGTCTCGGTCTTAATGCTTCGTGAAGGCTGGGATGTGCGGAATGTTACGACTATTGTGCCGCTGCGTCCGCTCAATTCCAAAGCCAATATTCTGCCGGATCAAACGCTTGGCCGAGGTCTTCGCCGAATGACACCACCCGGTAAAAGCGGCGCCAATGAACTTGTTACAGTCGTCGAGCATCCGGCGTTTGCCAGTTTATATCAGCAGGAACTTGCGCAAGAAGGATTGCCGATAGAAATTGTTGAAATCGACCGTGTGCCGACAACCACCGTTTCAATTTACCCGGATGAAGGACGCAAGGACTTAAAATCGCTGGATATTCTTCTTCCGCGTCTTACTGCTGCTCACCGCACCATTCCACGATTGGAATCGCTGTCAATTGAAGATGTCAAAAAGGCTTTTTCCAGATATAAGAAACTGCCGCTTGGCACAAAAGGACTAACAGATATAGACTATGAAGGCCGTCATCTTTTTACCGGCGAACTGGTCGAGAAATTCAAAATCCATCTACCGCTTTTGGAATCGGGTATTGGCGCTGTATCGTATTATGTCAGGCAGTTGGAAACAATCTGTAAACTGCGAGGTCTGCATGCCGCACTTGCACCTTTGATTCAGAGCTTTCTTGAAGAGATTCTTTTTGCGCAAAAAGCAACTCTCTTTGATCAGCGACTTGTAGCAAGGCTTTCCGACCCCGATGTCGGCGAACATCTCAGGGCAGTATTTGTGCCGCTAATTCGACATCGAACGACGACGACAGAAATACGGACACCTGAAAC
The DNA here is from genome assembly GCA_964537635.1 of uncultured Pirellulales bacterium. Classification (GTDB taxonomy): domain Bacteria; phylum Planctomycetota; class Phycisphaerae; order Sedimentisphaerales; family Anaerohalosphaeraceae; genus Anaeroglomus. The sequence continues at coordinate 3,661 of CAZICJ010000039.1, forward strand.
CGAGCCTCTTTCGCTGGCTTCGTGGAAGGCGTATCAGGTTACCCACAGTGAACGGCGTCCCGTCATGGAAGCATCCAGGACACTGTTTAATTTAGTTCCCTGCAACCGAGACCTCGAAGTCGCAATGACAAATTATTTGAATCAGGTGAGCGATGTGGCTGCTTTTGCAAAAAATGCAGGGCCTCAAAGTCTCAGGATTGATTATCTGGCAGGCGGTGGAAGATTAGCATTCTATACACCAGATTTTTTTGTAAGGACAAACGGCGGCGACTATTATCTCGTTGAAACAAAAGGTCGGGAAGACAAGGATGTGCCGCGAAAGGCAAAAGCAGCAATAGAATGGTGCAAATCAGCATCCTCAAAAAAATGCAAATGGGAATACCTTTATGTGCCGCAGGGAGTATTTGAACGACTCAGCGGCGATACCATTGACGGCTTAGCCCGAACATGTGCACCGGCCTTGCAGAATTTGATTGAGGAAGAGGATTTCAAATCTGATTTTCCACTTTTTGCTCTACTATCCACGGAAAGTGAAGAAGAGCAATCGCCGCAGGCGAAAGGCCTGATTGATGACGATATTTTAGCTGCACTGCCCGACCGATACCGCAAAGCCGCCCAGCAGGCAATATCGCTGTTTCGATTTCTTGAAAACAAAATGGATATTGATTATGGACCTGTATTTCAGGCGCTGCTTGGTTCAATGGATGAAGCTGCAAAAGGAGTGATTGTCAGGCGGATGGCAGGAGATGTGCCGACAGCGGTCACGGAACAAAAAGTATGGTTTGCTCCTTACTTAGGAAAATTTGAGAAACGAGACGCAAACCGTTATGCAGATTTAGCACAAAATCTCAAAAGAACTCTCGTATTCAACAACGGACTTTCTCCATTAGGGCTACTTCGTTCTTGTATCGACTATGCGATGAATGATGGAGCAAAAATAGGGGGTGTGTTCGATGCGGTCAAAGTGAAATTCAAAGTACAGGGCGCAACGGATTTACTTGCCGTCGTTTCCAGGATAAACGAATTTCGCAATACCTATATCGCTCATAAGCAGAAAGATTTAACAGATGTAAATTTGGCAAAGACCCAACTGGTTGCATGGATTTTTGGCCTCAAGGAAATAAACCAAGCAATTTGAGCGGGGCAATTGCCTCCGCCGCTTGAATCAGTTCATTGAGTTTCATAGTGTCTTCCGTTTCTATTAAGTTTCAAAAATCAATGCCGCTTGAATTGCCGCGGCCAGATTGTCCGGTTCATCGGTGCCGATACGGGCCTTTTTGCCATTCTTGAAGGTCAATTCTACCGCCTCCATGCCGGCGATATTATACAGCCAGCCATTGCCGAAATAATGAATCCCCCAGCCCATCAGGAAGGTGTTGCGAACGGGTACAGCGGATTGCACGGTATCCAGACGAAACTGTTTTCTCCACATCCCAAATCCAAACCGAATCCGCACAGTTTGGCCATCAATCCACACGGTTAAACTGCTCAAAAATAACGCCACCCAGACCAGCACCGGCAGTGTAATCAAAACAACCCATAAGCCGCCCTGTGTGAATGCCTCAACAAAATTGGGATTAGACCTTTTTATCCCGATCATATAAGTCGGCACAAACGATGAAACAATCACAAAAAACGGGATAATCACACACAGCCACAGATAACCCTTTTGCGTATGTTTGTATGAACTTTCCATAGCGTCTCCTATTTGGGGATTGCTTGATACAATGGCCACAGGGCAAACTTGGATGCTGTTTCGGCGATGAGTAAAACAACCATAAAACTGACCACCGCTTTGGTGCCCTTGAGATTGCACGAGACTGTATAGCCCTGATACATCAGCATCACCATCCAGACAATCATCACAAGGCTGACAATCATCGCGATAGCAAAGATAATGGTATCGGTGGCCGGCAGAGTCAACGGTTGATTGGGGTTTTGTGTCATCTTCATCAATTCTACAAGTACCCTCTGATTGGCCGGCAAGACACCGACTGCCGCCGACAGCAGCATTGGCCAGCGCGCCAGTGCCTGCGTACCCAGCACATCAATCGCTCGAAACGACCGCCCTTTGAATATCAGCCCCGCAATCAGCAGCGGTATCGCCAGACACAGCCAATCGACAAACCCTTCGGCGATAAATAGCCACAACGGCGCCCTGGCGCCGATATGCGTATCCAGCACGCCGTCAAAATGCACATTGCCCGAAGAGCCGAGCAAACCGGCAGCCAACATCCCGATTAAGCCGATAATCAGCGCCCGGCCGCCGGCGATATACGCGAAGGGATTGAACAGCCAGACGACAAGACGCTTCTTGGGTTGGAAGGATGTTTGCTCACTCATTCGTTATTCTCCTTTTCTTGGGCGGCGGTTTCAAACTGCCTGATTTTATGGATGATTCCGTCGAGCCGGTTGCGGACGGTCGGATAACTGAGCTTCATCAGGCTTGCCATCTCCTTGAGCGACCCGCTGGATTTGACAAAATCGACAAGGAATAGCTGCTCCTGGCTGTCTAATTGAGCCAGCACGGGCAAGTCATATACGCCTTCGACTTGCGTCTGACAATGCTGGCAAGCAAGCCGCTTGACTGCCAGCGGCTCCTTGCAGGCCGGACATTGTATTGGCAGATGACGCATATATTATTCCATTTCTATAGCATTATTAAATATAATCGACATAATATATCATATAAATTCAATAATATCAATATATTTATTGATTTTATTAACAATTCATGATTTTTCCAAATACTGTCATTTTTTGACAGTTTCTGGAAAATTTATAAGTTACAAATTTTGGGTATTGACTATCTAAATACAGACAATAAAACTCCTTTTGCTTCAATGAAAAAATGGTTTATTTTTAGATATATCGTAAAATTATCTTGATTATTTTACGATACTATCGATAATGATTCATATAATGGAAAATAGAAAAAGACTTTACGATACCATTTTATCGGAGCATTTGTCGTCTCAGCGACAGATGGCTTTCGTTGTCGGGCCTCGGCAGGTCGGCAAAACAACAACCTGCCGCACTCTGGCAGGAACCTATTTGAACTGGGACAATACCGACGACCGCGCTCTGATTGTCAAAGGACCTGCCGCCGTTGCAGAATGGGCAGGGGCAAGCAAGCTCCATAAGCAAATTCCCGCCGTGCTGTTTGATGAACTGCATAAGTTTTCAAAATGGAAACAGTTTTTGAAAGGGTTCTTCGATACCTATGCCGGCCAAATTCGAGCATTGATAACAGGCAGTTCCCGCCTGGACATCTACCGACGCGGCGGCGACAGTCTGATGGGGCGCTATTTTCTGTATCGTATGCACCCATTTACAGTCGCTGAAGTCCTGTATCAGGAGCTGCCCGATGCACAACGGATTCTTCGCGCGCCAAAGCCGATTGCTCAAGACGATTTCGCTGCATTGTGGAACCATGGCGGATACCCGGAACCGTTTATTAAACGGGATATGCGATTTACCCGGCGGTGGCGTACGCTTCGGCTGCACCAACTGCTTCGCGAGGACATTCGGGATTTAACGCAAATCCACCAATTGGCACAGCTCGAAATGCTGGCTCATCTGCTGTTGTCGCGTTCTTCCGGCCAGCTCATTTACAGCAATTTAGCCGCCCAGATACAAGTTTCTGTGGACACCATGCGGCGATGGATTGACACCCTGTGCAATCTTCATGCGGGTTTTCTGGTCAGGCCCTGGTACAAGAATGTCGCCCGGTCCTTACGAAAGGAACCCAAGTGGTTTCTTCGGGACTGGTCGGCTATCGACGATCCGGGGCAAAAAGCAGAAACTTTTATCGCCTGTCACCTCCTTAAAGCGGTCGAAGGCTGGAATGATATGGGACTCGGTGAGTTCCAGTTGGGATATCTGCGCGATATCAATCAGCGGGAAGTTGACTTTGTGGTTGTCAAAAATGCAAAACCCTGGTTTCTGGTTGAAGTCAAAAACAGCGACGGCAAAATCAGTCCCTCTTTGAAGTACTACCAGGAACAATTAAATGTCCCATTCGCGTTTCAGGTTGTGGTGGAGACCGATTATGTGGATGCCGACTGTTTTGCCGCCACCGGCAAGCCCCTGATAGCACCAGCCAAGACATTTTTGTCGCAATTGTTGTAGCTGAAATGAACCCCGCAGGCATTGAGTCTGATGTCTTGGACAGAACAGGCGACGGTCGGATTTGAACCGACGAATAACGGTTTTGCAAACCGTCCCCTTAGGCCACTTGGGTACGTCGCCGAAAATGACTCTTGAATCGCGAATTATCTCGCAATACCCCCTATTTTGCAAGTAAAATCCACCGGCGAAATTTTTTGCCCTTTGCCGCCCGCTGCGGTATAATCTGCCCCAAACGTGCTGGCCGGCCGGATGCTGCGCCACAAGATAATTCATAACCTATTGAAAATTAAAGACATAAGAATATAATGAATCGCTAATTTCAGGAGAACACAACCGTGAAAAGAGCCAAAATAACCGTTGTCGGCGCCGGCAATGTCGGTGCAGCAACCGCCCATATCGCCGCCCAGCGAAACCTCGGCGATGTCATCGTTGTCGATATCGTCAAGGGCTTAGCCGAAGGCAAACTCCTCGATATGGCACAGTTGAGCGGCGTATTTCCGTTCAACGGGCAGGTACGCGGCACCGCCGACTGGTCGGCCACGGCCAATAGTGATATCGCCATCATCACCAGCGGCATCCCCCGCAAGCCCGGTATGAGCCGCGACGACCTGCTGGCCACCAATGCAAACATCGTCAAGACCGTTACCGAGCAAATCGCCAAATACAGCCCCAACGCCCATATCATCGTTGTCTGCAATCCGCTGGATGTGATGGTCTATGTCGCTGGAAAGGTCTCCAAGTTCCCCAAAAACCGCGTGATGGGCATGGCCGGCGTGCTGGATTCCGCCCGTTTTGCCTATTTTGTCTCGCAGGAACTCAACGTCAGCGTCGGCGATGTGGCCGGCGTCCTGATGGGCGGACACGGCGACGATATGGTGCCGCTGCCCCGATACACCTCTGTCGCAGGCATCCCCCTGCCAGAATTGATGGAAGCCTCGGTCATCCAGCGGCTGGTTGACCGCGCCCGCACCGGCGGCATCGAAATCGTCAATCTGCTGGGCTACAGCGCCTACTACGCCCCCGCCGCCGGCGCTGTCCGTATGGCAGAAGCCATCCTCCACGACAAAAAGGCCATTCTAAGCTGCTGTGCCTGGTGCGACAGTCAATACAACATCGGCAATGCCTTTATCGGCGTGCCGGTCATCCTCGGCGCTGCCGGCGTCGAAAAGATTATCGAACTCAAATTAACAACAGACGAACAAAAAATGCTCGATGCCTCTGTCGGCAGAGTCAAAGACCTCGTCGCCAAAGTCGATACCATGATTTAACAAAAAAAACGGGGACTTGTATGTTCTGCTGTCTTTTCTCCTGTTTATAATTTAGCCCAAGTTTCGCACCAACCGTCTAAAACAGGAAAAACATTATTGCAGTGATTTTGAGATGTAAATGACACTTGGAGTTCGACACTGGCTTTGGTGCAGACCTTTGTCTTTTTGCGTCGGGCGGCGAACAAAACAATTTGACAAGCTGTCGGCTGGGGCGTACCATACCTCTGATTGCTACAATACCGCTTACATAGGATACAAATTCAATGTTCACCGGCATCATAGAGCATCTTGGCAAAATTATCAGCCTTTCGCCCAGGGCGGGCGGGCAGGCAATTACAATCGACATCGGTCCGCTGGCCGACGGCAGCCGACTGGGCGACAGCATCGCCGTCAACGGTGTTTGCCTGACCATCACGGAGTTTTCCGGCTCGATAGCCCGCTTTGATGTCAGTCCGGAAACCATTGCCAAATCTACACTTAAATCAATCCGTCCAGGCTTATTGGTCAATCTTGAACGGGCGATGCAGGCCGGCGGCAGATTCGGCGGCCACATCGTGCAAGGCCATATCGATGGAGTCGGAAAAATCATATCCATCCAAAAGAAGGGAGCATTTGCCGAGTTTGTCATCGAACCGCCCAAAGAATTGCTGACCGAAATTATCGCTAAAGGCTCCATTGCCTTAGATGGTATCAGTTTGACCGTGGCCGGCATTGAAAATGGCAGATTCTGGATAGCCATTATACCGGAAACGCTTGTTCGGACAACGTGGAGTCAAGCCAAAATTGGTGATGCGGTCAATATCGAGACCGACATCATCGTCAAATCCGTGCGAAAACAACTCGAACGCATCCTGCCGGCAACGGGAAATCTAACACTGGAAAAACTGCGAGACTTGGGGTTTTAATCCCCTCATAACGGATGTCAGATGAATCAAAGCCTAAATAGCGATTTTACGCCGGTTATCGGCATTACGATGGGCGACCCGTGCGGCATCGGGCCGGAAATCATCGTTAAAGCCTTGTATGACCCGGCCATCCGGCGGCAGGCGAAATTCATCGTCTTCGGGATGGATGAGCCGCTGGAATATGCGGCGGATTTGGCGGAACTTTCGCCATACTGGCTGCGTTGGCCGCATGAAAAAATCGGCCGCGACCTGCCGCGCCAGGTGGTTGTTGCCGATTATGATGAGTATTCCGTGCCGGCCTGGAACCACGCCCCGCATAAAACCAGCGGGCAGGCGTCAATGGAGTTTTGTTTGGACGCTATCGATGCGGCACAGGCGGGGATTATTGATGCGGTCGTTACCGCCCCCATCAGCAAGACCAGTTGGACACTGGCCGACAGTACCTGGCCGGGACATACCGAGATGTTTGCCGACCGCTGCCGCAGCCCGCGCAAGGTGATGATGTTTGTGGCAGGGCCGTTGAAGATGGCACTGGCGACAATTCATACGGCGCTGTTCGAGGTGCGGCACAAGTTCACGATTGGCTGCGTCTTTGAGCCGATTGATTTGCTTAACGATGCGCTGAAGGAGTTTTTTGATATTGCCCGCCCCAAGATTGCCGTTTGCGGACTCAATCCGCACGCCGGCGAAGGCGGGCAGTTTGGCGATGAAGAACTGCGGATTATTTCGCCGGCAATTTTGTTGGCACAGGAAGCAGGTATTGATTGCTGCGGACCGTATCCGGCCGATACGCTGTTTTTGAAGGCCTCGCAGGGAATGTATGACGGCGTGGTGGCGATGTATCACGACCAGGGTTTGATTCCAGTTAAACTGTTGGCATTCGACCGGGCGGTCAATGTTACCATCGGCATTCCGATTATCCGCACCAGTCCGGCACACGGCACGGCGTTTGATATTGCAGGCCGCGGCGTCGCCAACGAAAACAGCATGAAGGAAGCCATTCGCGTAGCGATCCAAATGGCACAGTCGCGGCATTTGCGGCGTAGAGAGCAAACACATGCAGACCAAACAGGACATTGAGCGGCTGCTTGCCGGTGCGGGGACATCGCCCAAACACCGCCTGGGGCAGAATTTTCTGATTGACTTGAATCTGATGCGCCTGCTGGTCGATGAAGCACATCTGACGACAAACGATGTCGTGCTGGAAGTCGGCAGCGGTACCGGCTCGCTAACACAGGCAATTGCCGAACGCTGCGGGCGGTTAATCACGGTGGAATATGATGCGGTTCTGGCGAAAATCGCCAGGACGCAGATTACTCAGTTCTCCCATGCCATTCTTTTCAATAAAGACATTCTGGAAAATAAAAACACGATTCAGCATGATGTGATTGCCGAACTGCAAAAAGCAAAAGAGGTACTCGGCGGACGGTTTGTGCTGGTTGCCAATCTGCCCTACAATGTCGGCTCGTCGGTGATGGCAAACCTGATTACCGGCCCGCTGGCAGCCGATGCGATGTTCGTTACCGTACAAAAAGAAGTCGCCGAACGAATGGCAGCTCATGTGAATCTCGAAGCTTACGGCACTTTGAGCATCCTGATGGCGGCGACGGGAAGCGTGCACCTCTTCCGCAAATTACCGCCGTCGGTATTCTGGCCGCGTCCGCAGGTCGATTCGGCGATGGTGTCGTATATCCGCAACCCTGAGAAAGTGCGGCAGATTCACGATATGGGCTTGTTCCGCGAGATTATCAGCATCTTTATGAACCACCGCCGTAAGATGCTTAAGGCCTGCATCAAATTCGCCGATGGGCCGTTGGCAAAAATCCACGGCTGGACGGATATCTTTGCCGAAGCCTGCGTGGACCCCCATGCCAGGCCGGAGGAACTCCTGCCCGAACAATACGTCTCCATAGCTAATTTATGCTGCGAAGCCTTCAGATAAAGCCTATCAAAAAAATAATTTAAAACTTATAGCCTGTTTTCCAATGGTGATAGATGCATCGGGCAGGTGTTCTACATTGAACTGCACATTTTTTATTATAATATGTAAAAAAGTACTTAAAACTCAAACTGACCGATTCCGACTTGTCATACCCGCGCAGGCGGGTATCCAGTCCTGACCGGCAAGATTCTGGATTCCCGCTTTCGCGGGAATGATACTTTGAGATAATTTATTATAAGGAAAAGAGTTATGGAAATGACAATATATCAATCGGTCAGTTTGAGTTAAAAAATATAAAAATACAGGTAAAATTTTTCTATTAAATACCAATAATACAGGTGGATATTAAAAATGTACCGATTTGCATCAGATGAATTGAAGCGGTGGGCTTCCCGGCCGGACCACAAACCCCTGGTTCTTAGGGGTGCCAGGCAGGTAGGAAAATCGTATTTGGCACGGATGCTGGCCGACGAGGCGTTTGAGACAATTGCCGAAATCAATTTTGAACAGACCCCTGACATCGCGGAGCTTTTTAGCTGTCGCCAGCCGGAACGCATTGTCTCTTTGCTTGAGTTGAGGCTGAATTTGTTGATTACTCCGGGCAAAACACTGCTATTTCTGGATGAGATACAGGCCGCTGCAAATGTATTTGCAACGCTGCGTTATTTCTACGAGCAGATGCCGCAACTGCACATCATCGCGGCGGGATCCCTGCTCGAATTTGTACTTGAAGACCATGCGTTCTCCATGCCGGTTGGTCGGATTGAATATATGCATCTTGGTCCAATGACTTTTGAGGAGTTTTTGCTTGCGATAGGCAAAGAAAAACTGTTGGGCTTTTTACACACCTATCATCTGCCGCAACCCATTGCTCAGACCATCCACAGCGAATTGATGCAGTCTGTCATGGACTTTTGTGTGATTGGGGGAATGCCTGAGGCGATTAAAATTTTTTCAAAAAGCAAGTCGTACCTGGAGAGTGAACGGATTTTAAGCGATATCTTATCGACGTATCGTATGGATTTTAATAAATACGGACAGCGCGTAAATCAACAACGAATGGAAAAAGTATTTTTGAAAATTCCGCATTTAGTCGGACAGAAACTAATTTATACCCATATCGACCGGGAAGAGAAAAGCAAAGACTTGAAAGAGACGCTGCATCGACTCGAACTTGCCAGAGTCGTTTATCGAGTTATTCATAGCGACGCCAACGGAATTCCCCTTGGCGCCGAGCTCAATGACAAGTATTTTAAGCCCCTGTTTCTGGATGTTGGTTTGTTGTGCCATAGTGTGGGGGTGCCCCTGTCAGATATACATGGTACGGATAATCTGATGGTGATTAATTCAGGGCAGATATGCGAACAATTTGTAGGCCAGCATCTGCTGTATTCAGGCAGATACTACGAGGAGCCATGCCTGTTTACTGGCTGCGGCACAGAGGCAGCGCCAATGCCGAAGTGGATTATCTTTGCACCCAGGGGATGAACATCATTCCTATTGAGGTCAAGGCAGGTAAAAGCGGCTCGCTGAAGTCGCTGCACATGTTTGTCAATGAGAAACACTGCGATTTTGCGCTGCGTTTTTATGCGGGTCAGCCGTTATTGAACAGCGCCGCGACCAGCATTTCAGGAATAACGCCGGTTGGCTTTCGCTTGCTGTCCCTGCCGTTTTACCTGATTGGACAAACGAAACGATTGTGCAGCGAGTTATAAGTTTCGATGGAAGGATCATTCGAGCGGTTCAAAGCCGAATTGCTGTCCCCCGACGGAGGCATCGACCATCAGGCCGGCATCGGTCATCAGAAACACCGCTACGCCGTCGCGGTAGTTGGTTTTCGCCGCAGCGCCCGCCTTGATAGCGACGGCGGTCGCCTGAGCCGACAGGGTAAATTCCTGCTGCTGGAACATATTGAAATCGTGCGTGCGTTCAAAGAAGATGACTTCGCGGAAAAATTCTCCGCCGAATGAGAAGCCCAGCGTCCCCTGGCTGATGTCGCAATAGCCGACCTTGCGTCCGGTCCTGTCAAAGACTTCACCGCGGCCATAGGCTCCGCCGCCGATAAAGGCGCCTTTGAATACCTTGGGCAGCACGGCGTAGCCGGCTGAATATTGAAAGAATTTCTCGATAGACGGGTCGCTGGCTTTGAATTTGGCAATAGCCACCTGCACATCATCGGACAGTTTGCGTTTTTCGGTCAGTTTTTGCGGCGCCGTATCACAGCCGGCAAACAGGATCACTAAACCCGCCAATACCATCGTATTTATTTTCATACAGCATCCTTTCAGTAATAAATGGCTTAATCGGCAGTTATTGTCTCCGATTGTACCGCCAGTGTCAACCGAAATTTGTCGACGGCGTCAGACGATTGCTGCGGCGTGGCGGTGGCTGTGGCATTCGATATTGACCGCAACCGGCAGCGACGCGATGTGGCAGGGGGCAGCTTCTATCATCACGCCTAACGCGGTCGTATTGCCGCCCAAGCCCTGCGGGCCTGGACCGGAGGCATTGATTACCCGAAACAAGGCTGTTTCCATCTCGGCGTAAAACGGCTGCGGATGATGCGAGCCGAGTTTGCGCAGCAGGGCTTTTTTGCTCAATAGACAACTATGCTCAAAATTACCTCCCAATCCAACGCCGACGATCAGCGGCGGACAGGCATCCGCGCCGGCAGTCGTGGCGACCTCGCTAATCCATTGCGACACCGTTTGTGCGGCGTCAGTGGGCTTGAACATCCGAAACTGGCTTTTGTTTTCACAACCGCCGCCCTTGAGCATCACCGACAAATGGATCTGTTCGCCGGAAATAACCGAATAATGCACGATTGCCGGCGTATTGGTGCCGGTATTTTTCCGCTCCCGCAACGGTTCGGCTACAATGCTTTTGCGAAGGAAACCTTCGGCATAGCCGGCTGCGACGCCGTCATTAATCGCATCGATTATCGTTGCCGACGGGCGGTCGTGCGGAGGTATAACCGCCGCCTGACAGCCAGCCTCAACAAAGACCACCGTCAAGCCCGTATCCTGACACAGCGGAATGGATTGCTCCCGTGCGATGCGGGCATTTTCCAAAAGCTGTTTGAGAATCCCCGCCGCACGCGGATTGGTTTCGTTCATCTTTGCCGTCTCCAATGCCTCAATCACATCGGACGGCAATTCCATCGCCGCATGGATGCACAGTTCCCTGACTTGCTGGACGATTTGGCTATACGGAATGTTTCGTGTACTCATCGCCGCAATCCTGTTATTCAATCGTTACGGTGAACATTTTATAGCGGATGTTGCCCACATCGTCGCTAATGGCAACGGCGATGACATGCTCACCGACGGCAATATCGGCAAGCGTGATATCGAATTCTTCGCGCGTGGTATCAAACACGCCGTCTATCGGCAGGGCGCTCTGAAATACAGGGTCGCTGTCGATGGTGTATTGCAATTTGGCAATCACCGAATACGCATCTTCCGCCGCAAGACACAGCCGAACCGTGTTTGCCTGAATGGATACCTTGTCATCGACGATTTCGGGAGCGGTATTATCCACAACCACCGGGTCGCTGATGCGCGTGCCGGTCAATGCCGTCTGCGGGGAATTGGCCTGCCGGTCGCTGGCGGTGATGCGGATTTCATAACGGCCATCTTCAACGGTGCGCGTATCCCAGTCATATTTCGGCTGGTCGAGTTTATCCTTTAATAAAACCCATCGCTGTCCGCCGGCCTTGCGGAACTCAAACGCATACAGCAGCGCATCCCGGTTGGCATCCTCAGCACGGGTTTGCAGATTCAGCAGCCAGGACTTTTGTTTGTCCATCCGCGCAGCGGCAACGGCAATGACTTTGGGCGCCAGATTCGGTACGACATACGCCGCGGCTGTCTCGCGGACAATCGGCGTTTTGTCCGGCTGGTCGGACTCCAGCGTCAGGCGATACTGCAAAAACCGTCCGACCGGGCAATCAATTTGCACCGGCTCGGTCAACTTGACGTCTTGCGTCCATGATGAAAATGTGGCGTCATTGGGCTCTTTGATGTTGCCGGTGCGGCAGGCCAGCAAAATGCGGCAGCCGTCGGGAATATCGGCTTCGACTTGAAACTTGCCCCATTGAGCGGGCTGGCCGGCGTCGATTAAATCCGATGTGTAAACACCCTTGCTCACGATGTCTTTGGACAGCCGCACAACTGCCGCCGGATTCGACAGCGCCAGATACAGTTCCTGCCCGTTGTCGGCAATGGCGGTAATCTGGGCGCTGGTCTTATCTTCATATGCTATTGAGCGCTCTTCGGTCTGGGCGTTGATGGAAAACAATTTGCCTTTGCTGCCGGTGGCCAGCAGAATCGTGTTGTCCCGCCGCTGCATCGCATAGAAAATTGCCGTCTCGCTGAAAAGTTCCGTCACAAATCCGGCAGGATGGATACGGTACACAATACCGGCGCCGCGCGGAGACTGCGGGCGGGGTGGCGTCGGCGACGGTGAGGCGGCCGCTGGCGTCTGTGCGGGCGGTGAGTCCGAATTGGCAATTTTTAAACTTGTGCCGCCGGGCGCCTTGGGCGCCGAACCGGCAGCGTCTTCGGTTTTGCCGGGGGATTTTTTGAGCGACATGGCCGCCATCGGCTGCGCTGTCAGGTCGGCGTTGGTCGCCGCCGCCAGAACCGACCCATCCGGTTCAATCAGCAGGGATGTGATTTCCACCTGCTCGCTGTCGTAGATGGCCGTATAACTGCCGCCGGCAGCGGGAATTTTATAAACAACACCCCGCGTATCGCCGCCGGCATAAATAGTCCCATCGTCGGCAACTGCCAGCGACAGGATATTTTTGTCCGGGATATCACAAAGCAATTCCGCATTCTGGCCGAACGCATCCAATCGCCACACCTGGCCGGAGGGTCCCGTACCCAAATAGATATTGTTTTGCTTATCCAGAACAATCGCAAAAATATAACGCACGGATTCTTTTTCAAACAGCGTCTCGGTCTGTGAACTGATGCGAATGAGTTTACCGGCTTGCCCGCTGATACCGGCCAGAATACGGCCGGCGACATCCATTGCCATCGCAAAGATATGCTCATTGGGCTGCGTTTCTGCCGCCGCGCCATTGGGGTCATTCTCACCGGCGGCCGACAGGCTGGGGTATATCTGTTCGGTCGTGCCGTCGCGCCACCGCAAAATCTGCCCCGATGGGCTGGTTCCCAGATACACGACGCCGTTGATGTCGGCCAGAATCGAATGGACTGTCCAGACCTCTTCGAGTGCATCACCGAAATCCAATTTCTGCGACTGCACTCCAAGACAAATCGTCGCCTGGGAATCTATCACTACGCCGTCGGTTTTTCCCTTGAGAAAATCCTCACTGGTTTTTTGGCGCACCAGAGACGACGTGATGCCCAGACAGGTTCCGCTCAGCCATACCACACAACAGATGTAAATCGTTTTTTTCATATTACCTCATGGGTTCTATTGGAAGGTTCAAGACAGATTATGGATGTTCAACCACAATTTCAACGGTTCCGGTGGAAACCACCATACGGTCGGTCGGAATGCTTGTTTGCGTATATCGAGTGTATGGAACAAACGGCTCAATTCGGCTGTCGGCAGCCAGCAGGCCGGTTTTGCTGGCAGGCAGGTCGCCCAACTCCGTGTTGCGAAGCGAAAACCCCTGCGGCGTCAGCGACAAGCATGCATACAGACGGTCGCTGGGTATCGTCAGTATCCGCTTGAGCGCCTCGATCAATGTTGCGCCATCGACGGCGGTAAATTGATAGGGAGCGGCTTTGGATAAAAATGTCCGATAGCCGTCGGCGCCGCTGATCGTCAGCGTATATTTTCCCGCCGGACAATCCTGCGGAATCGTGATATCCATCGGATAGGTCGTCAGCTCGCTGCGGAATGTTTTGAGCGTTACCCTGGCTTGCAGGGTCTGACCCGGCTGGACAGTACGCGAGGATAAATGAATCGACCAGATATCTGCAAGGATATTGCGGGGTTCGATTTCAATATCAATCTGAACCGCAGTCGGCGAAAACTGCTCAAACGGATTATTCAGCATCGCCCCCGACAACGCAAACAACTCCATCGACATCGGCACAATGGACTGACCGCTGCTTAGACCGTCGAAATCCATCGTCTTGCCGTTTTCCATTTTCATTGTGCAGCGATACCGCAGGGTATGTTCTGTCGGCAGGGCGCCCTGATTCAATGCCGCCTCGGATGCGACCGTGCGAATCACCAGCGGAGTAAATTTGCGGTCCAGTGCTGCCTTGCAATGGAATGTTTTATCCTGCACAGCGTCAAAGCGTTTGACATTAACGGTCATATCGATCAATTTGGGCTTTGCACCGACAATGCCGACAACGCCGTCTTCCTGGTCAAAACCAAGCACGCCGCAAATCGGTCCCGGACTGGACAGCTTAAACGATGTTGCGCGGGTTGCCACTACCGTATGCACCATGCCCGCCGCCATGGGCAATTCTAATTGTCCGATTCCCGTGAATGCGTGCCCAAAACCATAAACCTTGTCGCCAAGGACTTCGGTTACCGTCCCGGTAACAGACATGCTGATATCGCCGCTGCAAATCGGTACAGATAATACGCTGCCTCGCTCAAATGTCGTTGATTCGCTGCTGGCGCCGCCGGCGGGGGTTTGCAGCAGCATCAATCCCGATTTTTCAAACGAATCCTCCAACAATTGGCTGGTCTGTGTGGACAGGGACGCCGCAACAGGAATTGCAGGATGTATCTGATGTGCGTTAAGCCGTTCCATCTTTTCACAGAGCCGCTTGATATCGCAAAGACCTGCAAAATCCGCCGCCGTCAACTTCATTGCCCCTGAGGATTGCGGCTGGCCGGCTATATTTCCGTTCCCGATTTCGAGCATATCCTCAATTGGGGTAACAAGATACAGCGATTCGATAGAGCCATCCCACCCGCCGGACAATGCGCCGGCCAAACGATTATCAATAAATAAAGGCGACCCGCTGCAGCCATGAACAGCGCCGATTTTCTTAAATCGCTCGTCAAGACCCTCAACCAGAATCCGGCTCTTTTTGGGCACTGCATTGGGAACAACGCTAAGTACTTTCATTTCAAAGCGTTCCACCTTGCTGCCCTGCAAGACTGTCAGGCAGTAGGCCGGCATTCCAGGCTTAATTTCAGCCACCGAAATATATTTTTCTGTGTCCAAAGCCGGCTGCGTTTGTGCTTGGAGAACAGCACAAATACCATATAAAAGATAAACAATAACCCAATTGAGCATTTTTTCACACTTTCCATTGCTATTATGTGTTTCCAGGGGCATAATCTTAAACTAAAAATCTAATCCGCATAAGTACCTGTTGCAAGATAAAAGTAAAGTTTCTATAATATGGGGCTGGCAAAAATTAGTGTATATAATATATCTGGAATACGCCGCTTCAATAAGCGGCCAGAAAAAGAGGTGTTTAGGTTATGGATGCGAACAAACGGCATGAGCTGCACTCGAATGAACTGGTGGACTTTCTGAAGAATCTGCCCGAGTATCTCAAAGAAAATAAAAATATGGTTATTGGAGTAGCGCTGATTGTGGTGGGTCTGATCAGTTGGCCGTTGCTGAACAACATGAAAAAGGAATCCAATCTCGGCAAGCAGATCGAATTGACTGCGGCGCTGTCGGAATTGGAGATGGGCAAAATGTCGGTTCTCGCGCAGATGCAGAATGAAAAATCCGAGTCGCTCAACACCCTGCTGGTTGCGGCTACGCATTTGCAGGAACAGGCCGCCAAGGTCGGCGATGATAATATGGAATCACTGGCACTCATTAAGCGCGCCCAGGCGCTGCGCAGCGATATTCATTTCCGCAAGGAAGCCACCGCGGCGGATGTTGTCAGCAGCCAGATGAAGCAGGCTCAGGAAGCCTATCAGTCGGCGCTGGACAAATCAAAAATGCCAGTCCTTAAAGCGATGGCACAATTCGGACTGGGGCTTTGTTCGGAAGAATTAGGCCAGCTCGATCAGGCAAAAGACCTCTATCAAAAGATTGTCGCAGAGCCAGCGTATGCCCCGACGCCGATTCCCGCGCAGGCAAAACAACGGCTTGAGGCGATGACAGACAATAACGCGAAATTTGTGTTTGTCGCACCTCCCGCTGAGGCGCCGGCAGTGGGCCCCTGGCTGGACGGCGCCTCTCAGACGCCCGCACCGGTCGCAGACGCTCCGCAGCCGGCTGCCGCAGATGCCAATTCCAAATAAGCCGTATGCCTAAAAAGGAACATAACGAACAATTCCAGGATGGACTGACACAGCCGGATGATGCGATACACGATGACTTGGCGATAGACGCTCAGGCAGCCGAAGATGTAGAAGAAAAGGCGGATGACGCCGAGGATTTGGCCGGCCAGCAGATGCGAATCCGGATTGGCAACGGCATTAAAAACCGCCGGCTCGATGTCTATCTGACCAACCGCTACAGCTATTTCAGCCGTACCAAACTGCAAAAGATGATTAGGGAGCAGGGCGTCCGCATCAATGATTATCCGGCCAAGCCCAGCACCAAACTCAGCCCCGGCGACATCGTCGATTTTATTATGCCGCCCCGGGAGTTTCGTGAACTGATACCGGAAGATATCCCGCTGGACATCCTCTACGAAGATGACGATCTGATGGCGGTCAATAAGCAGGTCAATCTGATTGTGCATCCGGCGCGCGGATATAAATCCGGCACCTTAGTCAACGCCCTGGTCTTCCATCACAAACAATTATCCACCGGTTCCGAAGACTGGCGTCCGGGTATTGTTCACCGCCTCGACCGCTACACGACCGGCGTCATTATCGTCGCCAAAAACGACACCGCCCATTGGAAACTCTCGCGGCAGTTTGCCGACCGTACGACAAAGAAACTGTATCTTGCGATTGTTCACGGCACACCCGAACTGGATGCCGACTGCATTGACCTGCCGCTGGGCGTACATCCGGCCATTCGCGAGAAGTTCGCCATCCGCGCCGATATCGGCAAACAGGCCATTACCTATTACAGAGTCGTGGAAAAATTCCGCGGCTATACCCTGATGGAGGTGGATATCCGAACCGGACGCACACATCAAATCCGCGTCCACATGTCCTATATCAAGCATCCGGTTGTGGCTGACGATTTATATGGCGGCAAAATGGTCTATCCCTGGCAAATCGAAAACCGCGACCCGGCGCCCGAAGAGCCCATGGTTTCGCATACAACTCTGCATGCCTGGAAATTGGAGATTCAGCACCCTACCACCGGCAAGCAGATGCAGTTTATTGCCCCGCCGCCCAAAACGATGACGGATTTTCTGGAGGCGCTGCGGACGCACCGGCGGCTTGAGAACAAAAAACGAACCGCCCCGCATACCCATTAAAAGGCCGATGCTGCAATGACGCTGATCAGTATGCGAGATATCCATAAATCCTTCGGGACCGAAACCGTCTTTCGGGGATTGAATCTGCAGATATATCCCAACCAGCGGACAGGACTGGTCGGCCCCAACGGCAGCGGCAAAACCACTCTGTTTCGTATGCTGCTGGACGAATTGCAGCCTGACATCGGACAAATCACCAAAGCCAACAGCCTGCGTATCGGCTATTTGTCGCAGCGGCCGGACTTCGACCCAGACAAGACCGTTCTGGATATTCTTTATGAGGGATTAACGGAACTGTCGGCAATGCACAAAAAAATGGAGGATGCCGCGCATCATCTTGCGGGACTGGCCGGCGACGAACTCCACTCGGCAATGGCCGACTATGACCGCCTGTGTCATCGGTTTGAATTGGCTGGGGGGTACTCCTACGAAACCCGCGTCAAATGCACGCTGGCCGGGCTGGGAATCCCCATAGAATTATTCGACACAAAAATTGCCGCCCTCAGCGGCGGACAGCGGTGCCGCGTCGCCCTGGCGCAGGTGCTGCTGAAAAAAACAGACTTGCTCCTGCTGGATGAGCCGACCAATCACCTGGATTTGCAGGCGACTGAATGGCTGGAAAAATTCCTCATAACCTTTGACGGCTCCGTTGTCATCGTCAGCCACGACCGCTATTTGCTGGACAAGGTTGCCCAGCGGATTATTGAATTGGATAACAAACACGCTCGCTCCTGGAAGGGCAACTATTCACAATATATCCAGGAAAAAGAGATTGCCTCGCTGGAATTACAGCGCCGCTACGAGCAGCGTTCCGAGATGGTCGCACGCACGCTGGATTTTATCGCCCGCAACAAAGACCAGGAGGGAATGCGCAAAACCGCGCGCGGACGCAAGACGCGCCTCAACCGGATGCTCAAGGAAAATCCGGATTTTCTCGATAAGCCCACACAGCAGAAAACGATTACGTTTTCTTTCTCGGACGCCCAAACGCGAAGCGAACTGGCGCTGCGGGCTGAAAATCTCAGTAAATCATTTGGGGCCATTCGTCTTTTCGAGGGGCTTACATTTGATGTGTATCGCGGACAGCGTCTTTTGATTACAGGCCCCAACGGCACCGGCAAAAGCACGTTATTGAAATTAGCACTGGGAGAATTTGCGCCCGACAGCGGCAAAATCGCCATCGGCAAAAATCTCAAAGTCGGTTATTTAGATCAGCACAGCAATGTGCTGGCGCCGGATAAAACGGTATTTGAAGAGGCTGCCTCCGTTCGTCCGGATTTAACGCCGGAACAATTGCGAGGCCGGCTGGGGGCATTTTTATTCAGCGGTGACGAAATCAATAAACGAATTGAAAATCTCAGCGGCGGACAGCAAAACCGCTTAATCATCGTCAAAATCGTTCTGTCCGAGCCCGACATCCTGATTATGGATGAGCCGACCAATCATTTGGATATTCCCACCCGGCAAATGCTGGAACAGGCACTGACGGACTATTCCGGCACGATTATTGCCGTCAGCCATGACCGCTATTTTATCGACAGCATCGCCGACCGGCTGCTGGTGCTGGGCTGCGACCCGATGGGCGAAAAAAAGATGTGCCAGTATGAGTTTGTTGAGGCGTTTGTTGACCAGGATGGCGTCTGGACGGCTTATACGGAGCGCATCAAAAAACGCCAGCAGGAGGCGCAGGAAGCCGCGCCGGCCAAAAAAGATGTCCGCCCGGGAAAGAAGCCAAAGACCGCCGCACCCGAAGAACTCAAAGCCTTCAATCGGTTTTCCGTTGAACAAATCGAACAAAAAATCGCCGAACTGGAAACCCACATCAGACAGTTAGAGGAAAAATATGCCGACCCGGCAATCTGCCGAAATCCGCAACTGCTGGCGGAACTCAAAACCAACATCGAGGATAAAAAGACTCAGTTGAGTCTCCATTTCCGCGCATGGGAATACCGATTGGAATAAAAAATTGGCTAAAATCAGGCAAGCACATTCACAAAAATCCCGCACGGGTAAGGGGCATTCTGGCGCGGGCTCAACACGTCTATCGGCCGTGAAAGATCACGCCGAGTTGTCGGACAGTTCAATCCCGATTCGGCTTGGCCGTACTTCGAGTATGTTTGTGGACCAGTTCGCGGTATCGGATGCATCGGTATTCGACTCGGCTCCATCAGCCGCGAATCAATAATCCTGCATTCTATTTTTTTGGACATCTTTTGGCACCCACCCCATAAATGTGGTTGTTTTCTCTCTATGACTACAAGCCGCATTATACAAAAAAGTGGAATATCATCATAGGACAGACTTATTTTATCAGATATTCGCCGTTGATAGTCCGATAAAACACGATTTATTGATTCGTTCGGTCTGTTTTTATATAAATGGCTTGAAAAAAAATGATAAATCATGTAAAAGTTTTTTGACTTTGTGGATGAGGTTGTCCCCATGCGTTGGACAGAAACACCTTTGAGTTAAGGTGGAAC
>CAZICJ010000040.1:0-23705 GCA_964537635.1 uncultured Pirellulales bacterium
TCATATATCGGCTCTTACTCACCTAATAATTGAGGTTTTGGGATAGGTTCTAATAAACCGTCAGCAAAAATAGATGTGCGACATAACTTTTTGTTCGGTTTTTGACCGCATTAGAAAACAGATGAATCAGGCAATAAAGATGTGTTGTAAATACTGTTATTACAGATAATACAAAGGACCCAAAAGCAATAAAATATAGATCGCTGCCAAGTTGGAAAAAAATTCCGAAGAAAAAAAACAGACACAGAAGAATTGTTCGACTAAACAGCCCTGCTTTACCACTAATTTGAATATCTGCATAAATGTATTTATATAAAACAGGAATAGAAATACAACAAATAATTGTGCCGAGCAAACAAAGAGGCATATCAGGCCATCGTCCTGCCCCAAAACCAGCGCCAGGATATAAAAAGCCGATTTCATACAAGAACCAAAGTAAACATCCCAAAATTAAAGGTATTGTGGGGATTGTTATAGCAAACTTTGACCTCATTGTTTTCTCTCAATAAAAATAGGATGTAAAAAGGACGGATACTTTTTTCTCATTTTTTATTCAACGCCTAAGATGCTTTCTGAATCCTCTGCAATTGAGGTTGAATCACTTTTTTGAATTCGCAATATTAGGGACAGCCGCCTGTTTTCCGGTTTTCGAGTTTTCTAAGAAGCCAATAAAAAGTATCGTAACGGCAGATAGAGATAATCCTCCATCCTGCATTCTTTATCACGCGTAATAACGATTCCCAGCTTAGAAGCGTACTTTTTGCAAAAATGCTTCAGCATGGCAATCTGCTGCTGTTTCTTACTGTATTTGACCTCAATGGGAAGATATTGATTTCCGCCGTAAGTCAATATCAAGTCCACTTCCGTCTCTTTTTCACGGTAATACGAGACCTCAATCTTTTCCTGCCAGCTTATGATTTCCCGCATCACCATATTTTCGGCATAATACCCCATCATCTGCGAATTTGGAAATTCCCAGCTTTTGAGCACTGCATTTCGCAAGGCCAAATCTACCGGATAACATTTAATATTGCCCTGTCGGGCGCGCAGCGGCTGAGCGCTGAATTTCTGAATGCGTAAAATCAGATCTGTCATTTCCAGCCGCGGCAGATTATCGGCAATAATACGCGGCTCGACCCCCGATTCGCTGGAGACTTTTTTGATGTTAATCTCAATGCCCGGATGAGATAGCAGATAGACAAAGAACCGAAGGATATTTTCCGGCTTGCGATACCTGGTCAGCATCATCAAGTCCTCGTACAGTACTTTGCGAACCTGCTGCTCCATCAGATACTCAATCTTACGGACCGGGTCGACCAGCGGCCAGACCTCCGGAAAACCCCCATCCCGACAATACTCAATCACCGCCTGATCAAGCTCTGATTCGAACCCGCCAAGCTGCTCAGTCAACACATTGACCATTTTAGCGGCCAGCTCGCCATTGCCTTCCAATAGCACCGGACGAAGGGGTGAACACGCCGATAGAATCTCCGAAAAGACAGGTTGTTCTCTAAACTTGTACTGACAAAACTCCCGAAAACTGAACGGCAGCAGATGCCGGTCCTTAATTCGGCCCAGCAGACTTTCCTGGCTGCTTCGAAATATCGGCGACGAGGCCGAACCCGAAATGACAAAACGGACGGGGTATTTCAGGTCATAATATTTTTTAATAAACAATTCCCAGCGCGGGAGCCGTTGAATCTCGTCGAGAAAAAAGTAAAATGTCGGGCCGCCTTTGACGACCCTATCCATCAAACGGTCAAAAATTTCGTGCTGCATCTTTTCCGATGCCGCTATTTCCGGGTCATCAAAAGAAAAATACAGAATGTGTCGTGCAGAAACCTGCTGCTGATCCAGCAGCGTCTCAATTACATGCTTGACGGCCGTACTCTTGCCGACTCGCCGCGGCCCTGTAATGGACACCGCCTGACTGATCTCGGACAAATCACTCAAGACCTGACTGACGATTGGCCGCCGGTACTTCGGCAATTCCAAACGCCAGTTGTTGTCCTTGTTCCACCAGGGATTATAAGGCGCCAATATGGCGGCAATGGCTTCTTGTTCCATTCCTAAACCATTCTTATATAGAGACTTAAGAAAATTTGCAAAATATCTACGCTATACCGCCATTATTTTGCACTGTTTCGTAACACAATGCAAGATAAAAGGTTATAAAATCGGCCGGGTGAGCTGTTGCCCACCCTTTCTTTGTACATTGCACCCATCTTTTCACCCAATCCGCCTTGAACAAACTTCTCTCACGACAAAGCCGCTTTCTGGATAGATTGCAGTTGCGGCTGGATTACTTTTTTGAATTCGGGGCTGATTTTGCACCACTGTACCACATCGACCCGAAACGGCAAATCGGACTCCGCAAAGGCATCTTTCAAAAACGCCTGCGTACGAAAATCAAACGGCTCATCGCCCATAATCGCAATATCCAAATCCGAATAGGGCTTGGCGCTGCCGGTTGCTCTGGAGCCAAACGCCATCGCTTCACGCCCCGGCAGGTGAGCATCCAAAATCCGAATCACCATATCCAGTTGTTGTTTGGAAATATCAATCATTGTTTTCTGCTATTTGTTTATACAGATATTCCGCATCGACGAGAAAATCATCCACCACTGAGAAGACCTCCCGTGCTACGGATTCATCGTACACATGACTGGTTTCATTGCGGGCTTCATGATATGAAAACCATTTGGCGGCATCCTCAATCAGATGGTGTTCGGCGGCATAACGAAACAGGTCTTTGCGTGAAATCCCATCTATATATGTACTGCCCAGATTGATCTCCAGCCAGCGTTTCATCATTTTCCAGCACAGTTCGTATGTGTACTCAAACCGCTGGATGACAGAATCCCGCACGATGTCAAGAGGGACACCGCCGGTATTTTTCCGATACCACATAGCGGATTGGCCCAGAGAATAGATTGCATTGCGTAGACTGGTTAATTCAAGCATATATCCACTTCCACAATAAACAAGGACTTTTCGCAGTATCCATCATACATCAGAAGACGCCATTTGAACAGGTTTTTTTGAAAATAGAACCCTCATTCAAAAGCGGGGACAGGTACAACCTGCCAGCGGCAGAACATACCAGTCCCCGTTTTTACAGCAAATCCAGATATTCTTTGGCGACTTCGACATCACTGAAATGGTGTTTTTCTGTGCCGATAATCTGGTAGTCTTCGTGTCCCTTGCCGGCCAGCAGGATGATGTCATTTCTGCCGGCATTGGCGATGGCAAAGCCGATGGCTTTTCGCCGGTCTTGCTCGACGACAATCCGTTTGCCGTCGATAGCCCTGCCAAAGCCCGCCAGGATATCGTCGATAATCAGCGCCGCATCTTCCGTACGGGGGTTGTCGCTGGTAACAATAATCCGGTCGGACAGCCGCTCGGCGACGGCGGCCATGCGCGGGCGTTTGGTCTTGTCCCGGTCGCCCCCGCAGCCGAATACGGTAATCAAATTGCCCTTACAGATCGGCTTAAGCGTAGTGAGTACATTTTGCAAAGCATCGTCGGTATGGGCATAGTCCACAAATACACGGATATCCGCTTTATCCGCCGCCTGTGAAAAGACCGGTTCCAGTCGTCCCGGCACGCACCGCAGCGATGACAGCCCGCGTGCCACTGTTGTCAGGTCAAAGCCCGCGGCCAGACACAGGCCCGCCGCTGCCAGATAATTGCTGATATTGTGTTTGCCTGGAAGCGGGGTTCGTACCTTTTCCCGGCAGGAGTTGAATTCGATACTGAAAACGCTGCCGTTGGCATCCATCGATTCGGTATAGGCGGCGATGTCGGCTGGCTTATCGACGGCATACCACAATGTTCGCACATGGGTCTTTTCGGCAATTGCCCGGCTGGCATCCGAATCGGCGTTCAATATCGCAATCGCATGGGATGGAAGTTCGGTAAAGAGGCGTGTCTTTGCCGCCAGGTAGTCTTCCATTGTTTTATGATAATCCAGGTGGTCGCCGGTCAGATTGGTAAAAGCCGCCGCGGTAAAGTGGATGCCGGCCAGCCGCTGCTGGCTCAAGGCGTGGCTGCTGGCTTCAATCATCATATACGCCGCGCCGTTATCGACCATCTCGCGGGCGGCCGCGGCAATCGTCAGGGCATCCGGCGTTGTCATCGCCGCTGTCTGCTGCCTGCCGCCCGTATCCAGTGTAATCGTCCCAATCAGACCGCATTTCTGGCCTGCATAGCGGATGACAGCCTGTACCAGAAATGCCGTTGTCGTCTTTCCGTTGGTGCCGGTTACAGCCAGATTGGTCAACTGCGCATTGGGATTATTCTGGCTTGCCTGAGCCAGCAGCCCCAGGGCGTGGGCGCTGTCTTCAACCACTATCATCTGGGCGGGGCTGCACTCGGCAGGCTTGCCGCAGACCACATACGCCGCTCCCCGCTCGACGGCCTGACGGATAAAGGCGTGTCCATCGCTGTGCACGCCGGCGATGGCGACAAAAATGTCGCCCGCTGAAACCAGCCGCGAATCGGCACACACCCGCACCCGCCCGCCGGCAGCGCCGGCCATCGCCAATAATTGTGTAAATGTCATACAAATCCTATCGTTTTCAAAGCCCTTATTGTATCCGGAAAATCAAACTTGACAAGATACTACTGATAAAGGTCTTGTTTCCGTTTTTTTTTATCCAGTTTTATCGGTTTTGCCTCTTTTTTACAAAGATTCCGTTGTATTTTGGCCGAAAACAGGGTGTGTGAAAAAAAAAAGTGTAACCATTTCGATGTGTGAAATCGTCGTAGTTCAAAACAGTGTGATAATGTGACATAAAGACACCACCGAAAAGACATCCTGGAAAAACAAAGGTATATTTGAGAAAGGAGAGATATAATGACACTCTCACGTATCACGATCACCTTTGTGGCGTTATTTTTTGTGCTGATTCTGGTTTCAGGCTGTATTAAAGGCAACACAGAGGCCAGTCAGCGGTGGCAAAACGCTATCGATGAGGCTCGTTTGGAGCGTGCACGCAATGATATTGGGCAGGGACACTACGAATACGCACGGTATTTGCTCGAACCCGTATCGGAATCGTCCTCTGACTATGGCAGACAGGCTCAATTGCTGCTGGATGAGGTAAATGCCAAGCCGCAATACGCTGTCTCACAGTAGGCAAGTGCCGCACAGAAACCGGCTACCTGCTCTTCTTCCATTCCACAATATCCTGTGGGGTTGAGAGTTGGGCCGAGCCAAGCCGTGACAAAATCTGCTGCGTGAAATCCGCTGCGGCGAGGGACTGTGCATCATGGGCGTCGGAGCCGAAAATCAGTTTGAGTCCGGCACCCAGAGCGATTTCGTAAATGCAGTGCCATTTTTCCTTGAATTCGGGGGCAAGCCGCTGGCCGGTCAATTCGTTGAGTTCCCAGGCAATGCGATTTT
This sequence comes from uncultured Pirellulales bacterium, assembly GCA_964537635.1. GTDB lineage: Bacteria > Planctomycetota > Phycisphaerae > Sedimentisphaerales > Anaerohalosphaeraceae > Anaeroglomus. The sequence continues at coordinate 5,408 of CAZICJ010000040.1, forward strand.
TAGCCGACAGCACAGCGGCTTTTTGAAAAACCTCCATCGCAGCATCCCAGTCGCCTTCGAGTCCCATCGCTGCGGCAAACAGCCTGCCCGGATGTGCCAGTGTATGAATGGCCGGGTTGGACACCACACCCAGCAGCGTGCTTTCCCACAGGCGCATAAAGGTCGGCCTGTCCAGACTGCACTGCTGCGGCTTCCAGGGGTAATTGCCCACCGTCGGCACATAATGAAAGCCGGCAATGATATAGTCGATGCCGTCAATCTGGTCGCTTGCCAGCCGGCCGTCAACAAAATCCGAATCGACATCGACTTCGGCGCCGACAATGACGGGGATAGAGGGGGCGGCTGCCTGTAAATCATCGCGGACTTTCTGCACAACGCATGCCGACTCGTTATCGTAAATGTGATCGGTAATGGCAATCTGCTGCAGCCGCAGTTCTTCAGCGCGGCGGCAGATGCGTTCGACGGTCATTCCCGGAGCATGGCCGCAGTATTCGGTATGGATATGGAAATCAGAGTTTATCATAATCGTTTTTCAGCCTTTTCCTTTTGATTGTACCAAAAGATACCCTGCCAGGCAAGCCGCCGCAAGATAGCCGGTAGGAGCGATGGTCAAAATCATTTTAAAGCCAAGCGAATTTGCCGCCGGCGCCAGCATTCTTGGAACCATACAGGCAATCAGCCACGTGCCGCCGACAATCCAGCCCATCCGGCTGCCGAGATTTTTGCCGCCTGCCTGTCGGGTAAAGCTGACCATCAGAGGGTAGGCGCCATAGCATAACAGGCCGGCCGCGGTTATCAGTCCGCAAGCCCATCGATGGTGTACGGCCGCCGGATAGGCAAACGCAAAGGGCAGGCCGGCCGTCAGCATCCAGAAACACACTTTTAATTCTCCGGTGCGGGCTGCCCAGCGGGACACAAGGATGCCGCCCAGTCCGCCAGCCAGACTGAAGAGCATCACGGATAATCCCCCGAAGCTGAGCGGGAAGTGCATTTTGTCGAGTGTTTGCGGAACTGCCCAGACCAAGACTGATGAAGATGTACCCCCGAGTACGGCCATCAGAAAGACCGGCCAGAACGAAACAGAGGGTTTGGGACGACTCGTCGGGCAGACTGGATGAGATTCTTCGCGGGCTAATTGCACTCGCATCATTGCCAGGGCTGCCCCGACAATGACTGCGGCGGCACAAAAATACCAGATGGAGGCAAAGCCGTACTGTTCGACCATAAGGGTGGATGCCCATCCGCCGAAAGCAAAACCAGCGACGCCGCCGGCCATAAAAATGGAGGTGCTGACAGCCGACGAAATGCTCTTAAGTGTGTGAACCGAGCGGAGAAATTCAGGATGGGTCATGCCGACGCCGGCTCCGCAGATAGACAAAACAATCACCGCCGGCCAGAAGGAAGACGCCTGCGCAGGCAGTAGGAGAAAGCCGCCGATGAACAGGGCAAAGAAAAAGCCCAAATACAGAAACAACGGATTGGTTTTGCCGGGGCGAAAATGTCCAATAAGTACCTGAATGCCGTTGCTGGCAATCAGAAAAACCATCAAAAGGCTGGCGCCGGCAGAGTGAGTCAAGCCGAAATCCCGCTGGATGCGGGGCAGCAGAGTGTGCAGCATTCCCGGAAAGCAATCCATGATAAAATGCCCCGCGGTCAGTACCGCAAGCAGGGTCCATTGTTTTTTGATTGGTTGTGTTTTAAGAGTCATATCGCGGGACTTCAAGTCCCAATCGGCATCAATCCGGTTATATGATCATTTATTACCAATCATAAAAATACAAAATTTACAGGTGTTTGTCCAATGAATAAGCAGTTGGCGGAAAAAAACTGAGTTTTTTGCAGCTATATCTGAGTAACCAGCCAATTTCCGGCAAGCATTTTAAAATCTTTCAGATTAACAATACCATCCTGGTCGCTATCCGCCCATTCATAATAATCGTTTATCCGATTCGCATCCTGCGAAAGCCAAAAACGCCCCAACTCCATCAAATCCAGTCCATCCACCGTTCCATCCACAACCAGATCACCGTCCAGCGGGTCCTGTACGAAAACAATCGTAACCGGATCGGATGAAACATAGCGATTGCCGTCCTGCACGGCGTCTGAAACCTGAAACGTAATCCAGTACATTTCATTGAGGCTTGATCCATTGGCCGGTCTTGGCACGCGATACTGAAAATGTACGTGTGTTTCCGGCAGGTCGCTGTGGCAGAACCAGTCACCCGGCTGGTCGAGAATAATACTCCCCGAAACCGCGGACAATCCCTGTTGGATAGAGACGCATTCAATAATGAGTTTGTAATCCACATTCGCAATTCCCTCAAGCTTGCGGTTGGGGTCGTCAGCAATCAGATCGAATCCCGGCTCGCCGATCTGATACCGCTTGAACATCGGGCTATAGTACAAGGGATAATGCCGATATCGCCATGTTGGCGAGGAGTTGTTGTTCGGGTCACTGTGGCGGTATTTCTGCGTGCAATCGACAAATAATTGATAATCGTCGTCCGTGCCATTGATACCGTCGGCGTTTCTTCCGATTAATAAATGATCCAGCGGACAGTCTGCGGCGACATAAGTCGATACAAGACATAGCAATAACACTATGGTTTTCATCGTATTCTCCTGAAATAAGTTGTTGTTTTTGAATTATGGTTTCGGCCAGCCCGGCGCGCATTCCGGCAGCCAGAGGCATCGCCCGTCCGGCCAGTCCCAGGTATTTTCGACGGCGAGTTTTTCCACATGGCCGTCGGCAAAAATATAATTGGATGTATTGCGGTGTCGGTTCCACGCCACCTGCCCCCGGACTTCCTCTATTGAACCCCAGTTTTCCGGATGAATATGGTCGTATTTAGTCCAACTGTCTGGCGCTTCGCTGATATAGACACAATAAGCGGGTCTTTTGATATTCGAAACTCTGGCGTATTGGCCGCCGTTGACAGGACATTTCGAATCCAGCAGCGAATTGACCGCATAGCTGGACCACCTGGCATTGGCGGACTGTTGACCCAGCGGCGTATTCCAGTCGATAAAAAGTTTATTTTTATCTGACGGACACTTGTATAACAATTGCGACTGGGCGTATTGTTCGAGGATGCAGAGCCAGTAGTCCCGTTGATTTTTTAGATGGCAGGAACTGGGCGGCAGCCGATCTTTGTTTTCTTCAAGATATGCCTTCAGCGCAATACCCATCTGCCTCAAATTACTGAAACACATCAATTGCCTGGCACTGTCTTTGGCATTTTTCAGAGAAGGCAGGGCGATGCTCAATAATAGCGCGATAATCGCAATAACGACCAAAAGCTCAATTAAAGAAAATCCTTTTAACGCTTTCATATCGAACTCCATAAGGCGGAGACGACAGCCGCCGTCCCCGCCTCGGGCAGTTGTTATTATTTGTTTTTCCGCAAACCGGCAAAGGCGCCGATTGCCAGCAGGATCAACGACGCCGGCTCCGGAACCGTTACGAAGTCAATCGTAAACTGTGCGGATTGGCTGTATTGCGTTGCTCCATTGTCGATAGCAGTAAACGTTGCCGAAAAGGTTTTGCCGGGCTTATCAGCCATCGCAAGAAATTCGGTATGGGTATGGAAATGCCAGGCTCCCAAACCGCCGCTTCCATTGGGCAAAGCAGCGTCCCAGTCCGGCTCTTCAAAGGCAAAGGTATCGCCATTGTTTTCCAGAATCGGCAGTGTTGTACTCTCGTCCTGCATCCAGAAATTATCCGGATTGGAAAAACCGATTCGTTTTAACCCAATCCGCCAGTCCGGCTGAATGGAGTGGTCGTTAAAATCCAGTTGAAACAGACCCGAGTCCGGATGCGCTGAATGCCAGCAATCCAGCTCGGCCCGATAGACATTTTTACCGTCAATCACATCCCCGGTTGGGGTCATTTCAATAACACCCCAATTCGGCTGCGAGGGTGTCGCAAATATCCATAAGGTATTGTCGTCGGCATTGCCCCAGACGCCGTCGGCGTTTCTTCCGACATGTGTATGCATGTGTGCCGCTGCTAAGTTGCTGAAAACGCCGAGTATCAAAGCCGCGGTAAAGGCGATAAACAAATTGCTTCTCATAGTCTAATCTCCATTGGAAATAATTAATGACGCGCATGCAGACTCCTGCTGCGCATTGACAAAACAGAAATAAAAGAAAAACAGTGTATGGATATGCTTTACGCCAAAGGAGGGGCGCGTGCGGAAACAGAGGCAATGAAAACAGAAAGACCGCATCTTTGACTCGATATGCGTGTCTCAGGAAGCGGATTGAAGATAAAAATTATACCGGTGGAGTTATTGGCCACATACGGCGTTGCGTTCAGGGCAAGAAATTGACAAACTCTGCAGTTTTCCTGCGACCGATCGGAATCCGGCTGGTTATGTTCATCTGAACAATGGGAATGGCCATGGCTATGCTCGGTCAGCAAATGAATTACAGAGTGCAGATTGCCCGCAGTAATCAGCATTGCCGCAATCGCAAGGTACAGCCGTATAGTTGGTTTTTTTGAATTCATCGCAACCGCCGGTACAGGAAGGCGCCGATAAAAAACACAAAATTAATCAGTACAATCGTCGCACCGGTGGGCAGGTTGAAGGCAAAGGACACAAAGACGCCCAGGGTGACGCTGGTGATGGAAAAGATCACTGCCAGAATCATTGCCCAGCGAAAGCCGCGTGCGATTTGCAGCGCTGAAACCGCCGGGAAAATAATCAGGCTGGAAATCAGCATCGTACCGACGATGCGGATGCCGAGGCTGACAGTTAGGGCAACACACAAAATGAGCAGTTTGTTGATTTTATCGACAGGGATGCCCAGAACGCGAGCGTATTCTTCCTCGAAGGCGATGGCGAATAATTCGTTGTAGAACAGGCAGACGGTGATGATGACTGCCAGCGACAAAATAACGCTCAGGAAGACTTCGGTTGGACTGATGGCGATGATGCTGCCGAACAGGAAACTGGTCAGATCGACATTATAGCCTCTGCCGGCGCTTGCCATTGCAATACCGGCCGCGGCGCTGACCGCCGAGACCAGCCCGATGGCGGCATCGGCGTACACATCGGCTTTGTCTGACAGCCAGATAATCCATAGCGAGGCAATCATCACCAGCGGGATGGTTATCCATAGCGGCTGGGTGTTGAGCAGCAATCCCAGCCCGACGGCACCCAGTCCAACATGTGCCAGACCATCGCCGATTAAGGACAGCCGGCGCAAGACCAAAAACACACCCAATAGCGCACAGCATGTGCCGATGAATACGCCGCTGATCAGCGCCCGCTGAACAAATGAATACTGGAGTGCTTCTAAAAAGAAGTTCATTGGGTTTGCTCCGCTGAACAATGCTGACCGCAGATTAAATGCTGGATATGCGGGCCAAAATATTTGGTCATTTCCGGCGAGGTGCAGAAGTCGGAAAAACCGCCGAAAAATACCAGGTGCTTGTCGAGATAGGCTAATTTGTTGGCATAATGGCTGACATGGCCGGCGTCGTGAGAAATCAGTACGACCGTTTTGCGGCCAATGCGGTTGACATCGCAGAGGGTTTTGTAAAACTGTTCGCGGGTTGCCGGGTCAATGGCGGCAGTCGGCTCGTCGAGCAGCAGCAGTTCGGGATTGTTGACCATCGCTCTGGCAAGATACACACGCTGTTGCTGGCCGCCGGACAACTGGTCAATCAGCCGCTCGCCGAGATCCGCGATGCCAACGGTTTCCATCGCCTGTTCGACGGCGGCGGCGTCCTGTTTAGATATCCGCCGCGGCATGCGTTTGACCGACAGTAGGCCGGAGGCGACAATCTCTTTGACCGTGGCGGGAAAGCCCTTGTGCAGATTGCGCGATACCTGGGGAACATAACCGATTTTATTCCAATCACGAAATTGCCGGCACGGCGTACCGTACAGCGAAATCGCCCCCTCCGTCAACGGCAGCAGATTCAGCATGGCCTTGAGCAGTGTTGTCTTGCCGCTGCCGTTGGGGCCGACCAAGGCGACATAATCGCCGGCGGCAACCTGAAGGCTGACGCTGCAGACGGCTTCGATGGCGCCGTATCGGATGCAGACCTTTTTGACTTCGATAATATTCATTCCTGGTACCCAAGACCCTGTTTAAGCCGTTGAAGATTGCCCCGCATAATGTCCAGATAAGTCGTGCCGTTGTCAAGCTCCTGCTTGGAGATATTATGGGCAGCACTGAGAAGCAGCATCTGGGCGCCGGCACTTTCGGCGATGGCCCTTGCCACGCGCGGTTCAATCAGCTCCTCATAGTAGATGTACTTGCTGTCGAGTGCTTTGGTTTTTTCGATCAATTCGGCAATGGCTTTGGGAGTCGGCTCTGCCTGGGGCGAGAAACCGGCATACGGAGTCATATAATCTAACCCATAGCGGCGGGCAAAGTAGCCGAACGCGAAATGTCCGCCATAGAGAATCGTTTTGGATTTGCATTTTTCCAAAGATGTGCGGATGTCGCTGTCCAGCGTGGCCAGTTTGTCGTTGTGAGCTTTAGCGTTGGCCAGGTAGAAGTCCTTGTTGGCGGGGTCTTTTTGCATAAATCCATCGGCAATCGCATTGACAATCTGCTGTGCCAGAATCGGATCGACCCAAATATGCGGGTCTTTTTCGTGATGATGCCCTTCATACTCTGATCCGTGCTCTGATTCGTGCTCATCTGCTAATTCTATTTTTTGGCTGGCATTGATGATAACCACTTTGCGGGTATCAATCCCCTTTAAGATATCATCCACCCATGGTTCCATAAATGGACCGGTGTAGATAAATAAATCCGCCTTGCTAATGCGCAGAATATCACCCGGCCTTGGCTCAAAGCCGTGCGGCTCAACACCGGGCGGAAGCAACAATACCACATCGGCTTTATCCCCTGCAATCTGCCGGGAAAAGTCATACAAGGGAAACAAGGTCGTTACAACCTGAAGTTTGCCGGACACTGCCGGCTTATCGTACTTGCAGCCGACAATTAGAACCATTGCTGCCAAGACCAAAACTAATATTTTATTCATACAATATTTTTCCTGATTAAAACGCTATTGCGAATCTATTTGCATATACTAATGATTTCGCACTTGCATGTCAAGATTAAAGTTGATATAATTAAAAAATGCTCGATAAACAAGACAGAAATACTCCACAAAGAATGGCAATTGTGCAGGTTTTTTTAGCCTGCCAGCAGCCGTTGCGCGTTGGTCAAATCGTTCAAAAAGCCAAAGAAATTATCCCAACCATAGATCAGGCAACGGTTTATAGGAATCTTAAGCGGCTGGTTGAACAGGGCTGGCTGCTGAAAATAACCCATCCAATCCTTGGCACGCTATACGAATGTTCTGGCAAAGAGCATCATCACCATTTTTATTGTCGAAAATGTGAATCGATTTTTGAATTGTCGGGTTGCGGGCTTAATCACGAAGCCGTTTCCGCCGCCGGCATGACGGTCGAAGACCACGAGGTATTCTTCTACGGGCTGTGTCGGTGCTGTTCGACATCCAACAATCGGGACTGAAGCAGCCAGACACAATCGGGCTAATTGTGGTATAATGGAGTCCAGAATACCTGAATTGTGCTAATAAAATTCTTGCAAATGCTATGTTGATGGCTATACTAATCGGCTAAAATTAAGGCAAACGATGGATTTCAGTTTAGAATAAGGATGATATATGGCAGACAAACAGGAGAAAGATTTGCAGAGGGTTAAGGACTTGATTGAGCTGATGAAAGCCAATGACCTTGTGGAAATCGAGATTGTCGAAGGCGACAGCAGAATGCATCTCAAGCGTCCGGGGGCGGTACAGGCTCATGCGGTTTATAGTGCAGCGCCGGTGCCGGTCGCTGCTGCCCCGGCTCCCGCAGCGCCTGCCGCGGCCGCCCCTGCGGTACAGCAGGATGCTGGGCTTTTATTGATTAAGTCTCCGATTGTCGGAACCTTTTATCAGGCAGCCAGCCCCGATTCGCCGCCGTATGTTAAAATCGGCCAGAAAGTCGATCCCGATACAGCCGTCTGTATTATCGAGGCGATGAAAGTGATGAACGAAATCAAAGCCGAACTGAGCGGTTCGATTGTTGAAATCTGCTGCAAAGACGGTCAGGCGGTAGAATTCGGACAGGTCTTGTTCAAGGTTCGTCCGTAAGACTAAATCACTTATTCAAGAATGCACCTTCAGCCTGCCACCAGGGGCGGCCTTTTTTTCAGGAAGCGACGAAAATATGTTTTCAAAGATATTGATTGCCAATCGCGGCGAAATTGCCCTGCGCATTATTCGTGCGTGCCACGAACTGGGGATTGAAGCCGTGGCGGTGTATTCCGAGGCGGATAAAGACGCATCGTATGTCAAATTAGCCGATGAGGCGATTTGCATCGGACCCGCGGCGGCCGGCAAAAGTTATCTGAATATCCCTGCCATTATCAGCGCCGCCGAAATCGCCGATGTCGATGCGATTCATCCGGGTTATGGTTTTCTTGCCGAGAATGCCCATTTTGCCGAAGTGTGCGGCGAGTGCGGCATAACATTTATTGGGCCGTCGCCGGCGGCAATGCGGAAGCTGGGCGACAAAGTTGCCGCCAAGCAAATGGCGAGGGACGCTAAAGTGCCGCAGGTGCCGGGTTCGGATGGACCTGTCAGCGACGAAGCCGAGGCAGTCAAATTGGCTAACAAAATCGGTTATCCGGTGATAGTCAAGGCCGCGGCCGGCGGCGGCGGACGCGGGATGCGCGTCGCCCACAATGATATCAGTCTGCACAAGGCGTTCGGGGCAGCCAAGGCGGAAGCCGAAGCGGCGTTCAAAAACGGTACGCTGTATCTGGAAAAATATGTGCTGGAGCCGCGCCATGTTGAGGTGCAGGTGATGGCCGACAAAGCCGGCAATGCGGTGCATTTTTATGAACGCGACTGCACGATTCAGCGGCGGCATCAGAAATTGATTGAGGAATCGCCCTGCCCGGTGCTGGATGAACGCACGCGGGAAGAACTGTGCAAATCGGCTCTGCGACTGATTAAACATGCGGATTATTACAATGCGGCAACGGTGGAGTTTTTGCTCGACAAGGACAAAAATTTTTACTTTATCGAAGTCAATACCCGTATTCAGGTGGAACATCCGGTAACCGAAATGGTCACCGGCCAGGATTTGATTAAATGGCAGTTGAAGATTGCCGCCGGCGAACCGCTGACTTTGAAGCAGCGGGACATTCGGCACAGCGGCGTTGCCATTGAATGCCGTATCAATGCCGAAGACCCCGACCGCAATTTTGCGCCGTGTCCGGGTAAGATTACCAAATTTTTCACACCCGGCGGGCCCGGTGTCCGCGTCGATACCTATCTGTGCCAGGATGCGGTCATCTCGCCGTATTATGATTCGATGGTCAGCAAACTGATTGTGCATCAGCCGACCCGCGCCGAGGCGATTGCCACGATGAAGCGGGCGCTGCGGGAATTCAAGATTGAGCCGATTAAAACGACGATACCGGCCTGCCTGAAAATCCTGTCGCATAATCTGTATGTGAAGAATCAGGTCGATACCAGCTTCATTGAACGGCACATGACGATGTAGTCTGTGTTTTGCCGCAGGAAGGAGCCGACAATGGAAGAACAGTGGCATCACGGACATTCGCAGGATGTGGGCGACTGGCTGCGGCTGAGCCATGCCGATGGCGTCGGTTCCGTTTTATTTGGGCGGCTGGTCAAGCAGTTCGGCAGTGTGCGGGGGGCGCTGGGGGCGTCGGTTGCGGCGATGACCAAAGTCGAAGGCATCGGCAACGCTACCGCCGAAAAAATTGCCCGTTCCCGTATGCAATTCAACGCCGATGAGGAAATCAAATTAGCCGACAAGCACACCGTTTCAATCATTTGCCTGGATGATAGCCGCTATCCGCCGGCGCTGCGGAGTATCTATGACCCGCCGCCGGTGCTGTATGTGCGCGGCACGCTGTCGCGCAGCGATGCTCTATCGGCGGCGATTGTCGGCAGCAGGCGGTGCAGTATCTATGGCACAGAGCAGGCGTCGCGGTTCGGCCATTTGCTGGCATCGGCGGGCTTTACCATCGTCAGCGGGCTGGCGCGGGGGATCGATACGGCGGCGCACCGCGGAGCATTGAGCGCACAGGGGCGTACCATCGCCGTGCAGGGATGCGGACTGTGCCATATTTTCCCGCCCGAAAACGACAAACTGGCCGAACTGATTATTGAATCGGGGGCGATTGTGAGCGAACTGCCGATGAGTTATGAGCCGCTGGCGGAAAACTTTCCCGCCCGCAACCGCATTATCGCAGGGCTGTCAATGGGCGTGCTGGTCGTTGAGTCGCCGCACAACAGCGGGGCGCTGCTGTCAGCCAAGGCGGCGCTGGAATATAACCGCGAAGTGATGGCTGTGCCGGGTAAAATCGATTCGCCGCTCAACAGCGGATGCCATCGTCTCATTAAAGACGGCGCCCGGCTGGTCGATTCGATTGAGGATATTATGGATGCACTGGGCTATGTGGGACAGGGACTCAAGGACCATGCCGCGCAATCGGCGCAGGATGCCCAGAAGAAAGCCGACACACCGTTGTTTGATTCGGCACGATTGAATTTGTCGGCGGCTGAAAAGGGAGTCATCGGCAGTTTTGACGGTGAGCCAATGCATGTCGAGCAGATTATTGCCGGCTCGGGTTTGAATGCCGGACAGGTTCACGCATCGCTTATCAGCCTGCAATTGAAGGGACTAATCCGCCAGCTTCCCGGCGGGCTTTATATCCGCCGTTAATTCAAACGCATAGAGCGTGCCGCTGTCGGTGCCGACCAGAATATACGGTTCTGCCAGCGCGGCGCCGGCGGTGATGGGGCTTGCCAAATCATACGACGCCCGTTCCTTGCCGGTTTGCAGGTCAACCAAGTAAAGCCTGCCATCATCATTTCCGGCAACGATCGTATTGCCGACAATCAGCGGCGATGCGTCAAAAGAGTCGCCGGCGGCAAATGCCCATCGCTGTGTGCCGGTGGTTTTTTCAAAGCAGTATAACTTTTTGTCGCGCCTGCCGATGACGACGGCATCCTCGCCGACAGCAGGGCTTGAAAAAAAGGGCTGCCCCGTATTTTCTGAACTCCATACTTGCTTGCCGCTTGCCAAATCAATACAAAAGCAATTGCCGTCAAAATTGCCGAAATAGGCCTTGCCGTCGCTGATAGCGGGGCTGGATGCGATATAGGCGCCGCTGTCAAACAGTCGGGTCTGGTTGGGGTCGTCCAGATTGAGGATGTACAAGTTGGCGTCGCAGGAGCCGAAGACCGCCGTATGCTGACTGATGGCGGGCGTGCCGTTGATGTAATTTTGAGCCGCATAGGTCCAGATGATTTGGGCGGATTTGAAATCTATGCAATGCAGATTGCCGCTGTAGTCGCCCAGCAGGATTCGCCTTGTCTCCGATGAACCGTACACATTGACCGAGCCTGCGATTTTGCCGCCGATATTAATTGTCCAGACGGGCGAGCCGTCGGCTGCATTCAGCACATAGAGCGTTCCTTCTTCACTGCCAATCAGCACCCTGTCATCAACAACCGCAGGTGAGGCCTCCAGAGAACCGTCGGTGTTGAATTGCCACAATTGTTTGCCGTCGGCCAGCGACAGACAATAGAGGTTTTTGTCCAGACTGGCAACAAAAACTCTGCCGTCGGCAATGGCGGGTGTGGACTTAATCGCGCTGCCGGCGGAAAATTTCCATGCGGGCTTGAGTCCGGCAGGAATAACAGCGCTCACGCATCCGGTCAGGGCATTGTCGGCGCGAAAAATGGTCCATTCTGCGGGCAGAGGTGTGCGTTTGGCGCCGCGGCCGGCAGAGCCGATCTGCGGTTTAATAGCACGAAGATGGTACAGTTGATACGCAATCAACAGGGCGATTGGCGCGGCAACAATCAAGAACGGAATGATGATACGACTTATTGGAAAGGATTTTTTCATACCGGCTCCGAAGGATAAATACGGCTGTCAGCGCCTATTTTTGCTGTGATTCGAATATCCGTTCCGATGGATTTTATGGCAATATCATCCAGCGACAACGGCTGGACGGTATTTTTTATGGACTCGGCAATATCTGCCTTGCCGCCAAGGCCGAGGATTTTGGGTGCGATATAAACAGTCAATTGGTCGGCCAGCCGCTGGGACAGAAACGCCGTCTGTATCGTTGGGCCGCCCTCGACCAAAAGCTGCTGGACGCCGCGGCTGCCCAGATTGTCCAGCAAGCCGTGAAGGCTGCATCGATGATTCATTTCTTCGACGGTATCGACTTGTACGCCGGCATCGCGAAGTTTATGCACTTTTTCCGATTCGAGCTGGGCGGTATGCGGGGTGGTGATAATCAGTGTCGGGGCATCCGGTGTGGTAATCAGATTGCAGTCCCACGGCAGCCGCAGATGACTGTCCAATACAACCCGCAGCGGCTTTGGCTGGCAGCTTTCCTGCGGCAGGCGCACAGTCAGTTTTGGATTGTCAGCAATGATGGTATTGACCCCGACGACAATCGCCTGGCAGCAGCGGCGAAGAGACTGCACATCGATTCGGCTTTGTTCGCAAGATATCCAGTTGCCATCCGCGGGCGGATTGAGCCAGGCGAGCTTGCCGTCGATGGACTGCGCCCATTTGAGAATCACCCAGGGTCTGCCCGTGCGGGCGTGCTTGAAAAAGGCGGCATTGAGGGCTTCCGATTCGTTCTGGCACAGCCCTGTTTGGACTTCGATGCCGGCGGCACGCAGTTTGGCGATGCCCTGTCCATTGACTTTGGCGGTCGGGTCTTGTGCGGCGATAAAGATGCGGGCGACTTTGGCGTCGATGAGGGCATTGACGCATGGCGGCGTTTTGCCGAAATGACAGCAGGGCTCCAGCGACACATAGACATCCGTGCCGGCAGGGTCAAAGCCGTTTTTTCGGCAATCCGCAAGGGCGTTGATTTCGGCATGAGGCCCGCCAAACTGCTGATGAAAGCCCTGCCCGAGAATACGACCTTCTTTGACGATGACGCAGCCGACGGCGGGATTGGGTTCAACCAGCCCCAGTCCTTGTTTTGCTAATTCCAGCGCACGCAGCATAGTCGATTGTTTTGTCTGTTCCATAACTTGTCTTACCTTACTGCGCTTCGATTATTCCATATTTGTTTCTGCTACGGCACGAACGGTGCTACAAAATCCAGATAATCCGTATCGCCGCTTTGTGCCTTTGAATGGGTGCCAACGGATTTCAATACGACTTTTAGGCCGTTTGTCCAAATGTCATCGGATACATCGCTTCGTTCCTGCCGCATTGCAGCCAATCGGTCAAAAAGCATCCCTGTCAGTTTGCCCGCAGGGTGTTGTTCGGCTATCGCGGCTTTCAGCACAGAAGCGACAATTTGGTCGTCAACCGCCTCGTTTTCCCGATACGCATCAACCAGAATAAATTCGATATTCTGCAGCACATCGGTATGCTGTGTGGTCATCTTCCTGAAAATCGAATGTGGATTTTCTTCACGCGTAAACGGACGTCTTTTTTTAGGTCTCTGGGGCGACATAATGTTTCATCCATTTTACAATATTAACGGTTCAGTTTCCAGTTTCCAATTTTTCAGCCTGCGCAACAGGCGGTATAATATAGCCACGCCCGTGAGGGCGTAGAAACCGGTTCGCTATCCATCTTTTTCTCCAAACTACGAACTCCGAATTTTCTTAATGAACGCTTCCTCATCGATAATCTCCACGTCCAGCTCTTTGGCTTTATCTAATTTGCTGCCGGCATTTTCGCCTGCCACGACAAACGAAGTTTTTTTGCTGACAGAAGAAGCCGTTTTGCCGCCGTGGTCTTTGATGGTCTGCTCGATTTGCTGACGGGAAAAATGGCTCAGTGTCCCGGTAACGACAATGGTTTGCCCGGCAAGTTTCTGGCTGGATTTGGCTTTTGGTGCGGCAGGGCTGACGCCGGCGGCAAGGAGACTTTGAATCATTTTGATATTTTTAGGCTCATGCAGGTACTCGTAAATGCTCTGAGCGACAACCGGGCCGATCTGGTCGATGGTTTGCAGCCGCTGCATATCGGCATTCATCAGGTTGTCCAGCGTCTTAAATTCATCGGCGAGAATCTGCGCCGATTGTCCGCCGACATTGCGTATGCCCAGCGCCGCAATAAACCGCCAGAGCGGCTGGGTTTTGCTTTTTTCGATGCCATCCATAATGGCGGCGGCGGATTTGTCGCCCATCCGGTCTAATTGTACTAATTGGGCAAATTTCAAATAATAGATATCCGCGATGCTGGTCAGCATATTTTTTGCGACAAGCTGCTCAACTAATGCCGTGCCAAAATTTTCGATATCCATTTGCCCCTTGCCGGCAAAATACAGCAGCCGCTCGACGAGTTTTGCCGGACAAGCATCGTTGACGCATCGGACAAAGACGCCGTTGTCATCCTTTTTGACGGCTCCGCCGCAGGCAGGGCATTGGCTGGGTATCTCGAAGGGTTTGCTTTCAAACAGATTGCGGAGTTTTTCCTTGACAGCAACGACCTGCGGGATGATTTCGCCGGCCTTTTCAATGATGACCGTATCGCCGCAGCGGACATCCAATTTCTGTATCTGTTCAAAATTATGCAGGCTGGCGCGTTTGACGGTGGTGCCGGCCAGCTTGACCGGCTTGAGGTTGGCAACCGGCGTTAAGGCACCTGTTTTACCGACTTGCACTTCGATGGATTCGACGACAGTTTCTGCCTGTTCGGCGGGGAATTTGTAGGCGATGCACCACCGCGGCGCCCGGCCGGTAAAGCCCAGTGCCTCCTGCTGGTCATAGCGGTTGATTTTGATGACCATGCCGTCAATGGCATATTCGAGAGAGTCTTTCTTGTCTGCCCACGCATCGCAAATCGTAATGACCTCATCGATGGAATTGGCCATCGCTGTGTGCGGATTGACCGGAACGCCCATCGCTTTGGCGGCTTGCAGGCTATCCCAATGCGTATCTGCGACAGGCGCAGGCTGGGCAATAAGCGAATAGGCGAAAAAAGCCAGATTTCGCTGGGCGGTAATTTTAGCGTCCAGCAGTTTCAGCGAGCCGGCGGCGGCATTGCGCGGGTTGGCAAACTCCGGCTGGTTATCCTCGATGCGCTGGCGATTCAACTGGGCAAACGCTTTTTTGGGCATATAGACTTCGCCGCGGATTTCCAGCGTTTGCGGGACATGTTCCGCATCAATCAATTCCAGCGGAACGGCGCGGATCGTGCGGACATTGTGGGATACATCGTCGCCGGTCTCGCCGTCGCCCCGCGTGGCGGCGCGGACAAACAAGCCATTTTGATAGTGAATTGCCACCGCAAGACCGTCGATTTTTAATTCCACAACATACTGATAGTCGTCGGTTTCGAGGATTTTGCGGATGCGCTTGTCAAACTCGCGCAGTTGGCCGGCGTTATAGGTGTTGTCGATGCTCAGCATCGGCGTCGGGTGGCGGATTTGGCTAAAACCCTCAATGGGTGTTTCACTGACGCGCTGTGTTGGAGAGTCGGGAGTAATCAATTCAGGGTGCCGGGCTTCGAGCGTCTTGAGTTCGGCAAACAGCAAGTCGTATTGGCGGTCGGTTATCTGCGGACTGTTGAGCACATAGTAGAGGGTGTCATGACGCCGAATCTGCCGGCGAAGGTCATCTATGCGTTGTTGAATGTCCTGTTTCATATACGGTTATCATACAGGTTCTTTCTGGTTTTGGCAAGGGGCTGCATCAGGTCAAAAAAAAGCCCGACAAGGCGTGCTGCACCTGGTCGGGCTGATGTTCATTCGTGTTTATCTATGCCGCTGGTCTGTACCGAAAGGGCTTATTTACCGCTTGGGACAATGAAGATTTCGACGCGGCGGTTGACCGGATTGCCGGCCTTGCCGGGCTTGTTGTCGGCTATCGGCTTGTATTCGCCATAACCCTTGACGCACATTCTGGGTTCAGCAAGCTGACTGGCCGACAGACCGTTAAGCACCGATATCGCCCGGTGTACAGACAAATGCCAGTTGGTTGGGTGGGCGGCTTTGGAGCGGACGATGGGCTGATCGTCAGTATGGCCGACAATCAGCAGGTCAAAATCTTTGGCTTCGGCGCTGTTCATAATGCCGGCCAGTGTCTTGAGTGATGCGACGGCGCCGGCGGATACCTGGTCGCTGCCGCTGGCAAACAGCAGGTCGCTCTTGAACTTGAGCGAGCCGGTGGCCTCGTCAAAAGTAACCAAGTCTGGATTATTGCGTGCGAACTCGTTAAGCATGGTGTTGAGTTCCGGCGGCAGGGGTGCGCCGCCTTGAAGCAGTTGGGCTTGCAGCTTGGCAATCAGCGCCTTTTTGGCTTCGATATCGGATTCGAGGCTTGCGATATAGGCGATTTTGGCTTCCAGGTCGGCGCCGCTCTTGCCGGTTATCGCCGCCAGCTCTTTGATTCTCTGGTCGAGATTCAGATTGCAGTCGTTCAGTTCGCTTTGCAGTTCATCAAGCCGAGCCTGCTGAGTGCGGTTTTGCGCCTTGAGGTCATCATATTTGGCCTGAGAAACGCATCCTGTTGCCGCCAACAGAAGCCCTGCTAATACAACCCAAGTCATTAAACCATTGCGTCTCATAATGAGTTCCTTTCGTATCATTCAATCCATTATTTCGGTCTGCGGACAGGAACAGTCCTGTGGCATCGCAGATGCTTATTGCCTATATGTCGGCAAAACCTGCCGAAAAGTATAAAAATATCGTGCTTTTACTTCTTTTGATAGACGTCAGGGGCTGTTTTTTTGCCGGCTGACAGCATTGCAAAGATCATAAATATCACAAATACGACCGTCAGCAGGGTGATTACCAGCCAGACAAGGCTGTAATCGGCTACACCTGTATGGGTCAGCATTTTGACAAGCGACGGAAAGATGTCTTTGACGCCGGCGGCCGTGGCAATCGAGGCGATTACCAGGGCTATTAACGGCAAAAACATCGCCGTTCCATAGATTGAGGATGTTGGGTCTTCCGGCATCACCATGGTCATTTGAGGCGCCGCCGGAGCGACAGGAGCGGCTGCCTGCATAACACGCGAGGCGGCGGCCATAGGGGACGGGCGCTCTCTGTCTTCGTTTTCGAGAATGACAGCGTTTTCATCGACCATTGCCGCGGGAACTTCTGATTGAGGCGGAATATCCGGCCCGGTCGGCAAGATATCGTCCAATACCGCACCCAGCGAGGTGTCGTCTGCCTGAAGCGATAGGTCCAGCAGGCCGGAACCGCTTCCGATGCTTTCCAGATTGGCATCGGCGTCGAGGCTTTCTACTTCCTCTTTACTGGCGATTTTGGTTTCAGCCCGCGTATCGCTTGAAATTTTGTATTTGTCGTCGGTTTCGGCCAGGATATTGATGCCGATGGTGCCGACATTGGTGTCCGCATTGGTCAGATCAGACCCGATCTGGCTTAGCCCGAAGCCACCTTCGCTTTTGGGGGCGTCTTTATCCGGTTCCAAGTCAATTTCGGCGGTCTTGTCGAGCTTGACGTCCAGTTCGCCGGTTTCGGGAAGCAGGTCGATTCCCAAAAAGTCATCAGACAAGCCGTCAACATCCTCTTTCTTATAGACAACTTTGGGACCGTCGCGGAACTCCCGCAACTTGCCTTGCCTGACGAGATCCTTGATTTCCGATTCAGACTTGCCAAGTATCTGCATTACTTCCTGGATGGTACAAAAATTTCCTGCCATCGGGCTTTCTTTCAAATATCAGAACCTGTATTTACCTATGTTCATCCCAAAAAAGCAATTATAAATCAATCAAACAATTTTGCAATGAAATTTTCACTAAGTTCGCAATATAGAGCACTAATACCCAATAACGACCAGGATTAGTCATGATTAAGCCAATAACCTGGAAAATTTATCAGCTCATTCGGAAAATGCACTGGCAAAAGAAAGGCTTTGCGGATTTCAAAGAGCGGGAGATGTTGCGCTATAAGTAGTCCTTACTCTATATTATTACATTGGGTTCGTTTTGTAAAAACAGTTCGTAGTTCGTAGAAAGATAGGATTTTAGACGGGATTGGTAGTTAAATTAAAAGTTAAAAATCAAAAGTTAAAGATACAGATTAAGGATAAGATATATCTAAGAATTCAAGAACTCGAGAACATAAGAACTCAAGAATAGGAAAGGGACTCTTCGCTGCGCTCAGAGCGACAATCGCGGGTTCCAGATTTTTGAGGTCTCCTTTCTGCGGGTGCTGGATGCCCGTTTTTCTGTTGGCATTATACCAGAAAAGAGCGGAAAAAGCAAACACTGATGGGGATGATTTCGCTGATTTTTTTGGAAGTTTTTTTTGACAGGAT